>JBJTLX010000313.1:0-8107 GCA_046063245.1 Novosphingobium sp.
TGTGGTCTGCGCCTCCGTCCCGCGGCCCATTGCGCCCAGCAGAAAGATGATCGGGATCAAGGCGATGTCTTCGAAAAGCAGCATCGCAAGCGCGGCCTTGCCCACCGGACGATTTGGATCAACAATGCGCAGCACCAGCGCGGTCGATGACAGGGCGAGGGCGAGGCCCAGCGCCATACCCGTCGCGGGCGAATTGCCCAGCACGATCAGCCCCAGCGCGATCAGCGCCGCACAGCCAATCAGCTCCAGCGCACCCAGCCCGAACACCTGCCGCCGCATGTCCCACAGGCGGCTGAACGACAGCTCCAGCCCCACGGTGAACAGCAGCATGACGATGCCGAACTCGGCAAACGGCTCCAGCCTGTGAACGTCGCTGATGGTCACATAACCCAGCCAGGGCATCTGCCCAACGAAAGCCCCAAGCCCCGACGGCCCGACCAGGATGCCAACCAGGATGAAGCCGATCACCGGAGTGATGCGAAACCGCGCGAACAGCGGAATGACAATTCCCGCCGCCCCCAGGATCACCAGCGCATCGGACAGGATCGAGGTGGAAATGAGGGGTTCGGTGCCGGCCATAGTGCCGTCCTATGGCACCATGCGCCCGCTTGTCACGGCCCCACATACGAAAACGGCGGCCCGGATGTCCGGACCGCCGTAAAATCGCTGCAGGCGACTGGACCTTACTTCCAGTTCGCCATTTCCTTTTCGAGGTTCTGGACAATCGCCTCGAAGAAGCCCTCGGTGGTCAGCCACGGCTGGTCGGGGCCGATCAGGATCGCCAGGTCCTTGGTCATCTGGCCGCCTTCGACGGTGTCGACGCAGACCTTTTCCAGCGTTTCGGCAAAGCGCGTCACATCGGGCGTGTCGTCGAACTTGCCGCGATAGATCAGCCCGCGGGTCCAGGCGAAGATGCTGGCGATCGGATTGGTGCTGGTCTGCTTGCCTTGCTGGTGCTGGCGGTAATGGCGGGTGACGGTGCCGTGGGCGGCCTCGGCCTCCACGGTCTTGCCGTCCGGGGTGAGCAGCACCGAGGTCATCAGGCCAAGGCTGCCGAAGCCCTGCGCGACCTGGTCCGACTGGACGTCACCGTCATAGTTCTTGCAGGCCCAGACGAACTTGCCCGACCACTTGAGCGCGGAGGCGACCATGTCGTCGATCAGGCGGTGTTCGTAGACGATCCCCTTGGCGGCGAACTGCTCCTTGAAGCCTTCGCTTTCGAACACTTCCTGGAACAGGTCCTTGAAGCGCCCGTCATAGGCCTTGAGGATGGTGTTCTTGGTCGACAGGTAGACCGGCCAGCCGAGATTGAGGCCATAGTGGAAGCTGGCGCGGGCGAAATCGCGGATCGAATCATCGAGGTTGTACATCGCCAGCGCCACGCCGGGGCTGGGGAACTGGAAAACCTCTTCGTCGATCTTGCTGCCGTCGTCTCCGTCCCACACCAGCCGCAGCTTGCCGGGGCCGGGAACCAGGAAATCGGTTGCCTTGTACTGATCGCCAAAGGCGTGGCGGCCGACCACGATCGGATCGGTCCAGCCGGGGATCAGCCGGGGCACGTTCTGCATCACGATCGGTTCGCGGAACACCACCCCGCCCAGGATGTTGCGGATCGTGCCGTTGGGCGACTTCCACATCTTCTTGAGCTTGAATTCCTCGACCCGGGCTTCGTCGGGGGTGATCGTCGCGCACTTTACCCCGACGCCATACTGCTTGATCGCATTGGCGCAATCGACCGTGATCTTGTCGTTGGTCTCGTCGCGCTTTTCGACGCTGAGGTCGTAATATTTGAGGTCGATATCAAGGTAGGGCAGGATCAGCCGTTCGCGGATCCACTGCCAGATGATGCGGGTCATTTCGTCGCCGTCGATTTCGACGACCGGGTTCTTCACCTTGATCTTGGCCATGCGTTCTCTCGTCTTCCCGGGGGAGGTTCGGTTCCCCTTAGCAGAGCAACTGCGCCGCGCAAGTAAGGGCTGGACGCCGCCGCCGCGGGGGCTTAATCGTCCGGTTAAACGCCAGTCGAGAGGATCCATGGCATGAGCGACGAAAACCCAGTCCTGACCGCAGTCGAAGATGGCGTGCTGATCGTCACGATGAACCGGCCCGAAGCCAAGAACGCGATGAACAAGGCCCAGGCCGAAGGCATTTCGGCGGCGATGGACCGCCTCGATGCCGAGGACGATCTGCGCTGCGCGATCCTCACCGGGGCCGGCGGGACGTTCTGTTCGGGCATGGACCTCAAGGGCTTCCTGCGCGGCGAACGGCCCAGCATCGAAGGCCGCGGGTTCGGCGGGCTGACCGAATGGACCCCGAAAAAGCCGGTGATCGCCGCGGTCGACGGCTATGCCCTGGCCGGGGGCATGGAACTCGCGCTGAGCTGCGATCTGATCGTCGCCAATGCCGGATCGAAGTTCGGCATTCCCGAGGCCAAACGCGGGCTGGCCGCCGCCGCCGGCGGGCTGATCAAGCTGCCGCGCCAGATCCCGCCGCGGATCGCGATGGAACTGGCGCTGACCGGCGATTTCATCGATGCGGCCCGCGCTTTCGATCTGGGCTTCGTCAACCGCATCGTCGACGGCCCGGCGATCGACGGCGCCAAGGAACTGGCCAAGGCGGTCGCCGCCAACGGCCCGCTCGCCCTGATCGCCTCGAAAGCGATCATCCGCGATTCGCATTCGTGGAGCGATGAAGAGATGTGGCAGAAGCAGGCCGCCTACATCGCCCCGGTCTTCACCAGCGCCGACGCCCGCGAAGGCTCGCTCGCCTTCGCCGAGAAGCGCAAGCCGAACTGGCAGGGGAAGTAGCCCTCCGCCAATGGCTGGATACGAAAAAGCCCCGGGAAACCGGGGCTTTTTTGCGAATGGTGGGCGTAGCAAGGATTGAACTTGCGACCCCTACGATGTCAACATAGTGCTCTACCACTGAGCTATACGCCCGCACCAATCAAAGTCTGCCCGAGGCCGTCGCCCCGGACAGGGGAGCGCCATTAGCCGGGCACTTTCGGATTGGCAAGCCCGGACTTGCTGCGCTCGATGTCACAGCACCAAGTCCCGTTCGCGTCTCGACTACGCTCGACGCGAACGGACCTGGGGAGAGGGGTTGGTACCCCCGCCGAATCAGATGCTGGCGTGGGCCTGCTGGCCGAAAATCCGTTCGACCTCCATCACCAGGTCGCGCAGGTGGAACGGCTTGGACAGGACCTTGGCCTGAGGCGCCTCGCGGCTGGCCTTGAGGGTCACTGCGGCGAAGCCGGTGATGAACATGACCTTGGTCTTGGGGCTGATTTCGGCGCAACGCTGGGCCAGTTCGATCCCGTCCATTTCGGGCATGACGATGTCCGACAGCAGCAGGTCGAAGTCGCCCATTTCGAGCAGGGGCAGGGCGGCGGTGCCGCGATCGACGGCGATCACCTCGTATCCGGCATTCTGCAGCGCGCGCGCCAGGTAGGTGCGCATCGCCTCTTCATCTTCGGCAAGCAGGATGCGGATCATCGCGACTGGTTTCCACCACGGGTTGCTTGAGGCCGCCGGAACGGCTGCCATTGGCCAGAACCTATACACCCGAACGGTTAACATTCTCGCCCGGTTTTTTCACTGACCGACTTTGACACGGGGCGCAATCCGCGCCAGCACTTGGGCCATGACGCGCGCAGCCTCTGGTCCCGGCGAATCGCCGCGACGCGATTTGGGATGCCTCCCCGGCACGGCGGACGAGCCGGCCTTTGCGCTGTGGTCGCCGCAACCGTCGTCGGTCCCCGTCCTGATTGCCGTGCCGCATGCCGGGCGGGCCTATCCGGCCGAACTGACCGCGCGGATGCGCCACCCCCGCGCCGCGGCGCTGCGGCTGGAAGACCGCTATGCCGATCTGCTGGGGCGCGAAGTGGCGCGGCGCACCGGGGCGGCCTTGCTGGTCGCCAATGCGCCGCGCGCGATGATCGATCTCAACCGCGCCGATGACGATGTCGACTGGGACATGCTGGTGCGCGGCAGCCCGGATCGCGGGGCGCGGCCAATCGGTTTGCGGGCGCGCAGCGGGCTGGGCCTGATCCCGCGCCGGATCCACGGATTGGGCGAAATCTGGAAGCAGCGGCTGACGGAAGAGGAGCTGGCCGGGCGCATCGCCGCGATCCACACCCCCTATCACACGGCGCTGGCGGGCGAGCTGGCGCGGCTGCGCAAACGCTGGGGCGCGGCGCTGCTGATCGACCTGCATTCGATGCCGCCGCTGGGGCTGCGCGGCCCGCGTCCGCCCAGCGTCTTCGTGGTCGGCGACCGCTTCGGGGTGTCGTGCCACGGCACGTTAGTGGCAGCGGCCTTCGGCTATTTCAACGAGGTCCGGCGCGAGGCCGGGCACAACCGCCCCTACGCCGGCGGCTATGTCCTGGAGCGCCATGCCGCCCCCGACGATGGCGTGCACGGCCTGCAGATCGAGGTCGATCGCAGCTGCTATCTCGATCACGCCCTGACCGAACCGGGACCGGGATTCGCCGCGGTGGTCGACGTGCTGGCCGGGCTGACCGAGCGGCTGGCTTCGCGGGTCGCCGAACTGGGCCAGGCCGACGATGCGGGCGACTGGGCCGTCGCGGCCGAATAGCCGATAAAAAACCACCTCGTGCAAGCTGCACGAGGTGGCCAAGGTTCAGGGAGGAGGTGCACAAAGTGCACCAATGCCAAGCCGGGCCATGAGGGAAGCACCGGCAAGACATTTGAAAGATAAGCCTATTGCCCGGCCATGACAAGCCCTGGCGTGGCGCAAACGAACAAATTGGCCGAATCCCGCGCCTTACTGCGGCGCGGGATCGGGCTTTGCTGCGCTCAGTTGGTCAGGACCGGGACCGGACCCTTGCCCTGCTGGACCTGGCGGGCGAAGACGTTGCTCATCAGTTCAAGGCTGAACAGGTGGGCAAAGATCAGCGCCAGCATGCCGTTCTGGTTCCACTGGCGCAGCACGTCGCCGCGCAGTTCGCGCAGCTTTTCCTGGTTGACCATCTTGAAGCCGCGATAGACGAACGGCTGGTCGTTGCCGGCCTGCTGGATCGCGACCTCGCCGTCCATCAGCAGCTCGTGCTTGTTCAGTTCCTCGACGAAGGACTGGGTGCGAAAGCCCGCTTCCTCGAAATTGCGGCAGAACTCCAGTGTTGCCTTGCAGGTCTCGCTGGGTTCGTCGTTGGCGAACAGCGCTGCGCCATCCTCGAACTCGCCGATCAGGTCGGTGGTCGGGTCGAAGCACAGCGACAGTTCTTCGGTTTCCGCGTTCAGCTTGGCCAGGATGAAGGGATAGCGGCGGGCATAGGCCGGGATATAGACCTGTTCGCCGGCGCGGCCTTCGTCGTCGATGAAGGTGTTGACGCCTTCGTTCAGCCCCATCAGGCCCAGCGGAACCGAAGGCTCGCCCATCGAAAAAACGATCGGATAGCTGCGCGAGGCGTGAACGAATTCCTCGGCCGTCAGCGGGATGGCGTGCTGTCCGACCAGCCACTTGGCCTGATCGGTGGTGCGGCTGTGCCAGTTGCCGTGATCGCGGCTGTTGAGCGGCATCAGGTCGTTGTAGAACAGCGGCAGGTTGTTGGCGTGCGGCGCGCTGGCCATCGGGAGGTCTCCAATTGGTGCGGATATTGGCTTTACCGGGGCGCGCCCGGGGTCGAGAACGCGCCTTTAGGCGTTGCCGCTGGCCGGTGCAAGCGCGACCAGCTTGCCTGGGTTGAGCAATTCACCCGGATCGAGCGCCGCCTTGACCTGGCGCATCAGCGCAAGCCTGACCGGGTCGCCCAGCCGGGCCAGCTCGTCCAGCTTGAGCTGGCCGATCCCGTGTTCGGCAGAGATCGATCCGCCCGCGGCGCTGACCAGATCGTGGACCCGGCGGCTGATCGCCTTGCCGTCGGCGGCTTCCCAGGCGGCGCGGTCCGCCCCGGCCGGCGCGCCGACGTGGAAGTGGATGTTGCCGTCGCCCAGGTGGCCATAGCCGATCGCGCGGGTTCCGGGCCAGGCCGCCTCGATCGCGGCGCTGGCCTGCTCGATGAAGGCGGGCATCGCGGCGACGGGCACCGAGATATCGTGCTGCATCGCGGGTCCGCGCGCGCGTTCGGCGGCCGAGACCGAATCGCGCAGGGTCCAGAACGCGTCGGCCTGGCTTTCGCTGGTCGAGACCACGCCGTCCCGGATGAGCCCGCGCTCAAAGGCAGAGACCAGCGCGGCGGCGACCGCGCCGCGCAGGTCTGTCCCGTCCGCGCTGTCGCTGACGACTTCGATCAGCGCGTGCCAGGGGTGCGGCCCGGCCAGCGGGGCACGGGCATCGGGCAGATAGGCCAGCACCGAATCGAGACAAGGCTGAGGCAAGACTTCGAATCCCTCCAGCGCCCGGCCCAGCGCCGCCTCGCAATGCAGCAGCAGCGCGCGGGCGTCGTGGATCGATGCGAGCCCGGCCCAGACGACCACGCGTTCGGCTACTGCGGGGACCAGCCGCAGCGTTGCGGCGGTGACGATCCCCAGCGTGCCTTCCGAACCGATGAACAACTGCTTGAGATCGAAGCCGCGGTTGTCCTTGCGCAGCGGGGTCAAGGCATCGAACACCTGGCCATCGGGCAGCACCGCTTCCAGCCCCAGCACCTGCGCCCGCATCACCCCGTGGCGCAGCACCTGGGTGCCGCCGGCATTAGTCGAGATCAGCCCGCCGATCGTCGCCGATCCCTTGCCGCCCAGCGTCAGCGGAAAGCGCAGGCCCTGTGCTTCGGCCGCTTCATGGAGCACCTGCAGCACGACCCCGGCCTCGCACACCGCCTGCCGCTCGGCCAGGTCGATCGTGCGGATCGCGTTCATCCGGCGCAGCGAAAGGAGCAGGGCGCGCCCGCTCGGGTCGGGGGTGGCGCCGCCCGACATCCCGCTGTTGCCGCCCTGGGGCACCACAGCGACGCCGTAGCGCGCGCACAGCGTCATGACAGCGGCCACATCGGCAGTGCTGGCGGGCGACGCCAGGGCCAGCGCCGCGCCGTGAAAGCGCCCGCGCCAGTCGCTCAGCCAGGGTTCGATCACGTCACCATCGCGGCTCAGCCCGCGCGGGCCAAGCACGGTCGCAAGGTCGGTCAGAAATGGGTCGGGCGGCAGGCTCATCGGCGGCGGATATGGCACAGGGCCGGGCAAGAGCCAACGCACCCTCTTGCACGGGCCGCAGCGCGGGTTAAGCGGTGGTTCAAGACTTGTCCTTAAACACGCGAGGCGATGAACCCCCTGGCCCACCTGCTTGCACCCCTGGTGCTGATGCTGCCCGCGGCGGTTGCGGTGGACGATGCGCGCGTGCCGCTGGCGGAACAGGCCGGGCTGGCCGCGGCGGCGGCGCCGGTCTCGCGGGCCAGCGCCGAAGGGCTGCAGGCCTTGGCCGATTACATCCATCCCGCCCCGGCGCAGCAGGTGCGGATCGAGGAACGGATCACCATCCGCATCGCCCCGCGCCCGGCGCCGATGCCGATCATGCCATCGATGTTCGCCCCCGATTTCGAACCGCAGCCGGGGATGCCGCGCTACAAGGAAAAGAAGATGGGCAAATGCGTGCCCGTCGCCGGGATCATCGGGGTCCAGCCGGCCGGGGGCAACCGCCTGATCATGATGTTGCGCGATCGCCGCACGGTCAGCGCCGCGCTATCCAAGTCGTGCCAGGCCCAGGCCTATTACTCGGGCTTTCTTGTCGCCAAGAACGCCGACGGGATGATCTGCCAGGGCCGCGATCAGCTGCTCGCCCGCAACGGAACCAACTGCACCGTCACCGGATTCCGGCAGATCGTCGAAACCGCCGACTAGGTTGCCTGCATCAACCTGCCACATTCCCGCTTTACCTTGACTTTGCGCCGCCTTTCGGCCTAGGGCGCGCCAGCTTCGCATGGGGTCCGCTGGGCCGGGCGAAGCGGCGGCCTGACCGGGGGGAAGGGGCGCAGACGCTATTTCCGGAACACCGTTAGCTTATGAAATTTGCCGATCTCGGCCTGTCCGACGAATTGCTCCAGGCGGTCACCGCCAAGGGCTATGACACGCCCACCCCGATCCAGGCCCAGGCCATTCCCTCCGTGCTGATGATGCGCGACATCATCGGCGTCGCCCAGACCGGCACCGGCAAG
>JBJTLX010000314.1:0-11410 GCA_046063245.1 Novosphingobium sp.
CTGTTTGCTTTGCCGGGCGGCGATTCACAGCTGGCCGTGGGCGTCGATTACCGCAAGGAAAAGTATGATTTCTTTGGCAATCTGACCACGGTCTTTGCGGCCCCGACCGACAACACCAACAATGTTGCCGGTGTGTCGCGCGAAGTGAAGTCGGCCTATGCCGAAATGTCCTTCCCGATCGTGCCGCAGTTCGAAGTGACTGCAGCCGTCCGCATCGACGATTACAGCGGCTTTGGTTCGACCACCAATCCCAAGTTCACCGCGAAGTTCCGCCCGATCGAACAGCTGCTGTTCCGTGCATCGTACAACACGGCGTTCCGCGTGCCGAGCTTCAACCAGCTGTTCAACGGGCGCAGCAGCACGTTGTACACCGGCACGGCGCTGGTCGATCCGTCGACCTGCCCTTCGCTTGTTCCGACCACCACCGGCCCGTGCGCTCGCGTCACCCCGGCGCAGCAGATCACCGGGGGCAATCCCGATCTGCAGCCCGAAACGGCCAAGCTGGCCAACGTTGGCATCGTCATTCAGCCAACCAACCGGTTCAGCCTGTCGGTCGATTGGTGGATGATCAACCGCAAGAACACGATCCAGATCTTCACCTTGTCCGAGCTGATGCGGTACTACACCTCGCTGTCGGATCGCTTTCCGCGCAACGGCGCGGGCGTGATCACCGGGTTCGATCTTAGCTGGGCCAACGCCGGCGAATCGAAAACCCAAGGCATCGACGTCGCGCTGCGCATGGGCTGGGACGCGCTTGGCGGCCGGCTGACAGCGGGCCTTGATGGCACCTACCTGCTCCAGAAGAAGGACCGCGTGGTCGATTCGGTGCCGTTCCTCGACAAGATCGGCACGACCATGCCCGGCGGCCTGTTTTCGCCCAGCGGCGACCTGGGGCTGCGCTGGAAGCACAATGCTTTCGTGACCTGGTCGAACGATGACTGGGCGCTATCGCTCAGCCAGATCTTCCGCGACGGCTATGACAACCGCGTCCTGGCCGGGGTGACTGCCGGTGTCGCGGTGCGCAGCGACGTGATCTACCACGTCAAACCCTACATGATCTACAACACCTCGGTCGCCTACTCCGGGATCAGGAATGTCAAGCTGACCGCGGGCGTGAAGAACCTGTTCGACACCGATCCGCCCTTCGCGATCAGCTATGACGACAACACCGGCGGCGGCAGTTCGTGGGAACCGCGCGTGGCCGATCCACGCGGGCGTTCGTTCACCCTGCAGGCCGAGATCAAGTTCTGATCGCCTGCACCTGAACCTGCTGCAAAGGGGCGCTGCACCGCGGCGCTGCCTTTGTTGTGGGTTGCGCAGGGGAAGCGGCGCGGACGGATTGCCGATGCGCCATGCCCGGTTCATAAGCCCGGCCATGAACGCACAGGCTGCACCGCGCGGAGACGACCTGCTAAGTGGCGGCGATTCCCTCAAATCCGTCCCGCGCTGGCTGGGCCGGCTGTGGGCGGGCAGCCTGGCCCGGCTGCTCGACCGGATCGATGCCGGGCTCGAAACCGGGTCGGTCAGGGTCCGCCTGCCCGATGGCACCGTGCGGCAACTGGGCGGACGCGCGCCGGGGTTCGAGGCCGAGGCCGACCTGCGCGACGGGCGGGCACTGCTGCGGCTGGCGACCGCGGGCTCGGTCGGCTGCTATCAGGGCTGGGAAGCGGGCGAGTGGACCAGCCCCGATCCCGTTGCCCTGTTCGCCCTGTTCTGCGCCAATGCCGCCAGCCTGGGCGCGGCGGCGCGGGCGCGCGGGCCGTGGCGCTGGATCGGCAAGGCGCTCCACTGGATGCGCCGCAACACGCGGCGCGGCGCGGCGCGCAACATTCATGCGCACTATGATCTGGGCAACGACTTTTACGCCGCCTGGCTGGACCCGGCGCTCGTCTATTCCAGCGCACGGTTCGATGGCGCACACCAGAGCCTGGCAGACGCACAGCAAGCCAAGCTGGAAAGCATTGCCGCGCGTGTCGCGGGGGCGCGGAGCGTGCTCGAGATTGGCTGCGGCTGGGGCGCTCTGTCCGCCCATTTGCGCAATGCGGGAGCCGCCGTCACCGCGATCAGCCTGTCCGACGAACAGCTGGCCTGGGCCCGCGAGCGCCATCACGGGATCGATTTTCGCAAGCAGGACTACCGCGACACGGCCGGGCAGTTCGATGCGGTGGTCAGCGTCGAAATGGTCGAGGCAGTCGGTCAGGCCTATTGGGGTGCCTTCTTCGATTGCCTCGAAAGCACCCTGAAGCCCGGCGGCCGCGCCGCGATCCAGTATATCGCGATCCGTGAAGACGTGTTCCCGGCCTATGCCGCCAGCGCCGATTTCATCCAGTCCTACATCTTTCCGGGCGGGATGCTGGTCAGCGAGGCAGCCTTCAAACGTCTGGCGGACGAGCGCGGCCTGGCTTGGCGCGACCCGGCGCACTTTCCGCTCGACTATGCCGAAACGCTGCTGCAGTGGCGGATCAACTTCGACCGGGCGGTCGATCAGGGACGCCTGCCGCCCGGCTTCGACGAGCGGTTCGTGCGGCTGTGGCGCTTTTACCTGATGTATTGCGAAGGGGGCTTCCGCGGCGGCCTGATAGACGTGGCGCAGGTGACCCTGGTCAAGCCGGACTAACCCGCCTTAGGCAACCGGGCGATAATGGCTGTCGCCGCGCCAGCGGGTCAGGATGTTGTCGTGGACGATCGGGCTGAGCAGGTTGTCGAAGGCGCAGCCGGCCAGGCTGTTGTCCCACCAGATCACTTCGGACTGCAGCGCTTCAAGGCCGGGCAGGGTCAACCAGCACACCGTGCCGGGCTGCAACCGGTTGACCGCGGCGGCGCAGAACCCGCTGAGCGAAAGATCGTGGACCACGGTCTGGAACCCGCGTGCACCGGAAATGCGCAGGGTCGCCGGAATGTTGATCCGGGTGCGCGGGGCCGAACGATCTTCCTGCGCCGCAGAAAAATACGAATCCCTGGTGCCAAGCAATAGATCGCTCATGGTCTGCGCCCCTTCCTCAAAGCGTGGTTTCCGGATTCCCTGACCGGCACGCTTTGCAGGGTATGGAGGTTTGCGGTTGCCCGGCCCTTATGAGGCGTGGTTAACACGCTCGCGGTGCGGGCTGGCAAACTGTTCACCAAGCAAGGCAAGGATCCGTTCGGCAACAATCGCCGGCGCTTTGACCGAAGCCGGATCCTCGCCCGGATAGGCGCGGGCCCGCATGTCGGTGCGGGTTGCCCCGGGATCGA
Organism: Novosphingobium sp.; assembly: GCA_046063245.1. Taxonomy (GTDB): domain Bacteria; phylum Pseudomonadota; class Alphaproteobacteria; order Sphingomonadales; family Sphingomonadaceae; genus Novosphingobium. The sequence continues at coordinate 3,232 of JBJTLX010000314.1, forward strand.
CGATCGCGACGCGCAACTTGCTGATATTGCGCGTTTCCTGCGCATAGCAATCGAACAGCACCTCGGCCCCGGCCTTGCTTGCGGCATAGGCGCCCCAATAGGCCCGGGGCTGCGTCGCGACGCTGGTGGTCAGGTGAACCAGCCGGGCATCGGCGCTTTTGCGCAGCAGGGAATCGAACCGGGCGATCAGGGCCTGCACGGACAGCAGGTTAACAGTCAGCGCGCGGGTCAGCGCGGCCTGGTCAATGTCGGCGACTCCGGTCAGTTCGGGCAGCACCGCGGCGGCGTGGACCATGATGTCGAGCGCGGGCCAGCGTCCCGCCACCGCATTGGCCAGCCGGGCGATCGAATCCGCGTCGGTCAGATCGACCGGGGCGATTGTGGCGGCCCCGCCGGCGTCGAAGATGCGCTGCTCGACCGCTTCCAGCTTTTTGGTGTCGCGCGCGGTCAGGATGACGTGGGCACCCGCCGCGCCCAAAGCTTCGGCCACGGCCGCGCCGATCCCCTTGCTCGCCCCGGTGACGAGCGCGACCTGTCCGGCAAACGCGCTCATGCCGCGCTATCGACCACCAGCGGCAACTGGTCGTCTTCGGCGTCGCGTTCGGCCAGGTCGGTCAGGCGGGTCGGGTATTCGCCGCTGAAGCAGGCATCGCAGTGCTGCGGACGCGCCGCATTGCGCTGCTTCTCGCCGACCGCGCGATAAAGCCCGTCGATCGAGACGAAGGCCAGGCTGTCGGCCTGGATGAACTCGGCCATGGCCGGCACGTCCATCCGCGCGGCCAGCAGCTTGTGCCGTTCGGGCGTATCGACGCCGTAATAGCAGCTGTTGTTGGTCGGCGGGCTGGCGACGCGGAAGTGCACTTCCTTGGCTCCGGCATCGCGCATCATCTGGACGATCTTCATCGAGGTCGTCCCGCGCACGATCGAATCGTCGATCAGCACGATCCGCTTTCCCGCAACCAGCGCGCGATTTGCATTGTGCTTGCGCTTGACGTCGGCGTGGCGCGCCCCGACCGAGGGCTGGATGAAGGTCCGCCCGACATAGTGCGATCGGATGATGCCGAGACCGAAGGGAATGCCCGATTGCTGGGCATAGCCGATGGCTGCGGGAACGCCGCTGTCAGGCACCGGCACGACCAGGTCGGCCTCGACCGGGGCCTCGATCGCCAGTTCGGCACCGATCTGGCGGCGCACTTCGTAAACCGATTGCCCGCCCAGCACCGAATCCGGGCGGCTGAAATAGACGTGTTCGAAAATGCACGGGCGCGATGGCTGCTGGCCGAACGGGCTGTGGCTCGAGAGGCGGCCGTCCTGGCGCACCTCGACGATTTCGCCAGGCTCGATCTCGCGCACGAACTCCGCTCCGACCACGTCGAGCGCCACCGTTTCGCTGGCGAAGATGTACGAATCGCCGATCTTGCCCATCACCAGCGGGCGGATGCCCAGCGGATCGCGGCAGGCGATCATCCGCTTGGGGGTCATGCAGATCAGCGAATAGGCCCCTTCGACCATGCGCAGCGCATCGACCAGGCGGTCCATCAGCGTGGGATAGCGGCTGGTCGCGATCAGGTGGATGATCACTTCGGTATCGGAGGTCGACTGGAAGATCGCGCCCTTGTTCACCAGCTCCTGCTTGAGGTGCATGGCATTGGAAATGTTGCCGTTGTGCGCGATCGAGAAACCGCCACGGGCAAGGTCGGCGTGGAGCGGCTGGACATTGCGCAGGCCCTGGCCGCCGGTGGTCGAATAGCGGACGTGGCCCGAGGCCATCTGGCCGGGCAGCTGGGCGATCACCGCCGGATCGGTGAAGACCTGGGCAACATGGCCCAGCCCGCGCCGGGCGAAGAACTCCTTGCCGTCCCAGCTGACGATGCCGCAGGCTTCCTGCCCGCGATGCTGCAGGGCGTGGAGGCCAAGCGCGGTCATCGCCGCGGCATCGGCGCTGCCGATCACGCCGAAAATGCCGCATTCCTCGCGCAGCTTGTCGCCATCGGCGTCCCACGGCGTGTCGTCGCGAACGGAATCATTGAACGTCATCGGAATCGCCTGGCCTGCAAGAGCAACCTGTCGGGCGCGCATTTGGCCTGTCCGGGGCGCGAAAGCAAGGGCGGGGTGGGGCGCTGCCCCCATGCCCGCCGCGCTGCCTTGCCAGTGAGAGCGCCCGGCCCTACATCGGCGGCTCCCGACGCCTGACCATTGCGAGCCCGCGCTTGATCCTCTCCCCTTTCGAATGGACCATTGCCAAACGCTATATGCTGCCCGGCCGCGGCGAGGCGTTCATTGCGCTGGTTGCGGGCATCAGCCTGGTCGCGGTGATGTTGGGCGTGGCGGCGCTGGTCATCGTGATGAGCGTTATGAACGGGTTCCGCGCCGAACTGTTCGACAAGATCGTCGGGCTCAACGGCCACGCCATCGTCCAGGCCTATGGCGGGCGGCTGGAAAACTGGCGCGACGTGCTCCAGCAGGTCAAGGCCACCCCCGGCGTGACCCGGGCCTCGCCGCTGATCGAGCAGCCCCTGCTGGGCAGCCTCAATGGCCGGGTCGAGGCGGTGTTTGCCCGCGGCAATACCCAGGAAGACATCCAGCGGATCAAGCCCAAGGTCCAGACCGGATCGATCGCCGGGCTGACCCCGGGCAGCGGCAATGTCGCGATCGGATCGCAGCTCGCCCAGAACATCGGCGCGCGGGTGGGCGACAATATCACGATCATCAACCCGCAGGGCCAGTCGACCCCGTTCGGCACGGTCCCGCGGCAGATTTCCTATCACATCGCCGCGATCTTCGAGATCGGCATCTATGACTATGACGAACGCTTCGTGGTCATGCCGCTGGAGGATGCGCAGACCCTGCTGCTGTCGGGCGACACCGTCGGGATGATCGAGGTCCAGGTAACCGATCCCGACAACGTCCAGGCGATCCTCAAGCCGGTCAAGGACAAGCTGGGTGGGCAAGCGGTGGTAACCGACTGGAAGACGATCAACGCCAGCCTGTTCGAGGCGCTGGCGGTGGAGCGCGTCGCGATGTTCGTGGTGCTGTCGATCATCGTGCTGGTCGCGGTGTTCAACATCCTGTCGAGCCTGATCATGCTGGTCCGTGCCAAGACCCGCGACATCGCGATCCTGCGCACGATGGGCGCGACGCGCCGGTCCTTGCTCAAGATCTTCGTGACCATCGGTTTCATCATCGGCTCGCTTGGCACAGTGGCCGGATTGGCGCTGGGCATGGTCTTCCTGTTTTTCCGCCAGCCGATTGTCCGCGGGATCGAGCTGGTGACCGGGCAGAACCTGTGGGATCCCTCGATCCGCTTCCTGACCGAACTGCCCAGCCGCAGCGATCCGGTCGAAATCACCACGATCTGCGGCATGGCGCTGGTCTTCAGTTTCCTCGCAACGCTTTATCCGGCGCTGCGTGCGGCGAGCACCGATCCGGTCCAGGTGCTGCGGTATGAGTGAGCTGGTGCTACGCGAACATGTGGTCAAGCTGACCCTGCTGACCCGCAGCTTCGAACAGGGCGGGGTGAAGATCGACGTGCTGCGCGGGGTCAACCTGACCGTCGCGCCGGGCGAGATCGTCGCGCTGCTCGGCCCCTCGGGTTCGGGCAAGTCGACCCTGCTCCAGGCGGTCGGCCTGCTCGAAGGCGGGTTCGGCGGCAGGATCGAGATCGCCGGAACCGAAGCCTCGGCGCTGAGCGGCGATGATCGCACGGTGCTGCGCCGCGACCGGATCGGTTTCGTCTACCAATTCCACCACCTGTTGCCCGATTTCAACGCGCTCGAGAACGTCGTGCTGCCGCAACTGGTTGCCGGCAAGGACCGCGCCGAGGCCGAAGCGCGAGCGACCGAACTGCTCGAAGCGTTGGGCCTGGGCCAGCGGCTCGATCACCGACCCAGCCAGCTGTCTGGCGGCGAGCAGCAGCGCGTCGCCGTGGCGCGGGCGCTGGCCAATCGCCCGGCGCTGGTCCTGGCCGACGAGCCGACCGGCAATCTTGACGAAGCCACTGCCGACAAGGTGCTCGGCCAGTTCCTCGAGCTGGTCCGCGGCACCGGCAGCGCGGCGCTGGTCGCAACGCACAACGAACGGCTCGCCAAATCGATGGACCGGGTGGTCCGCCTGCATGAAGGAGTGCTGCAATGAGCGAAGCGAAGACCATCGCCGACTTTACCGCCAAGCTGCCCAACGGCGAGGAGATCAGCCTGGCCGACAAGCTGGGCAAAGTGATCCTGGTGGTCAACACCGCCAGCAAGTGCGGCTTCACCCCGCAGTACGACGGGCTTGAGGCGCTGTGGCGCGATTACAAGGAGCGCGGGTTCGAGGTGATCGCGTTCCCCTGCAACCAGTTCGGCGGGCAGGAACCGGGCAGTGCCGACGAGATCGCCGAGTTCTGCAAGGTCAACTTCGGACTCAGCTTCCCGCTGATGGGCAAGATCGAAGTCAACGGCGCCGGCGCGCCGCCGCTCTATGACTGGCTCAAGAGTGAGGCCCCGGGGCTGATGGGCTCCAAGGGGATCAAGTGGAACTTCACCAAGTTCCTCATCGACCGCCAGGGCCACGTGGTGAAGCGCTATGCCCCGACCGACAAGCCTGCCGCCATCAAGAAAGACATCGAAAAGCTGCTGTGAGCGCATGATCCTCTCCATTTTTGCGAAGCAAAAATGGAGAGGTGGCGCGGCCGTAGGCCGTGACGGAGGGGTTATGATGCACGGCCAAAACCCCTCCGTTTGGCCCTGACGGGCCATCCACCTCCCCATTTGCGCCCTTCGGCGAAAATGGAGAGGACCTTGCGAGTCCAAGCCTAGTGGATATTTGCAGCACCCGCTCTTTCGCGAATCTGTTTGGTGGGGCTTAGTGTCCCCATGGCTTTCGAAAAGTTCGTCCCCCTGCGCGTCTATTCGAGCTACACCATGCTCGAGGGCGCGATCGATCCCAGGGCCTTTGCCAAGCTGGCGAAGGACCGCGCGTTTCCGGCCATCGCGATGACCGATCGCAACGGGCTCTACGGCGCCATGTCGTTCGTCGGCGCGTGCCGCGATGCCGGGATCCAGCCGATTGTCGGGACCGTTCTGGGCGTCCGCCGCGATGGGGGCGAGGTCATCGATTGGCTGACCCTGCTGGTCCAGGACGATAATGGGTGGCTCAACCTGTGCGATCTGGTCAGCATGGCCCACCTCGAACGGCCGCTGGAGCTCGATCCCCACGTTACCATGGCCGATCTCGATGGCCGCACCGATGGGCTGATCTGCCTGACCGGTGCGGGCGACGGGGCCCTGGCGCGCTTGCTCGCCGAAGGCCGCGGCGAGGCGGCACGCGAGCTGTGCGAGCGGCTGGAGGCGCTGTTCCCCGACCGGCTCTACATCGAAATTGCCCGGCGCGGCGATGCGGTCGAAGACGCGAGCGAGGACGCGCTGGTCGACCTCGCCTATGCCCGTGACCTGCCGCTGGTCGCGACCAATCCCGCCAATTACGGCGATCCCGGGTTCCATTCGGCGCACGACGCGATGCTGTGCATCGCCAATTCGACTCATGTCGATGCCGCCGAGCGCCCGCGCTCCAGCCCGCAGGCCTGGGTCAAGTCCGGGCCGATGATGGCCGAGCTCTTCGCCGACTTGCCCGAGGCATTGGCCAATACCCTGGTCGTCGCGCAGCGCTGTGCCTATGCCCCGCCCAAGCGCAAGCCGCTGTTGCCCAGCCTGGCCGGCGACAAGGCGGGCGAAGCGCAGATGCTGATCGCCGATGCCCGCGCCGGGCTGGAAGCGCGGCTGGCCCCCTATGGCGAGCTGACCGCCGAGGAACGCCAGACTTATTTCGACCGGCTCGATGTCGAAACCAACGTGATCAACACGATGGGCTTTGCCGGCTACTTCCTGATCGTCGCCGACTTCATTAAATGGGCCAAGGACAACGACATTCCGGTCGGCCCGGGGCGTGGTTCGGGCGCGGGTTCGGTGGTCGCCTGGGCCTTGACCATCACCGACCTCGACCCGCTGCGGCTGGGGCTGCTGTTCGAACGTTTCCTCAACCCCGAACGCGTCTCGATGCCGGACTTCGACATCGATTTCTGCGAAACCCGGCGCGGCGAAGTGATCCGCTATGTCCAGCAGAAGTACGGCCTCGATCGCGTTGCCCAGATCATCACCTTCGGCAAGCTGAAGGCCCGCGCGGTGCTGCGCGATACCGGGCGGATCCTGCAGATGAGTTATGGCCAGGTCGACCGGCTGTGCAAGATGGTCCCCAACCACCCGACCGATCCGTGGACGTTGCCGCGCGCGCTCAATGGCGTGGCCGAACTGAAGCGCGAATACGACTCCGATGACGAGGTCAGGCGGCTGGTCGACCTGGCGGTTCAGCTTGAAGGCTTGCCGCGCAACAGCTCGACACACGCCGCCGGGGTGGTGATCGGCGACCGCCCGTTGGCGCAGCTGGTGCCGCTCTACCGCGATCCGCGCTCGGACATGCCGGTGACCCAGTTCGACATGAAATATGTCGAGGACACCGGCCTGATCAAGTTCGACTTCCTTGGCCTCAAGACGCTGTCGGTGCTGAAGAAGGCGCAGGAACTGATGCGCCGGCGCGAGATCGAGATCGATCTGTCGATGCTCGCCTGGGACGATCCGCAGGTCTACCGGCTGCTCCAGTCGGGCGACACCGTGGGGGTGTTCCAGCTTGAATCCGAAGGGATGCGGCGCACCCTGGCGGCGGTCAAGCCGACCAGCTTCGGCGACATCATCGCGCTGGTCTCGCTCTACCGGCCCGGCCCGATGGACAATATCCCGCTGTTCGGGCGGCGCAAGAACGGCGCGGAGGCGATCGAATATCCGCACCCCAAGCTGGAAGAGATCCTGTCCGAAACCTACGGCGTGTTCGTCTACCAGGAACAGGTGATGCAGGCCGCGCAGATCCTGGCGGGCTATTCGCTGGGCGACGCCGATCTGCTGCGCCGCGCCATGGGCAAGAAGGACCAGAAGGAAATGGACGCGCAGCGCGCGCGCTTCATCGCCGGCTGCGCGGAGGTTTCGGGGATCGGACCGGCCAAGGCGGGCGAACTGTTCGACTTGATCGACAAGTTCGCCGGATACGGCTTCAACAAGAGCCACGCCGCCGCCTATGCCCTGCTGGCCTACCAGACCGCCTGGCTCAAGACGCATTACCCGCACGAATTCTATGCCGCCTCGATGTGCTTCGACATGCACCAGTCGGAAAAGCTGGCGATCTATGTCGACGACATGCGCCGCGCCGGACTGGCGCTGGAAGGCCCCGACATCAACCGCAGCGAGGCCGAGTTCACCGTCGAGCGCACCGATGACGGCTATGCCGTGCGCTATGCCCTGGCCGGGATCCGCAACGTCGGCGAAAAGGCGATGGACCAGCTGGTCGCCGAGCGCGAGGCGCATGGCTGGTTCGACAGCCTGGAGGATGTCTTCCGCCGCGCTCCCGCCGGATCGATGAACCGCCGCCAGCTCGAAGGGCTGGCTGCTGCCGGGGCCTTCGACAGCCTTGACGACAACCGCGCCAAGGTTCTGGCCAGCGCCGACATGCTGCTGGCCGTGGCGGACGAGGCCGAGCGCAGCCGGACCAGCGGCCAGGCGGCCCTGTTCGGCGGCGATGACCACGCGGCCCAGGCAGTGCGGCTGGCCGAGGTCGAGCCGTGGAGCCGGGCCGAGCAGATGGCGCGTGAGCGCGAAAACTTCGGCTTTTACTTCGCCGCCCACCCGATCGAGCAATGGCGGGCGGTCGCCTCGGCCAATGGCGCGCGGTCTTATGCCAGCCTGATGGAATCGGGCGTTCCGGGCGGAGGCAGGATGCCGGCGGTGATCGCGGCGATGGTCGAAGGCGTGCAGAAGCGCCGGACCAAGCGCGGCGCGGATTTCGTCATGGCCGATTTCTCCGACAGCTCGGGCCAGTTCTCGGCCTCGTGCTTCGAGGAATCGCTGGTCGAACCGATGCTGCAATGGGCCAAGGACGGCACCTGCCTGCTGCTGCAGGTCGAGCTTGATGCGCCCAGCACCGAAGAGCCGCCGCGCGTCACGGTGCGCGGGGCGCGGCCGCTGGCCGAGGTGAAGAGCGCGGCGAGCATGGTGCTCAAGCTCGACGTGCTCCACCCCGATGCCTTCGCCGCGCTGCGCGATCTGCTGGTCGGCGGGGCTGACGGCCGGGGCGAGGTCTTCGCGCGTCTGCGCACCGG
>JBJTLX010000315.1:0-4014 GCA_046063245.1 Novosphingobium sp.
GTCCATCGTCGGGTTGGCCGGGGTCTCGAAGAAGAACACCTTGGTATTGGGGCGGATCGCGTCCTGCCACTGCTGGTTGTCGCGGGCGTCGATCGTGGTTGAGGTGATGACGAAGCGCGGAAATAACTGGGCGACCAGCCAGCGACACGGCACAGCGGCAGCGCGACAGGCAACGACGTCTGCCCCATACTCGATCGGACGCTGCAGCGCCGCAGTGCAGAAGGCGTTGTCGACCACTGTGGTAATCCCGTGCTGCTTGGCGAGGCCGCAGACGAAAGCCAGATCGACGATGTCCATCGTCGGGTTGGCCGGGGTCTCGAAGAAGAACACCTTGGTATTGGGGCGGATCGCGTCCTGCCACTGCTGGTTGTCGCGGGCGTCGATCGTGGTCGTCTGAATCCCGAAGCGCGGCAGCAGGCTGTCGACCAGCCAGCGGCACGATCCGAAAGCGGCGCGCGCGGCTACGACGTGGTCCCCGGCGGACAACTGGCACAGCAGTGCCGTGGTCATCGCCGCCATGCCGGTGGCCTGGGCGCGGCACGCCTCGGCCCCGTCCATCAGCGCAATGCGCTCCTCCAGCATCGCCACGGTCGGGTTCTGCAGGCGTGAATAGGTCATGCCCTCGGCCTCGCCGGCAAAGCGCGCGGCGACGGTTTCGGCATCGTCGAACGAATAGCCAGAGGTGAGGAACAGCGCCTCGCTGGTCTCGCCCTGCTCGCTGCGCCAGGTTCCGGCGCGCACGGCCTGGGTGGCGGGACGCCAGGTGCGGGTGATCGAGCGGTCTCTTCCGGTGGAGCGTTTCATGACGGCTGCGCTGTAAGTGCGGCGTCCCGAGCGCGCAAGAGCGTTGCGCTGCCGCGTGGCGCCCGATAACGGGCGGCGATGGGCGCGCGCTTCACTTCGAACAAGGATCCCTGGGACTGGTGCGCGGTGCTGGCCGTGGCCTTCCTGGCGCTGGCCTGGTGGCGGCTGCAAATCCCCTCGAAGATCTATTTCGACGAGGTTCACTACGTCAACGCGGCGCGCAAGATGCTGCAAGGGCTGCGGGTCAATGCCGAGCATCCGATGCTGGGCAAGACAATCATCGCGGCTTCGATCCGCCTGCTCGGCGATACGCCGCTGCACTGGCGCATCCCCTCGGTGATCTGCGGCGGGGTCGGGCTCTATGCCTTTTCGCGGCTGGTCTGGTTGGTCAGCGGCAATGCCCGCGCTACGGTGATCGCGCTGTTCCTGGTGGCGACCGATTTCGCCTGGTTCATCCAGAGCCGGATCGCGATGCTCGACATGATCATGGCCGCGTTCGGGATGATCGCGCTGTGGCAATTCGCCGCCGCGGTACGCCATCCGCAGCAAGGGCGCTGGCGGCTGGCGCTGAGCGGACTGTTCACCGGACTGGCGATGGGAGCGAAGTGGTCCTTCGCCCCCGCGCTGGTGCTGCCGGGGCTGGCCTTCCTGATCCTGCGCCTGCGCCACGGACCGCGCCTGCTGACCACCACCAGGGGCGCGCCGGTGCCCGGGATCAGCCTGATCGAGGCCGGCCTGTGGCTCGGCCTGCTGCCCGCCGCGGTCTATTGGCTGACCTTCTGGCCGGCGTTCCACTGGAGCCCCAACCCGGTCAATCCGTGGGATCCGGTGGGCTGGCACAAGGAAATGCTGCGGCTGCAGGACAGCGTGGTCAAATTGCACCCCTATCGCAGCAAATGGTACCAGTGGGTGATCGACTGGCGCGCGGTGTGGTATCTGTACCAGCCGATCGACGGGGCCCAGCGCGGGATCGTACTGATCGGCAATCCCTTCACCATGCTGGCGGGCCTGCCCGCGCTGCTCTGGGCGCTATGGGCGGGCATCTGGCGGCGGCGCCGCGACGCGCTGACCTTCGCCGGGCTCTATCTGGTCACGCTGCTGTTCTGGGCCCTGTCGGGCAAGCCGATCCAGTTCTATTACCACTACCTGCTGCCCGGCACCTTCCTGATGGCCTGCCTGGCCCTGGCGCTCGACGAGCTGTGGCGGCGGCATGACCGCTTGCGCTGGCTCGCGCCGCTGTCGATCGCGGTGAGCGCGGGGATGTTCGCGTGGTTCTTCCCGATCATCTCGGCCTGGCCGCTGTGCTGCGGCCGGCCTAGCTTCCAGTTCTGGATGTGGCTGCACAGCTGGCGCTGAGCGGGCGCCCGCCCGGCGCGGCTATGCCGTTGCCAGGCCTGTTTCGACACTGCCCGTGCGCAGATACTGGGCCTGCATCGGTGCAGTCAGCACTTCGACCATGCGGTCGTTCTCAAGCCATAACTCGATCACGTCGAACTGCCCGCCGCGATTGCAGACCCGCGCCGTCCAGCCCTCGCGCGCACCGATCGCCAGCACCTGCTCTTCGCCCAGCGGAGTAGCCATGGCGAAGTGGGTGGCGCTGGGGGTGCCTGCGCCGGCCACGCCCACGGCTTCGTCGACGCCATCGACCAGCTGCAGCCCCATGCCGCGCGGATAGACTTCGACCCCGCTGTTCCGCGCGTCCCCGGCCAGGGCCATGAAGCTGGCGCCATTGCCGACCGGCGGGAACGGCACGACGATATTGCTGCCGAACAGTTCGGCGATCACGCCCGCGACCCGGCGCGGCTCGCGGCAATCGATCGAGAGGTGAAAGATCATGGTTCGAGTCTCCGTTTGCTGGAGTCCAGATGAACTTTGGCACAAAATGTGTCAACCTCAATTTGACACATTTTGTGCCGTGATCTAGCAAGTGCCGCGATGGTCACTGAAAAATCTCCGGTCGACAGCCGCATCCGCGATGCCCTGCTGGCGATCACCGCCAAGGGTCTGCCCCTGACCCATGACCGCGTCGCGCATGAGGCGCAGACCTCGCGCCGCACGGTCTATCGCCGCTATCCCGATCAGGAGGCGCTGCGCCGCGAAGTGTGGACGCTGCTGTCGCCGGTCGGAGTGATGCGCGGCGATCTGGACTGGCTGCTGGGCGGCGGGCTGGCCGAAACCTTCGCCACCTTCGACGGCAATGCCGCGACCATGACCGCAGCGATGGCCAGCGCCGAGGGCCGCGCGATCCGCAACCAGCAGAGCGCCGAGCGGGTCGCCTATTTCCGCACCCTTTATGCCGATGCACTGGGCGACCTGGCCGAGCCGCAGCGGACCCAGGCGCTGGCGGTGCTGCAGCTGCTGTCGAGCGGCCTCGCCTGGCGCGAAATGCGCGACCAGTGGGGGCTGGAGGCAAGCGGCATGGCCGCGGCATCGGGCTGGGCAATCACGGTGCTGCTGAAGGCGCTGGCCGACGGTTCAACGCCGGCGGCGGTCTAGCCTAGTACTTGCCCCAGACGAACTTGCTCGACAGCGCGAAGTTCCACACCGAACCGAGCACGATCCCGACCAGCGCGGCGGGATAGGCGTGGAAGCCCAGGCGGACCAGCGCGGTGGCGACGCCGATGTTGGTCAGCAGGCCGAAGGCGCAGGTCAGGGCAAAGCGCGCCCAGCCGGTCAGCAGCGGGCCGAACCCGCGCAGCCGCTTGTCGGCATAGGTCAGTTCGTTGTTGAGCACGAAGTTGAAGGTCATCGCCACCACCGCCGCCGTGGTCTGGCCAACAATGAAGGCGGCCTCCTTGGGGTAATGGGTGACCAGGAACTTGGCCCCGAACAGGTTGAGCACGAAGGCCAGCACGGTCATGTGGACGACCACGCCCAGCCCACCGATCGTGCCGAACAGCGCAAACCGCGTGGGGATGATCCGGCCAAGCCACTTGTCGTAGAGCCCGACCAGGAATTCGAACACCACGGTGCGGTCCAGCTTGCTTTCGCCATCCGCCCGCGCGGCGAAATTCATCGGCACTTCCTTGATCCGCAGCGGCGCTTCGACCGTCGCGAGAATATCGAGCAGGATCTTGAACCCCACGCCCGACAGGCGGTGCGCATCGGCGCGCAGCACTTCGCTGCGCAGCATGAAATAGCCGCTCATCGGGTCGGACAGGGTGACGCCGGTAACCTTGCGGGCCAGACGGTTGGCGAGGCCCGAAGCCT
>JBJTLX010000027.1:0-8724 GCA_046063245.1 Novosphingobium sp.
TCTTTTTTTGTCAGGCGCATTCGGAACACTTTCGTGTGGCTTTTCGACTGCGCTCGACGCGAACGGCAAAGGGGGACGTCATTTGGAATCCTTGTCGGAAGCGGCGACCACGCCGCGGTCGATCAGCCGGGCAATGTCGCCGGAGGAAAGCCCGAGTCGCTCAGCCAGGATCTCTTCGCTGTGCTGGCCGAGATAGGGCGCGGGCTGCGGGTCACCCACCGGCTCGCCCGGCAGATTGGCGAACGAGCGCGTGGCGGGATAGGCGAAGCCGCTGGGATTGGCCGGCGAGGGGCCGAACAGCGGATTGTTCGCCACCAGTTCGGGATCGTTCGCTGCTTCGTACATCGTGCGATAGCGTTCGAACGTTGCCCCGGCCTTGGTCAGGCGCATAGAGAGCTCGGCGTATTCGAACCCCGAAGCCGCGCTTTGGAACAGGTCGAACAGGCGTTCGCGATTAACGAAGCGGTGGTGGTCGCTGGCGGCGAAACCGACGCCGAGTTCGGCCTCGATCGCCGCGACGGCGCTGGACAATCCGAACGCATCGACCGTGGCTTTCCACTGCTTGGCGGTCAGCGCGGCGACCATGAAGCGCTTGCCGTCACGGCTGATGAAATCGCGCCCGAAGGCACCCCAGATCGCGTTGCCCAGTCGCTCGCGGTCGCTGCCGCGATAGAGCATTTCGGCCATCGCCCCGGCGTTGGCCATCGTCCCGATGGCGACATCGCCTAGCGGGACGCGCATTTCCACGCCCTTGCCGGTCGCGTCGCGGTGGCGCAGCCCGGCGAGCAGGGCGAAGGCGCAATAGGCCCCGGTGATGAAATCCCACGCCGGCATCACCTGATTGATCGGCGGGGCCGTGGCGGGGTCCCATTCGGCCGGGCCGGTCATCAACGGATAGCCGCTGGCGGCGTTGACGGTGAAGTCCATTGCCTGGCGCCCGTCGTGCCAGCCCATGATCCGCACCGAGACCAGATCGGGCCGCCCCTTGGCCACCGTGTCATGGGCAAGGAAACTGTTGACCGGCAGGTTGGTGACCATCTGCCCGGTCGCGCGCACCAGTTCGACCAGCAGTTCGCGCCCCTCGCCCGATTGCAGGTCGAGCGCGACGCTTTTCTTGGCGCGGTTGAGGTTTTCCCACGATAGCGAGCGACCTTCGCGGGTTTGCATGTAGCGGTCGTAATCGAGCCCGCCGGCCTTGTGATCGACCCGCACCACCTCGGCCCCGAACTGCGCGCAATAAAGGCCCACGGTAGGCGAGGCGACGAACGAGGACACCTCGATGATCTTCAGCCCGGAAAGCAGGTTGTACATCAAATCCTCCCCAGAATGGGGAGGGGGACCGCCGGAACGGCGGTGGAGGGGGCTCGCCGCAGACGCCGCGGTGCGGGGAGAGCCCCCTCCACCAGCTGCGCTGGTCCCCCTCCCCTGAAGGGGAGGATCACGCAGCCGCCCATTCGCGCAGCATGTGCTTGGCGATCTGCAGCTGGAGGATCTGGGTGGTGCCTTCGTAGATGCGGTAGATCCGCGCATCGCGGAAGAAGCGTTCGGCATCGTATTCGGCAAGATAACCGGCGCCGCCATAGATCTGCACCACGCGGTCGACCACGCGGCCGCACATCTCGGTGGCGAAGACCTTGGCCGCGGCGGCCTGGCGCAGCACCTTCTCCCCTGCATCGGCGCGGCGGCAGGCATCGTCGAGCATGCATTCGGCGGCGTAGATCTCGATCTCGCTGTCGGCGAGCATCTGCTGGATCAGCTGGAAATTGGCGATCGGCTCGCCGAACGCCTTGCGTTCGTTGGCGTAGCGCAGCGCCGAATCGAGTGCGCGGCGGGCATACCCGGCGGCGGCCGAGCCGACCGAAAGGCGGCCGTTGTCGAGGCTCTGCATCGCGGTGACAAAGCCTTTGCCCTCCTCGTCGCCAAGCAGCGCATCGGCAGGCAAGTGGACATCTTCCATGACGATATCGGCGATGTGACTGCCGGCCTGGCCCATCTTCTTGTCGCTTTTGCCGACCGAGATCCCCGGCATGTCCATCGGCACCAGGAACGCGGAGACGTGGGCGTTCTTGGGCAGCGCCTCCTTGCTGGTCCGCGCCATGATCAGCGCGACCTTGGCGAAGGGCGCGTTGGTGATGTAGCGCTTGGTCCCGTTGAGGACCCAGCCGTTGCCCGACTTGACCGCCATCGTCTGCATCGCCGCGGAGTCCGAGCCCGATCCCGGTTCGGTCAGCCCGAAGCTCGCCACTTCGCCCGCAGCGAGGCGCGGCAGCCATTCGGCCTTCTGGGCCTGGGTCCCGCCCTTGAGGATTGCCGAACAGACCATGCCGATGTTGATCGAGGTGATCGAGCGGTAGCACGGCATGGCATAGGACAGCTCGCGGATGGTGCGGGCGTACTGGAACACGTTCATCCCGGCGCCGCCGTATTCCTCGGGCATGGTGATCCCGAACAGCCCCATCTCGCGCATCTCGGCCATGATATCGTCGGGGATCCGGTCGGTCTCGAGGATTTCCTTTTCCGCCGGGACCAGCCGTTCGCGGACATAGCGGTGCAGCTGTTCGATGAACTGGTCGAAGACGTCGGGGTCCATTCCGGGGTTCATGGGCGGGTCCTTGGATCGGGGCACGGGTGACGACGGCGCGGGTCCGATCGCGGCGAATCCCTCCGCCGTTTAATCGGTCGCTTAAACGATCCTTACGGCGGGCGGCGCGAAAATCAACCGGCGGGCTTGGCGGACGGTGCGGGCCGCGCCGGTGCGCCTTGCGGGGCGCGAGCCGCGGGGCTGGGCAGCGCATCGCGGGTCAGGCGCTGATCCTCGATCATCGCCGCCGCCTCGTCGAGCGCCTTGGCCTCGCCCACGGTGACGCCACCCGGGCCGGGCTGATTGTCCGCCTTCTGGCACGCAGCCAGCAGCACGACGGGCGCAAGAGCAAGGAGCGGACGCATCGCACCACCATAGCGCAGCCGCACAAAAGCGAAAGGCGGGCTGGCCCGGTCCCGGAACAGCCCGCCTTTCACGCCTGCAGGCCTGCTTACTGCGCCGGCGCTGCGCTGGCCGCAGCCGCATCGACCGCATTGGCCGAAGCATCGGCAACCGGGGTCGCATCGATGTCGCCCACGGCTTCCTCGGCGGGCATTTCGACGTTTTCGGCTTGGCCTTCTTCCTTGGCGCTGTCCGACTTGCCGCAGGCCGAAAGGGCAAGCGCGGCGGCGGAAGCGAAGGCAAGGGCGGCGTATCTCTTCATGGGTTCAGCCTCGTTTGGTGGCACAGGAGTGGCGGCGGGTGCGACCCCCAAGGCCATCGTTTAGCCAAGCGTCGCCGTCCTGCCAAGGCGCTCGACCGGTCATTGCCCGGCAATGGTCCCGGCAAGGTGGTTGTATAGATATAAAGATTTCTTTATATGATGCCGCAATGCGGATCGACCCCACCTTGCGCGCACTGGCCGACCCCACCCGGCTGCGGATCATGCGGCTGCTTTCAGCGATGGAGCTGGCGGTGGGTGAACTCGCCCAGGTACTGGGGCAAAGCCAGCCGCGGGTATCGCGCCACATCCGCATCCTGTGCGATGCCGGGCTGGCCGAACGGCGCAAGGAAGGCAGCTGGGTGT
This sequence comes from Novosphingobium sp., assembly GCA_046063245.1. Classification (GTDB taxonomy): domain Bacteria; phylum Pseudomonadota; class Alphaproteobacteria; order Sphingomonadales; family Sphingomonadaceae; genus Novosphingobium. The sequence continues at coordinate 3,609 of JBJTLX010000027.1, forward strand.
TCCTGCGCAGCGCGATCGGCGCGCACCGCGCCCCGCCGCTGGGCGCCGCCGCCGCCCGCTTGCTCGACGTGGCCGAGGCCGACGATGCCGCCTTCGCCGCGCGCTGCGCCGAGGATCGCCGCCACCTCGCCGCGATCCGCGCCGCGCGCGAGAGCAGCGCCGAAACCTACTTCGCCCGCCACGCCGCCGAATGGGACACCCTGCGCGGGCTGCACAGCCCCGACGGTCCGGTCGAAGCGGCGCTGGCTGCGGCGCTGGGCAAGGCCGATCTGGGCGCGCTGCTCGATGTCGGCACCGGCACGGGCCGCATGGCCGAGCTGTTCGCCCCGGCCAGCCGCCACGTCACCGCCTTCGACAAGAGCCCGGAAATGCTGCGCATCGCCCGCGCCCGGCTGCAGAACCTGCCGGCCGAAAGCGTGAGCCTGGTCCAGGGCGATTTCGCCGCGCTGCCTTTCACTGACGACAGCTTCGACACCGTGCTGTTCCACCAGGTGCTGCACTATGCCCAGGCGCCCGAACTGGTGCTGGGCGAAGCGGCGCGGGTCACCCGGCCGGGCGGGACCGTGGCGATTGTCGACTTTGCCGCGCACGACCGCGAGGAGCTGCGCGAAAAGCATGCCCACGCCCGCCTCGGTTTTTCGGACGAACAGATGCTGGCCCTGCTCAGCGCCGCGGGCTATGCCGCCGCGCCGCCGGCGGCGCTGCCGGGCAAGCCGCTGACCGTAAAGATCTGGACCGCGCGCCGCGCGGCGCTGACCCCGACCCGAAAGGCCATTTCCGCATGAATACCGCCAGCGAAGCCCGCCGCGCTGCCGCCTCGCCGCTGTTTGCCGGGCTGGAGGGCGACATCGGCGTGTCGTTCGAATTCTTCCCGCCCAAGACCGAAAAGATGGCCGAAACGCTGTGGGACGCGGTCGGCACGCTGGCCCCGCTGGCCCCGCGCTTCGTTTCGGTAACCTATGGCGCGGGCGGTTCGACGCGCGAGCGGACCCACGCCACGGTTGAGCGGATCGTCAAGGAAACCAGCATTCCTGCCGCCGCGCACCTGACCTGCGTCGAGGCGAGCAAGGCCGAGATCGAAGAGGTCGCCCGTGCCTATTGGGAGATCGGGGTGCGCCACATCGTCGCGCTGCGCGGCGATCCGCCGACCGCCGGGGCGCGGTTCGAGGCGCGGCCGGACGGCTATGCCAGCGCCGCCGATCTGGTCGCCGGGCTGAAAGCGATCGCCCCGTTCGAGATTTCGGTCGGGGCCTATCCCGAAACCCACCCCGAGGCGGCCAGCGCCATTGCCGATCTCGACAACCTCAAGCGCAAGATCGACGCAGGGGCCGACCGCGCGATCACCCAGTTCTTTTTCGAACCCGACACTTTCTTCCGCTTTCGCGACGCCGCGGCCGCAGCCGGGATCGATCAGGAAATCGTCCCGGGGATCATGCCGGTCAGCAACTTTGCCGCCGTCCAGCGGATGAGCGGGATGACCGGCACCGCCGTGCCCGACTGGCTGGCCCACCTGTTCGAAGGACTCGACGACCTGCCCGCCGCGCGCCAGCTGGTCTCGGCGACGGTCGCCGCCGAAATGTGCCGCCGCCTTTACGCGGGCGGGGTCCGCCAGTTCCATTTCTACACCCTCAATCGCGCCGAGCTGAGCTACGCGATCTGCCACCTGCTGGGAGTACGCCCGCAATGATCCTGACCCCCAGCGCCGCGCGCGTGCAATTCCAGGCCGAGGCGGCCAAGGCGATCCTGATCAAGGACGGCCCCTATGGCACCGCGATCCAGGCGGCGGCCCTCGACGAGGCTGCCTATCGCGGCAACACCGGCCTTGCCCATGACCAGAAAGGCAACAACGACCTGGTCAACCTGACCCAGCCGCAGGTCATCCGCGCGATCTGCGACCGCTACATCGCGGCGGGCGCGCGGGTGCTGGCGACCAACACCTTCAACGCCAACCGGATCAGCCAGGCCGACTACGGCGCGGAAGGCCTGGTCGGCGAGATCAACCGCAGCGCCGCGCAGATCATCGCCGCAGCCTGCGCCGCGGCGAGCGCGAAAGACGGGGTGCCGCGCTTTGTCGTCGGGGCGATCGGCCCGACCAACAAGACCCTGTCCTTGAGCCCCGACGTCAACGATCCGGGCTATCGCGAGGTCGACTTCGATACGGTCAAGGCGGTCTACCGCGAACAGGCCGAAGCGCTGCTGGAGGGCGGGGCCGAGTTCATCCTGATCGAGACGGTGTTCGACACGCTCAACTGCAAGGCCGGGATCCTGGCGGTGCGCGAGCTGGAACGCGATCTGGGGCGCGAGGTGCCGCTGATGCTGTCGATGACCCTGACCGACCTGTCGGGGCGCAACCTGTCGGGCCACACGGTCGAGGCGTTCTGGCACGCGGTGCGCCACGCCCGCCCGGTGACGGTCGGGCTCAACTGCAGCTTCGGCGCGACCCAGCTGCGCCCGCATATCCGGCTCTTGAGCGGGATCGTCGACACCCTGCTGATGGCCTATCCCAACGCCGGCCTGCCCAACGAACTGGGCCAGTACGACGAGCTGCCCGAGACCACCGCCAGCCTGGTGCACGAATGGGCGACAAGCGGCCAGGTCAACGTGCTCGGCGGCTGCTGCGGCAACACGCCCGAGCACATCGCGGCGATGGCCCGCGCGGTGGCGGGCCTTGCCCCGCGCCCGGTTCCGCAGGTCCCGATCGAGACCCGGCTGGCCGGGCTCGAGCCGTTCGTGATGGCGGCGTGATGGCCGACTGGACGATCCGCGCGGCCACGGAGGCCGATGCCGCGGCGCTGGCGCTGATCGGCGCGGCCACGTTCCTTGAGGCTTTTGCCGACGTCATCGACGGCGCCGATATTGTCGCGCACTGCGCCAAGGCCCATTCGGCGGCAGCCTACCGCGATTACCTGGCCGCCGGCGGCGCTGCCTGGCTGGCCGAGACTGCGCTGGGGGCGCCGGTCGGCTACGCGCTCAACACCCCGGCCGATCTGCCCGGAATGCAACCCGGCGACCGCGAGCTGAAACGCATCTACGTGCTGTCGCGCTGGCACGGCAGCGGGCTGGCGGCGGCCTTGATGAACCAGTCGCTTGCCGAGGCCGCGGGCCACATGCGGCTGCTGCTCGGCGTCTATCGCCACAACGAACGCGCGCTGGCGTTCTATGCCAAGCACGGCTTTGCACCGATTGCCGAGCGGGTGTTCCGCGTCGGCCAGACCGATCACCAGGACCTGGTTCTTGCCCGCCCGCTGCGCGCGCCCGAAGAAAGCACATCATGACCGCCCCCTCCTCCGCCCGCTTCGTCAATGTCGGCGAACGCACCAACGTCACCGGCAGCGCGGCGTTCAAGAAGCTGATCATGGCCGATGACTATGCCCGCGCGGTCGAAGTCGCGCGCCAGCAGGTCGAGAACGGCGCCCAGGTGATCGACGTCAACATGGACGAAGGGCTGCTCGACGCGGTCCACGCCATGACCACCTTCCTCAAGCTGATCGCCGCCGAACCCGACATTGCCCGGGTCCCGGTGATGATCGATAGTTCGAAGTGGGAGGTGATCGAGGCCGGGCTCAAATGCGTTTCGGGCAAGCCGATCGTCAATTCGATCAGCATGAAGGAAGGCGAAGCGGCCTTCCTCGATCACGCACGCAAATGCATGGATTACGGCGCGGCGGTGGTGGTCATGGCCTTCGACGAGGCGGGCCAGGCCGACACCAAGGCGCGCAAGGTCGAAATCTGCCAGCGCGCCTATGCCCTGCTGACCGGAATCGGCTTTCCGCCCGAGGACATCATTTTCGATCCCAACGTCTTCGCCGTCGCCACGGGGATCGAGGAACACAACAATTACGCGGTCGATTTCATAGAGGCGGTCAAGGACATCCGCGCCAGCTGCCCCCATGTTCATTTCAGCGGCGGGCTCTCCAACCTGTCATTCTCGTTCCGCGGCAACGAGCCGGTGCGCCGGGCGATGCACTCGATCTTCCTTTACCATGCGATCCCCGCGGGCCTCGACATGGCGATCGTCAATGCCGGGCAGCTTGACGTTTATGACACCATCGACCCCAAGCTGCGCCAGGCCTGCGAGGATGTGATCCTCAATTCCGATCCCGGCGCGACCGACCGGCTGATCGTCCTGGCCGAAAGCTTCAAGGGCACCGACGCCAAGACCGAGAAGGAAGCCGAGGAATGGCGCGGGTGGGAGGTCGTGCGGCGGATCGAACACGCGCTGGTCAAGGGCATCGATGCCCATATCGTCGAGGATACCGAGCTCGCCCGGCAGGACATCTTCGACCGCGGCGGCCGCCCGATCGAAGTGATCGAAGGCCCGCTGATGGAAGGGATGAACACCGTCGGTGACCTGTTCGGCAGCGGCAAGATGTTCCTGCCCCAGGTGGTCAAGTCGGCCCGCGTGATGAAGAAGGCGGTCGCCCACCTGATCCCCTTTATCGAAGCGGAAAAGACTGCGGCGTCGAAGCCCAAGGGCAAGATCGTGATGGCCACGGTCAAGGGCGACGTCCACGATATCGGCAAGAACATCGTCGGGGTGGTCCTGCAGTGCAACGGCTACGAAGTGATCGATCTGGGCGTCATGGTGCCGTGGACGAAAATCCTCGAAACCGCGCAGGAAAGCCAGGCCGACATCATCGGGCTGTCCGGACTGATCACCCCCAGCCTCGACGAGATGGTCACCGTCGCCGAGGAAATGCAGCGCGCCGGCTTCACCGTGCCGCTGCTGATCGGCGGGGCGACCACCAGCAAGGTCCACACCGCACTGCGGATCGATCCGGCCTATGACGGGCCGGTGATCCACGTGCTCGACGCCAGCCGCGCGGTCGGCGTGGCCAGCCAGCTGCTCTCCGACACCCAGCGCGATCCCTTCGTCGCCGCCACAGCGAGCGATTACCAGCACGTCCGCGACGTCCGCGCGGGCAAGGATCCCTCGGTCCTGCTCAGCCTCGAGGACGCCCGCGCCAACGGCTTCAAGGCCGACCTGAGCGACAAGGCGATGCCGCCCGAACAGCCGGGCCTCCACGTCTTTGCCGACTGGGATCTGGCCGATCTGGTCGAATGCTTTGACTGGACCCCGTTCTTCCGCGCCTGGGAACTGGCCGGAACCTATCCG
>JBJTLX010000316.1:0-9716 GCA_046063245.1 Novosphingobium sp.
CCAGCGGGCATGGAAGGCGCGGACCGAGGCCTGGTTGGCGGCCTCGAGCGTTTCGGTGGTGCCGATCACCGGGCGCGCGGCCATGCGCTGACCGGCGAACAGCGTCTGCTGAGTGGCGTCGGCCAGCCGTTCGGCCAGCCCGCCGCGCTCGCGCTTTTCGGCCAGCACGATCGGCACATCGGTGCGGACGTTGGCCTCGCTCAGCGTCGGGGCGATCATCATCCCCGAGACCAGCTTGAACGATTCGTCGAGCGAGGCCGGGGTGGCATTGGGCAGATCGAGCTTGAAGGTGGTGCTGACCGGGCTGGTTTCGGCATTGGTATCGCTGCCGAAGGTCGCGCCGAGCCGCTGGAAGGCGGGGATCGCCGCGCCGTCGCCCAGATAGCGCGACTGGCGGAAGACCATGTGTTCGAGCAAGTGGGCAAAGCCGCGCTCGCTGTCGTTCTCGTACAGCGAACCGGCGTCGATCCGCACCCGGATCGAGACCTGGCCTGGGGGCACACCGTTGTTGCGCACGGCATAGCGCAGCCCGTTGGGCAGTTCGCCGAAGGTCCATTCCTTGTCGCGCGGCACGTCGCTGCCGCGGTAGAGCCAGGGCACATCGGCAGCAGCCTTGGCGGCGGGGGCGGCAGCGGGAGCCGGCTTTGCCGTGGCCGGCTGGGCAACCAGCACGGCCACACAGGCCAGCGAGACGATGGAGCACGCGGTGCGGAAGGGGGAACGCATGGCCCTGCTATAGGTAGCGCCAAGCTGAAGGGCCAGTGAATAGCGGCGGTTAATTCGCCCTGGCCGGCGTCGTCAGGTTGGGAATCAGCTCGACCTGGAAGACCAGATCGGCGTTCGGCGGAATGGGTCCGGTCGACTTGTCACCATAGCCCAGTCGGGCCGGAATGCAGAGCCGGTAGATCGATCCCGCCGGCATCAGCGCCAGCCCTTCGGAAAAGCCCGGGATCACCCGCTGCATCGGAAAGGCCGATTCCATCCCCTGGTCGAACACCTCGCCGGTCGCGGCGAGATAGCCGATGTAGTTGACCGTGACCGTCGCATCGCCGACCGGCTTGGGCCCGCTGGCGCCGCGCAGCACGCGGTAGCCCAGCCCCGACGCGGTCTTTGCGCTGCACTGGCGCTGCGCGGCAGGAATGATCTGCTTGAGCGGCAAGGGGATAATCTGGCGCGGCGCTGCCGGCGCGCGGTCCGATCCGCGGGCCGGTGCTTTGGCCGGCTTGGCCACAAGCGGCGCGGCGAGGATGGCGGTGCCGATCCCGGCGAGGACGAACAGGCGGCGAGAGGGAGCGAAGCGTGCGATCATCGCCGCCCTATAGGGTGAGCATCGGCGCCTGACCAGCACCGCAATGCGCCCGCTCCGCCCTTGACCCTTCCCCCCGCACGCCTACATGCAAGGGATCATGTTCATCGAAACCGAAACCACGCCCAACCCGGCCACGCTCAAGTTCCTCCCCGGCGAAGAAGTCATGGGTGCGGGCACCCGCGAATTCCGCGACGAGGTTGAGGCCGCCGCCTCGCCGCTGGCCACCGCGCTGTTCGACCTCGGCGACGTCACCGGCGTGTTCTTCGGGCGCGATTTCATCTCGGTCACCGCGGCGCAGGGCACCGACTGGTCGGCGCTGAAGCCGCAGGTCGTGGCCATGCTGCTCGACCACTTTGTCACAGCTGCGCCGCTGTTCAATCCCGGCAGCGCCGCCGGGATCGTGGTCCCGGGCGAGGACGAGGATGTGGGCGACGATCCCGCCGATGCCGACGTGGTCGCGCAGATCCGCGAGCTGATCGAAACCCGGGTGCGCCCGGCGGTGGCCAACGATGGCGGCGACATCGTCTACAAGGGCTTTCGCGAAGGCGTGGTCTACCTCGCCATGCAGGGGGCCTGTTCGGGCTGCCCGTCATCGACCGCGACGCTCAAGCAGGGGATCGAAAGCCTGCTCCGGCACTATGTGCCCGAAGTCATCGAAGTCCGCGCTGCCTGAGCGCGCCCTGCGAATTCGCTCCCCCCAGCCGAAGGAAATCCATGTCCGCGCCGCTTGACGACCTCGCCCTCGATCAGCTGTTCCGCACCGCGCGGACCTTTAACGGTTATCTCGACACGCCGGTCGGCACCGATCAGTTGGTGGCGATCTGGGACCTGATGAAGATGGGGCCGACCAGCGCCAATTGCCTGCCGGCCCGGCTGGTCTGGTGCACCGACAGTGCCGCCAAAGAGCGGCTTGCGTCCTGTGCCGGCGGCGCCAACCCCGACAAGATCCGCGCTGCACCCGCCGCGGTGATCATCGGCATGGACCTGGAATTCCACGAAAACCTGCCGTGGCTGTTCCCCCATGTCGATGCCAAGAGCTGGTTTGCCGGCAATGCCGACCTGCGCAAGGCCACCGCCTTCCGCAATTCCAGCCTGCAGGGCGCCTATTTCATCATGGCGGCGCGGGCGTTGGGGCTGGATACCGGGCCGATGTCCGGCTTCGATCAGGACAAGGTCGACGACCTGTTCTTTGCCGACACGCCCAATGTGAAATCGAACTTCATCTCGACCCTAGGCTACGGCGATCCCTCGACCATTTTCGAACGCAGCCCGCGCCCCGATTTCGAGGTCTTCAACCGCATTGCCTGACGCGCTAGCATTCACGCCGTGCACACCCTGGTAATCGACTGCGCGACCGAGGCCTGCTCGGTCGCCCTGTTTGACGGCACTGCCCTGATAGCGGGCGATTGCCGCCGGCTGGGCCGCGGCCATGCCGAGGCGCTGGTGCCGATGATCGCCGCATTGCCCGGCGGCGGGCGGGCCGGTCGGATCGCCGTGGCGCTGGGCCCGGGCAGTTTCACCGGGGTGCGGGTCGGACTGGCTGCGGCGCGGGCCCTGGCCTTTGCCTGGCAGGCCGCGCTGGTCGGCTATGCCACCCCGGCGCTGATCGCCGCGATGGCGCGCGCTAGCCACGGCGCGCAGGACGTTGCCGTGGTGACGACCGGCGGACACGGCGAATGGTTCGTCCAGCAGTTCGACGGCGCGGGCCAGCCGCGCGGCGCGCTGGCCTCGCTCGGCGCTGACGCGGCGGTTCGGGCAGTCGCCGCCGATCTGGTTGCCGGAAGCCAGGCCGAGGCGCTGGTCGCGGCGCGCGGCCATGGCCTTGCCCTGCCGATCTGGCCCGATGCCCGCGCCTTTGCCGCGCTGCCCGATCACGCGCTGACCGCGGACATCACCCCGCTTTATGGCCGCGCGCCCGATGCGCGGCTGCCGGCGGCTGCGACATGACCGCGCCGGGCGACGACCTCGACCGGATCATGGCGGTGATGGCCGCCGCCTTCGACCCGCAATACGGCGAGGCGTGGAACCGCCGCCAGGTCGAGGACGCGCTGCTGATCGGCAATTGCCATTACGGGCTGGTCGATGCCGGCGGCAGTGCGGCAACCGGCGCGGACGAGACCGCGGGCTTCTTCCTCGCGCGGACCGGTTACGAGGAGGAAGAATTGCTGCTGCTGGCGGTCGATCCGCGCTTTCGCCAGCGCGGGCTGGGCCGCAGGTTGTTGCAATCGTTCGCCGATGCGGCGCGGGCGCGCGGTGCGCGCCGGTTGCTGCTGGAAATGCGCCGCGGCAATTCCGCCGAATTACTTTACCGCAACTTCGGCTTTTCACCGATCGGGGAACGACCGAATTACTATCGCACCCCAACAGGTCAGCGGATCGACGCGATCACATTCGCCTTGGATTGAATGGACCCGGATTGTCAGACCGCGGCTATTGCGTCCATTTTTCAACAGACTTCGGTGTTCGCTCTTGTTAACATACGCTGAAATGCCTATCCGCATTAAGCCCAGTGGACTGCGACCCGACGGGCTAACGAAAACAAACAGCTACGGTAGAAACAAAGGAAGGGACCAGGTCATGGAAGAAAGCCAGGCCGATACAAAGGAAATGCTCATCACGCTGACCTCGGACATTGTTGCCGCGCATGTCAGCAACAACAATGTGGCCGTCGATGAATTGGCCGCCTTGATCAGCAACGTCTATGGCGCGCTGGCCGGGCTTGGCGAAGTCGTCCCGGTGGTCGAAAAGATGCCGGAACCGGCGGTTTCGATCCGCGCCTCGATCAAGCCCGATTACATCGTGTGCCTTGAAGACGGCAAGAAGCTGAAGATGCTCAAGCGCCACCTGATGACGCATTACAACCTGACCCCGGAACAGTATCGCGCGCGCTGGAACCTGCCCGCCGACTATCCGATGGTCGCCCCCAGCTATGCCGAAAAGCGCCGCGATCTGGCCAAGAAGATCGGTCTGGGCCGCAAGCCCGGGCAGAAGCGCGGACGCAAGCCCAAGGTTGCGTGACGCGCCGGGCCTAAATCCGGGCCAACCATTGAAGAAAAATCCCGCCGGTCTATGATCGGCGGGATTTTTCAATCCTGCCTTACGCGGAGTTCGCCTTGCACCAGGCCATCGATATTGAAGCCCTTTGCGCCCAGCGCGGCCTGCGCATCACCGAACAGCGCCGGGTGATCGCCAAGGTCCTGTCCGAAGCCGACGATCACCCCGATGTCGAGGCGCTGCACGAGCGCGCTTCGGCAATCGATCCCAAGATCTCGATCGCCACGGTCTATCGCACCGTGCGCCTGTTCGAAGAGGCCGGAATTCTCGACCGGCACGATTTCGGCGATGGCCGCTCGCGTTACGAGGCCGCGCCCGAGGCGCACCACGATCACCTGATCGACGTCGAAAGCGGCAAGGTGATCGAATTCGTCGATCCCGAGCTTGAGGCCTTGCAGCGCCAGATTGCCGAGAAACTGGGCTACCGCCTGGTCGATCACCGCATGGAACTCTACGGCGTGCGTCTGGGCCGCGAGGGATAGGGGCCGCGCCGTGACCAATGCCCTTGCCATGCCGCGCCAGCTGTCGCTGCGCGCCTGGGCGCGGGTGACGCTGCGGCTGGCTGCGATGGCCGCGTTGCTGGCGGTCTGCATCCCGTTCTACTATGTCTGCGTCATCCTGCGCATCGCCAATCCGTGGCCGCGCGTGTTCCTGGGCGGCGTGGCGACGATTGCCGGGGTGGTCGTCAGGACCACCGGGACCAAGCCGCGCGGGCCGACCTTCATGATCGCCAACCATGTCAGCTGGATCGACATACCGGCGCTGAGCTTCGTCACCGGATCGGCCTTTGTCGGTCACGACGGGCTGGCGTCGATGCCGCTGCTCAAGTGGCTGTGCCGGATGAACGACACCGTTTTCATCGCGCGGCATGACCGCGCCAGCGTGGCCGAGCAGGTCGAACAGGTCCGCCATGCCCTGGCCGATACCCATGCCCTGACGATTTTCCCCGAAGGCACGACCAGCGACGGAACCGGCCTGCTGCCGTTCAAAAGCTCGCTGCTGTCGGCCTTCGAACCGCTGCCCGCGGGCATTGCCGTCCAGCCGGTGCTGCTCGATTACGGAACGGAAGCGGCGCAGATCGCCTGGGTGGGCGAAGAGCACGGGCTCGACAATTTCCTGCGGATCCTTGCCCGCCGCCGGCCCGTTGCGGTGACCGTGCACTTCCTTGCACCGCTAGGCGGCGCGCAGCTGAGCAATCGCAAGACGATGGCCCAGGGCGCGCGCGACGCGGTCTTCCAGGCACTGACCGGCTAGCGCGCAGCCCGATGTCCGGCACCCTCCAATTCGACCAGGCCGAAGCGATCCAGAGCGCCGCTTGCGGCAATCCCGTGCCGATCGGACTGGTCGGCGAAGCCCGGATCATCGCCCGGGCGGCGATGCTGCTCGCGGCGATGCTGGTTCTGGTGCCGCTGCACTACCTGTACCGGATCGTGCACTATGGCTCGCCGTTTCCGATGTGGTTCCTGCGCCTGGCCACGCGGATCATCGGCGCACGCCTGCGGGTTCATGGCGTACCGCTGCGGCGCGACGTCTTCTTCATGCCCAATCACGTGTCGTGGTTCGATATTCCGGTGATCGGCGGGGTCACCGGCTCCGCTTTCGTGGCCCGGGCCGAGATTGCCGACTTTCGCGTGCTGGGCTGGATGGCGCGGCTCAACCGCACCGTGTTCACCCAGCGCCAGGCGCGGATGAATGTCGCGCAGCAGATCAACGCGCTGCGCGAAGCGGTTGCCGATACCTGGTCGGTGGTGATCTTTCCCGAAGGATCGGTCACCGATGGCCACTCGCTGCTGCCGTTCAAGACCTCGATGCTCAGCGTGCTCGAGCCGCCGCCGCCGGGCATGCTGGTCCAGCCGATCGTGATCGATTACGGACCCGTTGCCGAGTGGATCGCGTGGATGGGTGTGGAAAGCGGGCTCGACAACGCCCGGCGCATCTTTGCCCGGCGCGGAACCTTCGAGGTCAACCTGCACTTCCTTGACCCGTTCGATCCGCACGACTTTCCCGGGCGCAAGAACATCGCCAACGAGGCGCGCCGCCAGATCGAGGGTCATCTCGTCGGCTTGCTGGACAAGCCACTGCGCCCGTTCCGCTTCGACATCCCGATGATCGGCTACGTCGCCCCCAAGGGCGAGGTTTGAATCGCTGGCGATCGGCGCTATAGGCGCCAGCCCATGCCCGCTGCCCCGCCTCCCCGCACCTACCGCGTCAAGAGCTTCGGCTGCCAGATGAACGTCTATGATGGCGAGCGGATGGCCGAGCTGCTGGCCCAGCAGGGCATTGCCCCGGCGGCAGAGGGCGAAACGGCCGATCTGGTTGTGCTCAACACCTGCCACATCCGCGAAAAGGCGGCGGAAAAGGTCTATTCGGACATTGGCCGGCTGGTGAAAGACGGACGCCGTGCGGATGGCTCCGCGCCGCTGATCGCGGTGGCCGGCTGCGTCGCCCAGGCCGAGGGCGAGGAGATCATGGCGCGCGCCCCGGCGGTTTCGATGGTGGTCGGCCCGCAAGCCTATCATCGCCTCCCCGGGATGATCGCCGAAGCGGTCGCAGGCCGCCGCCCGGTCGATACCGACATGCCGGCCGAGACCAAGTTCGATGCCCTGCCCGCGCGGCGCAAGGTTGGCCCCAGCGCCTTCCTGACGGTGCAGGAAGGCTGCGACAAGTTCTGCACCTATTGCGTGGTGCCCTATACCCGCGGCGCGGAAATATCGCGCCGGTTCAGCGATCTGGTCGATGAAGCGAAGAGACTGGTCGATGCCGGCGCGCGCGAGATCACCCTGCTGGGCCAGAACGTCAACGCCTGGCAGGATGCGGACGGGCGCGGGCTTGAGAAACTGGTTGAGGAACTGGCGGCAATCGACGCACTGGCGCGGATCCGCTATACCACCAGCCATCCCAACGAAATGACCGAGGGGCTGATCGCGGCGCACCGCGACATCGAAAAGCTGATGCCGTTCCTGCACCTGCCGGTCCAGGCCGGCAACGACCGCGTGCTGAAAGCGATGAACCGCAGCCACACCGCCGACAGCTATCTGCGCATCCTCGACCGGGTCCGCCAGGCGCGGCCCGACATTGCGCTGTCGGGCGATTTCATCGTCGGTTTTCCGGGCGAGAGCGAGGCCGAATTCGAAGACACGCTCCGGCTGGTCGCGCAGGTTGGCTATGCCCAGTGCTTCAGCTTCAAGTATTCACCCCGCCCCGGCACCCCGGCGGCAACCATGGCCGATCAGATCGCGCCCGCGGTGATGGATGAGCGGTTGCAGCGCTTGCAGGCCGCGCTCAATGCCGGCCAGCTGGCGTTCAACCAGGCGTCGGTGGGCAAGCGCTGTCAGGTGCTGGTCGAACGCCGCGGCAAGCACGAGGGGCAGTGGCTGGGCAAGTCACCGTGGCTGCAATCGGTGCATTTCAGCGGCGATGCGGAAATCGGCGATCTGGTCGAAGTCGAACTGATCGAAGCCGGAGCCAATTCACTGGCCGGGCGGCTGCTGGGCGGGTCGCCCCGGCCGGATCGCTCCGACCGGGGCATGGCCGCGGTTCAATAGAAGAAGTTGCTGTAGACGCGCAGGACACGGCCGCTGCGCACATTCACCAGCAACACGTCGTTGCCATAGCGCACCCAGCGTGTGCCAGCTTGGGCATTGGGCAGGCGGTAGCGATAGGGGTCGGCGATCCAGTAGCGGCTGCTGTAGAAGCCCGTGCGCAGGTTCACGCCCGCCCGGACCGGGGCATAGCGATAGCCGCGCGGCGCCTCATAGCGGCCCTGGCGGAACACGCGCTGGTTCGATTTGCGATAGTCGCTCCAGTCCTCGCGCAGTTCGCGCTGGTCTTCGCGCAGTTCCTGCCGCGCCGCATTGGCGTTGCGGTAATCGCCATTGCGGGTGTGGCGCTGCACTTCGGCGCGATCGTGCTGCACTTCGCGCTGGCCGCTGCGCACTTCCTGCGCGCTTTGCGCGCTGGCGGCGGCGGGGACGAGGATCGTTGCGGCAAGCGCCGCGGCGATGATCTTGTTCATGGGTATTCTCCTTGTTCGAACGGGCGGTTCAGCCCGTTCGCTGGTCCGTATCTGGACCCCGCGTGGTGAACTCGGCGGGAACGGGACGGTCAGGTAAAGGCCACTTCGGTCGCAATGTTTCACAATCTGTCGCACGCACCGGGCCAACCCGCGCGTTATCCACTGTCGCCGCGGCGCGGGTCGCTTGCGTGTAACAATCCGGGGTCTATCTTCCGAATCGGGGTGACTGGCGCCCCGCATCGAAAGGAGTGCTCGCACCGCCCCTATGGCTCGCAAACCTGCCCGCGCCTGGCACGAGGCGCCGACCCGTTCCGCCCCCACCAAGGCCCGCGCGGAACTCGAATTCGAAGAAGCCACCATGCTGGGTGCGCTGTTCGGGCAGTTCGATGCCAATCTGGTGCTGATCGAGAACCGGCTGGGGGTGTTCATTTCCGCCCGCGGCAACCGGGTCCAGATCGAAGGGCCCGAAGACAATGTTGCCCGCGCCCGCGATGTCCTCAAGACCATGCATCAGCGCCTGATGCAGGGCCAGGAGCTCGATCCCGGCGCGGTCGAATCGATCATCATCATGTCGGCCGAACCGACGCTGGAAGGGATCGTCAGCGGCGACGATGGCGCCCCGCCGATCATCATCCGCACCCGCAAGAAAACCATTGTCCCGCGCTCGGCGATGCAGATCGAATACATGCGCGCGCTGGCCAGCAAGGACATGATCTTTGCGCTGGGCCCGGCGGGCACCGGCAAGACCTATGTCGCGGTGGCCCAGGCGGTCAGCCAGCTGATCACCGGCTCGGTCCAGCGCCTGATCCTCAGCCGCCCGGCAGTGGAAGCCGGGGAACGGCTGGGCTTCCTGCCCGGCGACATGAAGGAAAAGGTCGATCCCTATCTGCGCCCGATCTACGACGCGCTGTACGATTGCATGCCGCCCGAACAGGTCGAGCGGCGCATCGCCAGCGGCGAAATCGAGATCGCCCCGATCGCCTTCATGCGCGGCCGCACGCTGGCCGATGCCTTCGTCATCCTGGACGAGGCGCAGAACACCACCCCGGCGCAGATGAAGATGTTCCTGACCCGGTTCGGCCAGAACAGCCGCATGGTGATCTGCGGCGACCCCAACCAGACCGACATCCCCGGCGGCCCGGCGATGAGCGGACTCAATGACGCGGTCGGCCGGCTCGAGGGGATCGAGGGAATCGCCATGTCGCGCTTCACCAGCGCCGACGTGGTGCGCCACCCGATCGTCGGACGGATCGTCGACGCCTATGAGGGCAAAGACAGCTAACCCTGACTCCGTTCGTGTCGAGCGAAGTCGAGACACGCTGCGCAACGTGTCTCGAC
>JBJTLX010000317.1:0-14866 GCA_046063245.1 Novosphingobium sp.
GGTACAGCGACGTGAGCAGCGCGAAGACATAGGCCTGGATCCCGGCGACCAGCAGCTCGAGCGCGCAGATCGCGACCATCAGGATAAAGCTGGGCACGCCGACGATCCCGCCCCACAGCGGGCCGGAATTGGCGCTGCCGATAACGAAGCTGGACAGCACTTCAAGCAGGACGTGGCCGGCCATCATCGCGACGAACAGTCGCAGGGCGAGGCTGAACGGGCGCACCAGGAACGAGATCAGTTCGATCACCGGGATCAGCCACATCAGCCAGATCGGCGTGCCGTGCGGCACGAACAGGCTGAAGAAATGGAAGCCATGGCGCCAGAACCCGACGATCAGGACGATCGCGAAGGACATCACCGCCAGCACGCCGGTGACGGTGAAGTGGCTGGTCGGGGTGAAGGGATGCACGCCAACCAGCATCAAGGGCAGCAGCCCGAGCAGGTTGGCGAACAGGATGAACATGAACAGCGAGAAGATGTAGGGCACATACTTCTTGCCGGCCGGGCCGATATTGGCGGCAAGCAGGTTGTCGATGAAGCCGGTGAAGCCTTCGACCGCCATCTGCCAGCGCCCGGGAACCAGCTCGCGCTTCATCCCGCCAGCCACGAACAGCAGCAGCACGCCGGCCGTCAGCGCCATCCACAGCGCGGAATTGGTGAAAGCGATGTTGTAGCCCGCGATTTCCCAGTGACCGGTGCCGAACATCGGCTCGATCGTGAACTGGTGCATCGGATCGACTTTTGCGCCTTCGGCTGCCACGCGACGTGCCTCTTCACTCGGTTTCGATACCGCTTCGCCCTATTTGGGCGGCTGCGATATCCGGATGATGCTTCTGAAGGCAACGATGATCCCGAGGGCCATCACCACCAGCAGACCCCAGGGCGAGGTTCCGGCAAAGCGGTCGATGACCCAGCCGATGAACGCTCCGCCGCCGATACCCCCCAGCAGTTCCGCCAGTACCTTGTTTCCGGCGCTGTAATTGGCGTCGGATTCCACGGTCCCGTGCGGCTTATTGCGTTCCTCTTCGCGCTCGCGTGCGGCTTTTAACCGCGCTTCGAGCGCGTCGATTCGCGCGTCTTCGCCGATGGGGTCTCGGGCTGGCTGCTCGTCGATCATGCCATGCTCCTATCGGGAACGCGCGGCACGGGCAACGGCTGCCCGCCTAAGGCGCCGCCCCCTTAGCAGTCCCGGCACTTGAGTCAACCGCTGTGAGGGTGACTTTGCTGCACTGCAACCAGCCCATAAAAAGGCCCCGCCGCACTGTTGGTGCGACGGGGCCCGGTCAGGTGTCAGTCGGTTATGCGTTACGGGCAGCGATTGTCGCGCAGCGGCGCACCCGCGCCGCGGGTCTGCCACGAGCCGTCGGGGGCCTGGTACTTTTCCCCCGCTACCGTGCGCGAAATCGCCAGGCAGCCGGCGGTGAAGGCGTATTCTTCCACCGTCGCGTTGTTGGCCTGGGCCTTTTGCGCATAGACCGCCTTGCGTTTGATGTTGATGTCTTCGGCCATGTGGCGCGTATCGGCGCTCGGCGGCACCGGAAAGCCCAGATAGCCGTCGGTCTTTTCGCCGACCTGGCCAGCAGAGCGCGCCGCGGCATAGGCCGGATCGCGGTTTTGCGCCGAAGCCGGCGCGGCGACCATCAGGAACGCAAGCGCGGCGCTGCCGGCGGCAAGCGCCAGCGGGCTGCGCTTCGAGCGGTTCTTCAGGGCCTTCATGTTCACGTACTCCATCAGAAGATGTCTTTGTTTTCCTCGATCGTGTTCCCGGCATCGGCCGCGAGACGATAGATGACTTCCTGTTTGATGTTGATGTTGAGCTCGATCACGATCGGCTTGTCCGGCGCATTGACCGAAACACAGCCGCCGAGCGCAATCGCGCCGCCCATCATCACCCCCAGCGCAGCACGTGCCCGCCGGGCCGACCTCCGGTTCCAAAATTGCGTTCCCTGCATCGCGGCAGTTCTCGCAGCCAAGGCGCGGTTGGTCAATTCGTGGGCTGTCATGGCGTATCCCTGCTGTCTGAAGGCTGAATAACGGGGGCTTTTTCCGGCGCGGGGTTGCTGGCCGAGGGCGCCAGCGGCTTGCCGTCCTTGCCCACCAGGCCCAGTTCGCGCGGATCGCGCAGCGCCTTGGTATCGTAAAGCGAACGGAAGGTGCCGACCAGTTTCTGGAACGGGGCGCGGATATTGACGTTGAACTGGATCGGCAGCCGGGCGAACTGCCTGGTGATGATATTGCGCTTGGCCCCGGCGCCCTGGGTCACCCCGTCGAAGCGCACGCGGGTGACCAGTTCGCCTTCGAGCTCGCCGTCCATCGCAATCTGCATCCGCCGATAATCGATCGAGCGCAGCGTCTGGAAGGCGAAATTGGCCATGGTGCCAAGGTCCTTGTAGGTCAGTTCGCCGACGTAGGAGACATTGCCCCCCGGCGCGCGCGAGACCAGCATCCCGCCCTCGATCCGCCCGCCGTTCTCATCGAAGACCAGCGGCAAGGTGCCGTCGAACAGCCCCCGCGCCGACAGGTTGGCCAGCCCCATCCGTTCAATGAAGCGGGCTGCCTCGATCCCCTCGACCTCCAGCGTGAAGCGCCGCACATCGGCCGCGCCAAAGGTCAGCCGCGTCGGCTTGAGCCGCAATGTGCCGTCGAGGAACGGCCAGGTCGCGCCATTGACCACCAGGTTGCGCTCGGCCTCGAGCTGGAACGACAGTTCGCCGTCGTCGGCCTCGATTCCGGGGTTGATCGAGGCGAATTTCAGGCGCTGGTCGGGGGCGGTGGTCAGCCCGAGCAGGTCATTGAAAACCACCGTGCCCGACGTGCCGGTGACCGGGCCGAACGCGGCGGCAAAATCCAGCTTGTCGGTGTGAAAGCGTCCGCCGCTGGTGACTTTGCCGCTCTGCCAGTCGATCCGTCCGGTTCCGTCGACCGTGCCCTTGGCATTGGCGATGATCCCCAGTGCCAGCGCGGTCAGCGTGGTCGGCTGGAGATTGCGGTCGAAGACGATCCCCGGCACGTCGAGATCGGCAAAGCCGCGCTCGGTATCGAGATCGTGGACGATACTGGCGGTAACGATCTGCCGGTCGCTGTTCGGCTCGCGCAGCACGGCATTGGCCTTGAAGGTCGTCGAGTGCAGCGACAGCGTCGCATCGCGGGCGATCAGCGGGCGGAAGCGATCATCGACTTCACGGTCCTCAAGCCGGAACGAGGTGCCGTCCAGCTCCAGATCGCCGCCCCCGAAGCGCCAGCGCCCGGCCGCATCGAAGATGTCGAGCGGAACATTGGCGAGCTTGAAGTCGGTCCCGGCAAAGGTGCCGCTGCTGACCGCGCCGAGCACGCCTTTCAGCGTAGCGACCTTTAGCGAAGTCGGTTGGTCGAGCGGGCCGAGCGAGACGTCGATCGCGCGGGCATTGACCGCACCGGGCCAGGCAAAGCCGACCGCGCCGCTGTTGAGACGGATCGGCGTCGTCCCCAGCTTGCCGCTGAGCTTTAGCGACGTCGCGCCCGCCGCAAAGCGGGTGCCGCGGCCATCGCTGCGCAGCATCGCCTCGCCGCGGCCCGGACACAGCGTGATGTCGCGCTTTTCAAGACTGAGGTCGTTGATGGCAAAGCGGTCGAAGCGGACCTGCGCACATTTGCGCAACACCGCCAGGCCCTGCTGCCGCGACCAGGTGCCGTCGATCGGCAGCGACAGGTTCTGCGCGATCCCGCCGGGCAGGCGGCCGCTGACCTGGGCCTGTCCGGCAAAACCGATCGCGCCGCCGGAGCGCATCACCAGGGCAAATTGCGGCAACGCGATGCGGGTATCCCCGGCGCGGTATTCCGCCATCGCAAAGCGGCCCTGGGTGGTGCCGTCACCGCGCGCCTCGATCCGCCCTTCGATCCGCGGCAGCCCCGCCCCGCCGGTCAGCAGGTTGCCTGAAAAGCGTGGCCCGCCCCGCCCGCCCGCGATCACCTGGACCCGCGACAGCGTGACGATGTCGGCGCCACTGGTGCCGCGCAGCCGCGCCTGGGGCAGCGACACGCTGGTCAGTGCCCCGGTCCGGCGCAGCAGGTATGTGGCGGACAGCGCGCTGGCCCGGCCCTCGCGCGCCAGCGCCGCGCGGATCTGCGCCGCGACCGGGGCAATCAGAGTATCCTTGCCCGACCGCTCGGCAGCGGCCAGCGCCTGATCGAGCGCCTGGCTGGGGCGGATCGCCGCGCCGCGCACTTCGCCTTCGCTCTCCAGGCGGGCAAAGCGGTCGCCGCTGCGCACGATCCCCTTGGCACCAAGCGTTTCCGCCGCGCCGTACTGGGTCTGCAGGCCCTGGGCCGCCAGATCGTAGCTGGCCACCAGTTCGCCCTTGGCAAAGGTGAAGTCGCCCTTGCCGGTGGCTGCCGCCGCGCGAACTCCTGCTGCAGACAGCGCCTGGGTAGCGGCGTCATAGGTGCCCGAAAAGCTGTCGAACCGCTCGGTCGTATCGAGCACCAGTTGGGTCGCCGCCTGCCGCACCGCCACGCCTTGCTGCGGGCAG
Organism: Novosphingobium sp.; assembly: GCA_046063245.1. Lineage (GTDB taxonomy): Bacteria > Pseudomonadota > Alphaproteobacteria > Sphingomonadales > Sphingomonadaceae > Novosphingobium. The sequence continues at coordinate 4,512 of JBJTLX010000317.1, forward strand.
TCGAGCGCGGCGAACCGCACCGGCCCGGTAAAGCGCGGCGCTGCGCCGCTGACCTTGATTGCCCCGTAGGCACGCGCCTGGTCGGCGCTGCACCCGCCAAGCGCCAATCGCGGTGCCACCACCGCGAGGATCCCGGAGAAGCCGTCGCGCAGGTTGCCCTGCCCTTCGGCCTTGGCCCCGATGATCCCGTAATCGCTGTCGAGCCGTGCGCGTCCATCGATCAGGGTCAGGTTGAGGTCGGGGATCGACGGCGGCTTGCCGGTGTTGCGGAACAGCACCTTGTCGAGCGTGCCGAAGCTGGCCTTGGCATCCTTGAAGGTGCCGTAGAGCCGCGGGCGGATCAGCGTCACAGTATCCAATGTCGGGATCCCGAAGCGCGGGGTGATCGCGACGATGGCCTTTTCCACGGTCATGTCGGGGTGCGCCGGATCGCCGACGACGATGTCGGTCAGCACCTGGCTGCGCGTGCCGATCGACTGGATCTTGTAGGTCGCGGGCAGGCCCAGATCGCTGAGCTGCCCGGCGATGATGCGGTTGGCGATCGTGGTGCGCTGCCACCACACCACGGCAAGCGCGGTTATCGCAACGCCGGCAACCAGGCCGAGCGCAAGCCTGGCTCTCGATCGCCGCCGCGGCGCCGGCGCTTCGCCTGCCACGTCCGCTGGTTCGCCGTAATCGTCGGACATCGCCTTACCCTTGCGCGTTTGGCTGGCGAAAGGCAAGGAAGGCCGGACCAGCCGGAGGGACGAAGTGACTGATACCACGTCCGAAGCGCAGCACGACGGCGCCGGGCACCGCGCCCGGCTGCGGCAGCGCTTGCTGGACGGGGGCGAAGCCGCGCTGGGCGATCACGAGCTGATCGAATACCTTTTGATGACCGCCATCCCGCGGCGCGATGTGAAGCCCCTTTCGAAAAGCCTGCTCAAGCGCTTCGGATCGCTGGCGGGGGTGTTCAACGCCGATGCCAAGGCGCTGGCCAACCACCCCGGGATGGGCGAAACCAGCGCCGCGGCGATCAAGATTGTCGCGCTGGCGATGCGCCGCCTCGCCCGCACCGGGGTGCAGGAACAACCGGTGCTGGGATCATGGCAGACGCTGATCGATTACCTGACGGTCGACATGGCGCACCTCAACCACGAGCGGGTGCGGATCCTCTATCTCGACGTGCGCAACCGCCTGATCCTCGACCACCTGCTGACCGACGGGAGCATCGACGAGGCCGCGATCCACCCGCGCGAGGTGGTCAAGAAGGCGCTCGACCTGGGGGCCAGCGCGCTGATTCTGGTCCACAACCATCCTTCCGGCTCGCCCGAGCCGAGCCGCGCCGACATCCAGATCACCAATCGCATCGCCGAAGCCGGACGGCTGCTGGGAATTACGGTCCACGAGCACGTGATCATCGGCAAGGAAGGCCACGTCAGCCTGAAAGCCAAGGGGCTTATCTAGCGATGTGCGTCGCCGCCATCGCCTGGCAGGCCCATCCGCGCTGGGCACTGGTGGCGATCGGCAATCGCGACGAGTTCCACGCCCGCCCGACCGCGCCGCTGCACGACTGGGGCGACGGCAGGCTGGCCGGGCGTGATCTGCAGGCCGGTGGTACCTGGCTGGGGGTCAGCGACGGGCGTTTCGGCCTGGTCACCAACCTGCGGGTGCCGGGCTATCCCCAGTCGGAGCTGGCATCGCGCGGGGCGCTGGTGAGTGACTGGCTGCGCGGCCATCAGCCCGACGCGGTCGAGGCGATGAATCCGTTCAACCTGTGGCTGGCGGATCGGCAGTGCCTGCGCTTTGTCTCCAACCATCCGGAGGCAGAGCGCATCGAGCTCGAACCCGGCATCCACGGCCTGTCCAACGGCGCCCGAGGTGACCGCTGGTTCAAAACCGCGCGGCTGGAAGCAGCATTGGCACAGTGGCTGGACGGCACGCACGATCCGGCCGACCTTTTTTCCGCGCTGGCCGACCCGACGCCGCAGTCGGCCGATCCCGAAGATGCGTTCTCCTCGGTGTTCATCCGCAATCCCGCCTACGGAACGCGCTGCTCGACCGTGGTGCTGGTCGACGCCGGGGGACAGGGGCGGATCATCGAACGGCGCTTCGACGCGGCGGGAGAAACGACCGGCGAAACCGCGCTCGCCTTCGGATGGCCGTCCTAGACCGCGCCGTATTCCGCGGCCAGCAAGTGTGGCCGCTCGTTCGCCACCTTGACCACCAGTTCACCGAACAGGCCATTGACCCAGGCGAACCATTCGCGGGTGAACTTGGCCGGATCGTCCTTATCGAAGGCTTCGTGCATGAAGCCCTTGCCGGCGTGGGTGGCGAGCAGGGTCTTGAGGCTCCAGGCGATCACCGCGTCGTCGTCGCTCGACAGTGCGCGCAGGATGATCGACATCGGCCAGATCTGCCCTTCGCCGATGTGCGGCCCGCCGATTCCCTCCGCCGCCGTGCCGCGGAAAAACCACGGATTGGCCTCGCTCCACACCGCCTCGGCGGTGGTCCGCCATAGCGGATAGCTGGCCGGCAGGCAGCGCAGGTAGGCGAGGCCGAGTAGCGACGGGACATTGGCGTCGTCCATGAACAGGTGGTTGCCATAGCCGTCGGTCTCATAGGCAAAGACCTGGCGCCCATCGGGCAGCACCATCGTGCCGTGCGCCATCACCGCAGCCTCGACCTCGGCGGCCAGGGCCAAGGCGTCGTCGGCCAGAACGTCGTCCCGCAGCACGGCGCGCGCCATTTCGGCAAGCTCACGCAAGGTTGCCACCGCGAACAGGTTGCCGGGAATGTTGCAGGGATAGGTGCAGGCATCGTCCGAGGGGCGGAAGGCCGAATGGATCAGCCCGGTCTTGCGGGTCGGCACCCCGATCCCGGCGAGGGTGGTTTCGGTCGGCTGAGTCGACTGGCGCTGGAAACGGTAGGGGCCTGGGCCCTGCTTGCGCTGCTGTTCCCTGAACGTCGCGACGATGGTTCTGGCGGCCTTGGCCCAGGTTTCGTCGAAGGGGTCGGTGTCGCCGGTCGCCTGCCAGTAATCGTGGGCCAGCCGCAGCACATAGCACAGCGAATCGACTTTCCACTTCCGCTCGGCCACGCCGGGCTTCATCTCGGTGCGGTCGGTCCGCGACCAGCCGAGCGCGGCCTTGTCGGCCGGGTCCCTGGTGAAGGCATTGGCATAGGGATCGATCAGCACGCAGCGGGCGTGGCGGCGGATCAGCCCGCGGTAGAGGCGGGTCAGTTGCTCGTCGCCGCGCGCCAGATGCAGATAGGGCCGCAGCTGCGCCGCCGAATCGCGCAGCCACAGGCACGGAATGTCGCCGGTGATGACGAAGGCGTCGTCCTTGCCCTCGACCGTGCCCATGAACACCGTGGTATCGAGCGTGTTGGGATAGCAGTTGCCGAACAGCCACTTGAGCTCGGGATCGGCGATCAGCGCGGAAACCCGGTCGATCTCGCGCTCGACCGCCTTGCTGACGAAGCGGCGCGCGGCACCTGCCGGACGGTTGGATGGGAACACGGCAACCTCCTGCGCGAGCAGTCGCCGCGGCACCAGCGCCAGAACCGCCGCAGCTGCAAGAAACGAACGGCGATGGAGCGGAGCGACTTGCACAAGGCGCAGTGGTGGCCGCTCGCTTCGCGCGGTGCAAGCCCCGCTGGCAATCACGAGCGATCTCTCTTAATCTGGCGATTAAATCGAGGAGAGGCCCAATGACCGTCCAGCAGCCCGATGGCATCCACCACATCGCGATCATGTCGGCAAACATGAAGGAGCAGCTGACCTTCTTCACCCAGGTGATGGGCTTCCCGCTGGTCGGCCTGTTCGATATGCACGGCGTGCCCGGCGGCAAGCATGCCTTCCTGCGCATGGCCGATGACAGCTTCTTCTCAGTGGTCGAACTGGCCGGGATTGCCGAGATCCCCTCGACCTTGGGCATCACCCATGCAGGCACCGGCGCGGGCAAGTGCGCCGCAGGGACCATGCAGCACGTGGCCTTCCGCGTGCCCGACGAGGCCGGACTGATCGCCATGCAGAACCGTATTCGCAGCCACGGTGTTCCCGCGATCGGCCCGATCGGCCACGGCTTCTGCAAGTCGATCTACTTCGCCGGGCCCGAGGGGCTGACGCTGGAAGTCAGTTATGCGGTCAGCGAGGTCGATCCCGCGCACTGGGTCGATCCGGCGATGCTGGCGGAATGCGGCATCTCGGGCGAGGAAGCCCAGGCGATGCTCAACCCCCCGCCCTGCACCGCCACAGGCCCCGTACCTCAGCCGGCCTATGACGCGAGCAAGCCGCAACTGGCCTATCCGGTCGAGACCCTGAAAGCGATCCTCTCCGCGCCCGATGCGGCGATCACATTGCAGGGCAGCTATAACGAGCCGCCGGTTCCGGCCTGACAAATCCGCAAGGTCCTCTCCATTTTTGCCGAATGGCACAAATGGGGAGGTGGATCGTCCGCAGGACGAGACGGAGGGGCTTCTGGGCTGGCGTATTTACCTCTCCGTCAGTGCTTCGCACTGCCACCTCCCCATTTGGCTTCGCAAAATGGAGAGGACCTTAGAGGCTCCGGCCCTTGCCTTGTTGCGCCCCGCGCCCTAGCGGCACGCGCAGCAATTCAAGGAGTCTCCCATGGTCCCCCGCTACGCCCGCCCCGCGATGACTGCGATCTGGGAGCCGGAGGCGCGCTATCGCATCTGGTTCGAGATCGAGGCCCACGCCACCCAGAAGCTGGGCGAATTGGGCGTGGTTCCCGCATCGGGAGCCAAGGCGCTGTGGGACTGGTGGGCGACCAATCCCAAGATCGACGTCGCCGCGATCGACGCGATCGAGGCGCTGACCAAGCACGACGTGATCGCCTTCCTTGACTGGGTTGCCCAGCAGGTCGGCCCCGAGGCGCGCTTCATGCACCAGGGGATGACCAGCAGCGACGTGCTCGACACAACCCTGTCGGTGCAGCTGGCCCAGGCCAGCGACCTGTTGCTCGCCGACCTCGACGATCTGCTCGCCGCGCTCAAGAAGCGCGCGCTGGAGCACAAGTACACCCCGACCATCGGCCGCAGCCACGGCATCCATGCCGAGCCGACCACCTTCGGCAAGAAGCTGGCCGAAGCCTATGCCGAGTTCGCCCGCTGCAAGGCGCGGCTGGTGGCGGCGCACGCCGAAGTGGCGACCTGCGCGATTTCGGGCGCGGTCGGCACCTTTGCCAATATCGATCCCTCGGTCGAGGAGTACGTCGCCGACAAGCTCGGCCTGGCGGTCGAGCCGGTCAGCACCCAGGTGATCCCGCGCGATCGCCACGCGATGTTCTTTGCCACCCTGGGGGTGATCGCCAGCAGCATCGAGCGCCTGGCGATCGAGATCCGCCACCTGCAGCGCACCGAAGTGCTGGAGGCGGAGGAATACTTCGCGCCCGGGCAGAAGGGCAGCTCGGCCATGCCGCACAAGCGCAACCCGGTGCTGACCGAAAACCTCACCGGCCTCGCCCGGATGGTCCGCTCGGCCGTCACCCCGGCGCTGGAAAACTTGGCGCTGTGGCATGAGCGCGACATCAGCCATTCCTCGGTCGAACGCTTCATCGGGCCGGACGCGACGATTACGCTGGACTTCGCGCTGGCGCGGCTGACCTCGGTGGTCGACAAGCTGCTGGTCTACCCCGAGCGGATGCAGCGCAATCTCGACAAGATGGGCGGCCTGGTCCACTCGCAGCGAGTGCTGCTGGCCCTGACCCAGGCGGGCCTTGAGCGCGATGCCAGCTACCGCCTGGTCCAGCGCAATGCGATGAAGGTGTGGGAAAGCGACGGCCAGCTTAGCCTGCTCGAACTGCTCAAGGCCGATCCCGAAGTCAGCGCGGTAATGAGCGCGGCGGAGCTGGAAGAGAAGTTCAACCTCGACTACCACTTCAAGGCGATCGACACGATTTTCGCGCGGGTGTTCGGGGCCTAAGGATTCTTCGATCCTCTCCATTTTTGCCGAATGGCACAAATGGGGAGGTGGATCGTCCGCAGGACGAGACGGAGGGGTTTCCTTGCTAGCGTCGATACCCCTCCGTCACGCCTTCGGCGCGCCACCTCCCCATTTGCACTTCGTAAAAATGGAGAGGATCGGTTAGGCCTTCAGGTTCGAGTTGAGGAGCAGACCACATGAAACGCATCCTGAAATGGACCCTCGGCCTGCTCCTGCTGGCCGTCATTGCCCTGTTCGCCTGGGGCTATGCCCCCAATACCGACCCCGCCGCGATGAAGGCCAAGTACGCCAATGCCTCGTCGCGCTTCGTCGATGTCGGCGGCGGGCTGACCATGCATGTCCGCGACGAGGGCAAGCGCGATGGACCGGTGCTGGTGCTGCTTCATGGGTCCAACGCCTCGCTCCACACTTGGGAGCCGTGGGTGGCACGGCTCGGCACGAAATACCGCGTCATCAGCCTCGACCAGATCGGGCACGGGCTGACCGGGCCCAACCCCGCTGGCAAGTATAGCGGCGATGCCTTCGTCGCCACGCTCGATGCGCTGATGGTCAAGCTGGGGGTTGGCAGGTTCGCCCTCGCCGGCAATTCGATGGGCGGCTATGTCGCGTGGGAATATGCCCTGGCCCACCCGGACAAGCTGTCCCACCTGATCCTGGTCGATGCCGCCGGGCCGCCCGAAGATCCGCACAAGAAGCTGCCGATCGGCTTCCGGCTGATGCAAAGCCCGGTGCTGAGCAAGCTGGCACTGGTCATCACCCCGCGATCGCTGTTCGAAAAATCGATCCATCAGAGCGTTTCGAACCAGGCGATCGTGACCCCGGCGATGGTCGACCGCTATTGGGAGCTCAACCGCTATCCCGGCAATCGCCAGGCCACTCTGGCGCGGTTTGCCACCTATGCCAGGCGCAACCGCGATGTCGGGCGGATCGGCGCGATCAAGCTGCCGACGCTGATCCTGTGGGGCGCGGAGGACAAGCTGATCCCGGTCAGCGGGGCCGACTGGTTCGCCGCGCAGATCAAGGGCGCGCAGAAGATCGTCTATCCCGGCGTGGGCCATGTCCCGATGGAAGAAGCCGCCGAGCGCAGCGCCGCCGATGTCGACGCCTTCCTGTCTAAGCCCTTCCCTTCGCCCGCCAAAGTGCCTAGCCTTTTGCCCGAGGCCTGACGGCTCGGGAGGGACACGGTCAATGCAAATCATCCGCACCATCGTCTGGGTACTGGTTCTGGTCGCGCTGCTGCTGTTTTCGCTCAACAACTGGCAGGTCGTTTCGGTCAAGATCTGGGAAGGCTTGATCCTGGATACCAAGCTGCCGGTGCTGGTCATGGCCTCGTTCCTACTCGGCCTGCTGCCGATGTGGCTGCTGCACAAGGGGACCAAGTGGCGCGCGAACCGGCGGATTAGCGCGCTGGAAAATTCGGTCCGCGCCGCATCGGTCTCGACCCCGACCATGGTCGGCAGCGCCACCCAGCTTGACGCCGCCGCGTCAGAGCCGCAATCGCCCACCCTATGAAGACCAACCCCGTCTATCTCGCGCTCGATTTCCCCCGCCTCGAAACGGCAGAGGCCGGCGCGCGCAAGGTCAAGGATCACGTCGGCGGGCTCAAGCTGGGGATGGAGTTCTTCTATGCCCATGGCCACCACGGCGTGCACGAGATTGCCAAGATCGGCCTGCCGCTGTTCCTCGACCTTAAGCTGCACGACATTCCCAATACCGTGGCCGGGGCGATGCAGGCGGTTCACGTGCTCGAACCGGCGATCGTCACGGTCCACGCCAGCGGCGGGCAGGCGATGATGGAAGACGCCAAGGCCGCGGCGGGCGAACATTGCAAGGTTGTTGCCGTGACCCTGCTGACCAGCCTGGACGAGGATGACATGGCCGCGACCGGGGTCGGCGGGACAACACACGATCAGGTGCTGCGCCTGGCCGAACTGGCGCACAAGGCCGGGCTCGACGGGATCGTCTGCTCCGGGCACGAGGTTGGCGCGGTCCACCGCCAGTGGAAGGACGGCTTCTTCGTCGTCCCCGGCCTGCGGCTGGTCGATGGCAAGGCCGGTGACCAGAAGCGTACTGTCACCCCGCGCCAGGCGCGCAACGACGGGGCCAGCGTGCTGGTGGTCGGCCGCCCGATCAGCCGCGCCGAAGATCCCGTCGCCGCCGCCCGCGCGATCGAGGCGACGCTCTAGTTCACCGCAGCGAAAGCACGGTCCGTCCACTGCAGCGCAAACGCCTACCTAGGAGTATTGCCATGAAATCGCTGAAACTCGCCATTGCCGCCGGCGCGCTTGCCGCCGTGGGCCTGACATCCGGAGCTGCCATGGCCCAGACCGCACCGCTCGTTCCCGCCATCGCCCAGGGCAGCACCCTGCTGACCGTTTCGGCCGACGGCCGCTCAACCCGCGCCCCCGATTGCGCGCAGTTTTCTGCCGGCGTCACCACCCAGGGCACCACTGCGGGCGATGCGATGAGCGCCAATGCCGCCGCCATGGCCAAGGTCTTCGCCGCGCTCAAGAAAGCGGGAATCGCCGACAAGGACGTCCAGACCAGCAACATCAGCCTGAACCCGGTCTACGGCCAGCCGGTGGTCAGCCCCAACGGCATGGTCACGCAGGAACCGCGGATCGTCGGCTATCAGGCCAGCAACCAGGTCTCGGTCAAGCAGCGCAATCTCAAGGCGATGGGTCAGGTGCTCGACGCGCTGGTTTCGGCCGGCGCCAACAACATCAACGGCCCCAGCTTCCAGATCGACAACGCCGATGCGGCGCAGGACGAGGCGCGGATTGCCGCGATGACCAAGGCCCGCGCCCGCGCCCAGCTCTATGCCAAGGCCGCCGGGCTGCGCGTGATCCGGGTGATCTCGATCAACGAAGGCGGCGGCTATCAGCCGCCGATGCCGGTGATGTACGCCAAGGCCGCGATGGCCGACGGCGGCGCGCCGACCCCGATCGCGGTGGGCGAGGTTGAATCGCAGATCAGCGTGACGGTGCAGTACGAACTGGCGCCTTAATTGGTAATGAGGGCCGGCGCGTTGATGTTGTACGTCTGCAACTGAAGATCTTTTCCATTGCGGACAAAGACGAAGGCTTCCTGCGCCGGCCCTTTTTAAAACTCGGTGGCCATGTTTAGCGCGACAAATGTGCCGCCAGTGGTAGCGTTGACCCGCCAACCCACCTGTTTGGTCGATTTGACGCCGCCCAGCTTGCGATGAACCGCGCCGAGGAACTTTGCCAGATCGGGTCGGCTGGTCACCTTGCGAAGCTGGGCATCCGACGACGTCCAAATGGCGTCATACTGCTCCCGATCGAGTGCGGTATGGAAAGCAGCAACCTTTGCTTCTGCGTCAGCCACCGACTCTTGCGATCCGCAGCCTGCAAGCGAAAGCGCCGCCAGAACGAAAACGGCAGGGCGTAATATTCGCATGACAAACTCCTTGGTGGATGCTTTTGGAAAGCGTCTGCAACGGTGTTTCAATTCAATCGCAACATGACGGGTCCATCAATCAAAATCTGCGGAATTTCGACCGCCGACACGCTCGAAGCGGCGATTGCCGCGCGGGCTGAATTTGTCGGGCTGATGTTCTATGCGCCCAGTCCTCGGTTCGTAACCTTCGACACCGCGGCGCGCCTTGCCGCCCAGGCGGGCCCGCGGATCCAGCGGGTCGGTGTCTTCGTCGATCCCGATGATGCGCTGCTTGGCGACGCGGTAGCAGCAGGGCGGCTCGATGCGATCCAACTGCACCGCGTTTCTGCCGCACGGCGGGCAGAAGTCCAGCAGCGCTTCGCCCTGCCGGTCTGGGCGGTGCTCGAAGTGGCCGGGCCGGGCGATCTGGCGGCGCTGGGCCACTACGACAGCTTCGACCGCCTCATCTACGACGCCAAGACGCCCAGGAATGCCCTGCCCGGCGGGATGGGCCTGTCGTTCGATTGGGCCATGCTGCGCGCAGCGCGCCATCCCGGGCCGTGGGGCCTGGCCGGCGGGCTGTCCGCTGCCAACGTGGCCGAGGCGGTGCGGATCACCGGAGCGCCGCTGCTGGATGTCTCTTCGGGAGTCGAGACCGCGCCGGGGGTCAAGGATGTGGACTTGATCGCGGCCTTCTGCCAAGCGGCGCGGCTATGACTACCGCCAATTCCTATCGCACCCAGCCCGACGAGCGTGGGCACTTCGGCCAGTTCGGCGGGCGCTATGTCGCCGAAACGCTGATGCCGCTGATCCTCGACCTGGAACGCGAATACACCGCGGCCAAGGCCGATCCGGCGTTCAAGGCCGAGTTCGACGACCTGCTGGAACATTACGTCGGCCGCCCCAGCCCGCTCTACTTCGCCCCGCGCCTGACCGAGGAGCTCAGGGGGGCGCAGGTCTGGTTCAAGCGCGACGAGCTCAACCACACCGGCGCGCACAAGATCAACAA
>JBJTLX010000318.1:0-9440 GCA_046063245.1 Novosphingobium sp.
CAAACTTACCGGGGCGTCATGCGGATGCCGCCGTCCAGACGCACATCCTCGCCGTTGAAGTAGCCGTTCTCGATCATGCGCATGGCGAGGTTGGCATATTCGTCCGGGTTGCCGAGACGCTTGGGGTTGAGCACCGAAGCGCCCAGCGCATCGCGCACGTTCTGCGGCGCACCAGCCAGCAGCGGGGTATCGAAGATGCCCGGCAGGATGGTGTTGACGCGGATCTTCTCGCTCGCCAGGTCGCGGGCGATCGGCAGGGTCATGCCGACCACGCCGCCCTTCGAGGCGGAATAGGCGGCCTGGCCCATCTGGCCGTCCTCGGCCGCGACCGAAGCGGTGTTGACGATTGCGCCGCGATCGCCGTCAGCCTGCGGATCGAGCGTCAGCATGCCCGCCGCCGACTTGGCGATGCAGCGGAAGGTGCCGACCAGGTTGATCTGGATGATCCAGTTGAAGGCATCGAGCGGGAAGTGCTTGATGCTGCCGTCGGTCTTGCTGCGGCTGGCGGTCTTGATCGCGTTGCCGGTGCCGGCGCAGTTGACCAGGATCCGTTCCTGGCCGTGGGCCTCGCGCGCCTTGGCAAAGGCGGCATCGACCGAAGCATCGTCGGTGACGTTGCATTCGCAGAACACGCCGCCGATTTCGGCAGCCATGGCCTTGCCCTTTTCTTCCTGCAGGTCGAAAATCGCGACCTTGACCCCGCGCAAGGCCAGCGCCCGGGCGGTTGCGGCACCAAGGCCCGAAGCCCCGCCGGTGACGACTGCGGCGACCGTGTTGTCGAGTATCATTTCAATTCTCTCCTTCTGATCGTCATCCCGGCGTAGGCCGGGACCCAGTCCAAACAAGTGACGCCGCTTTGCGTCGAGTTCTTTGAACGGCCTGGACCCCGGCCTGCGCCGGGGTGACGGGTATTGTTGCGTTAAACCAGTTCAACAATCGTGACGTTGGCGACACCGCCGCCTTCGCACATCGTCTGCAGACCATATTTCTTGCCCCGCGCCTTGAGGCCGTGGAGCAGCGTTGCCATCAGCTTGGTACCCGATGCGCCGAGCGGGTGGCCCAGCGCAATCGCCCCGCCATTGACGTTGAGCTTTTCGGGATCGGCCCCGGTGTGCTTGAGCCAGGCCAGCGGGACCGAAGCAAAGGCTTCGTTGACCTCGTAAAGGTCGATGTCGCCGATCGACAGGCCGGCGCGGGCCAGCGCCTTGTCGGTGGCGAACAGCGGTTCTTCCAGCATGATCACCGGATCGCCCGCGGTCACCGTCAGGGTGTGGATGCGGGCCAGCGGGGTCAGGTTGTAGCGCTTCAGCGCGTCTTCCGAGACGACCAGCGCGGCCGAAGACCCGTCGCAGATCTGGCTGGAGGTGGCCGCGGTCAGCGTACCCTTTTCGCTCAGCAGCTTGACCCCTGCGATGCTTTCCAGCGTCGCGTCCCAGCGGATGCCTTCATCGACGGTGTGCCAGGCCTTGCCCTCGGCGGTCTCGATCTCGATCGGGACGATCTCGTCCTTGAACGCCCCGGCGTTGGTCGCGGCGATCGCCTTCTGGTGGCTCGACAGCGCAAAGCGGTCGAGGTCGTCCTTGGTCAGGCCGTGCTTCTGGACGATCATTTCCGCGCCCATGAACTGCGACCACATGATCCCGGGATACTTGGCCTCGAGACCCGGCGACTTGTAGTTGCCCAGCCCTTCCTTGGCGTGGAACATCGCGGTCGAACCCATCGGCACGCGGGTCATGCTTTCGACCCCGGCAGCGATGACCACGTCCTGGGTCCCGCTCATCACCGCCTGCGCGGCAAACTGGATCGCCTGCTGCGAGGAGCCGCACTGGCGGTCGATGGTCACGGCGGGGGTCGATTGCGGCAGCAGCTTCGAGGCGAGCACGGCGTTGCGCCCGACCTGCATCGCCTGTTCGCCGCCCTGGCCGACGCAGCCCATCACCACATCGTCGATGGCGGCGGGATCCATGCCGGTCTGGGTCAGCAGGTGATCGAGCGAGGCTGCCGCAAGATCGACCGGGTGGACCCCGGCCAGCCGTCCGCCGCGGCGACCCCCGGCAGTACGAACGGCATCAACGATATAGGCTGCGGACATGACTTTTCGACTCCTGCGCGATGTGGCGTTTAATCGGTCGATTAAGATGCCCTGCGGACAGCGTCAATGCCTCTCACGCGCTAGCCTGCCGATCGCCAGCTGTGTTACTTGGAGAACACACCGCTGTTGCGCCGAAACCACGCAATCGACTCAAAGTGACCCTGTGGATGAAATGCATTGTTTGCGCGCATCATTTTCATGTTAGCCAGCAAGAATCTGAAAGGGGCGCCCCTTTTGCTGCGCGCGACATTCGTGCCATCCGGCATTGCGGCGATCTCCCCAGATCTGGCATCAAGGGGACGACACCAGTGAAAATCGCCATCTTCAAGTCCGCATTGCACAGCGCCACCTGCCTGGCCGCCGTCGCGCTGATCACCGGCACCGCCAGCGCGCAGGAAGCGGCCACCGCCGCGCCGCAGGACGCCGCGACCGACGCCGCCCCGGCCGGCGATGACGAAATCGTCGTCATCGGTTCGCGCATCAAATCGGTCACGCCGTATAACAGCCCCGATCCGGTAACGATCGTCGATCCCGAAATCGTCAAGCAGGAAGGCAAGTTCGACCTTGCCACTGCGCTGCAAAGCTCACCGGTCGCGGCCGGTTCGTCGCAGATCACCGCCGCAATTTCATCGAACTTCGTCACTAACGGCGGCCCCGGTGCACAGACCATCGATTTGCGCGGGCTTGGCGCCAATCGCACCCTGGTGCTGCTCAACGGCCGCCGCGCCGGTCCGGCGGGGACCCGCGGCGGGGTCTCGTCGTTCGATCTCAACGTGCTGCCGCTGTCGATCGTCAACGACATCCAGATCCTCAAGACCGGCGCTTCGTCGGTCTACGGTTCGGACGCGGTGGCCGGCGTGGTCAACATCAAGACCGAAAACCGGATCGACGGGTTCCGGCTCGACCTGAACGCTTCGGCGCCGCTGGCCGGCGGGGGTGAAGAAACCCGCGCCAGCCTGGCCTGGGGCAAGACCTTCGACCGCGGCCACTTCATGATCGCGGGCGACTATTCGCGGACCAATGAACTGGCACGCGGGCAGCGCTCGTACCTCGCCTGCCCCGCCGCCAACATCCAGCGCGCCGACGGCAGCTCGGCCGACCTGATCGATCCGCGCACCGGCCAGCCGCACTGCGAAGATCTGCGTTGGGGCCACGTGTGGACCTACAACCTGATCGACAACCTGCAGCTTGACGGCCCCGGCGGCCCGAACACCGGTCTCAACACCTCGCCCGGTGGCCAGACGATCCTGATGCAGTACCAGTATCCGGGTGAAACGCTGGGCATTCCGGCCTTCGGCGCGCCGGCCTATAGCGGTGACTTCGGTGCGCCGGCCGGCTGGTTCCCGACCGGCTACAACGCCGCGTCGACCGCGGTGCAGAATGCCTATCACCCGTTCGTGGGCGAACAGAGCATCATCCCGGCAACCGATCTCTACACGATCTATGCCGAAGGTTCGTTCAAGGTTTCGGATTCGGTCGAACTGTTCAGCGAGTTCCTGTTCAACTCGCGCAAGAGCTATCAGAACGGCTGGCGCCAGTTCTGGAACTTCGGCTACACCGGCGACCTCTACAGCACCGGTGCGGGCAACGCCTACAACTATTGGGGCGGCGGCTGGCAGGGCATTAACCTGATCAGCCCGACCGGGATCACCAACCATTCCGACAGCAGCCAGCTGGTCCAGTACTATCGCGGCGTCGGCGGACTGCGCGGCGATTTCGGCGGCGGCAACTGGCACTACGAAGTGTTCGGCCAATACAGCAAGAGCATCGGCAAGTATCGGACCGAGCAGATCCTGCAGGACGTCTACGACACCGGTTACTTCCAGACGTCGTCGTGCGTCGGCACGGTTACCCCGATCTCGGGCCGCCAGTGCATCGATCTGCCCTGGGCCGATCCGTACTTCCTGCGCGGGGAAATGACCCCGCAGCAGGTCGCATTCCTGTTCGACTGGGAAGAAGGCAAGACCGTCTACACCCAGCTGACCGGTGAAGCCTCGGTTTCGGGCAAGCTGTTCGATCTGCCTGCCGGGCCGCTCGGCATCGCCGTGGGCATCACCGCGCGCGAGGACAAGATCAACGACACCCCCGGCGCGATTACGCTGGCGGGCAACGCCTGGGGCGCTTCGTCCGGCGGGGTGACCGCGGGCAAGAGCGTGACCAGCGAGGCCTTCGGCGAACTCAACATCCCGATCTTTGCCGATCAGGGTTTTGCCAAGGAGTTCTCGATCTCGCTTGCCGGGCGCGTGACCAACGTCAAGGCCACCCGCGCCAGCGACGGTGTGTCCAATTCGGACAACGGCAACTTCACCTACAAGGCCGGCTTCAACTGGACGGTCAACGACTGGGTCCGTTTCCGGGGCAGCTATGGCACCTCGTTCCGTGCCCCGGCGCTGTTCGAACAGTTCCTGGCCGACGAAACCGGCTTCGTCAGCCAGAACCGCATCGATCCTTGCGTCCGCTGGACCGCCAACCTGGCGCTCGGCGCGATCACCCAGCGGATTGCCGACAACTGCTCGGCCGACGGGATTCCGGGCAACTATGCCGGCGGCGGCATCCAGGCGACCTCGATCTCGTCGGGCGGCCTGGGCGTGCTCAAGTCGGAAACCTCGAAGGCCAAGACGATCGGGGTCGCCTTCACCCCCAAGTTCGGCTCCGATACCCAGATCAGCCTGGCCGCGGACTTCTTCGACATCCGCGTCAACGGCGAAATCTCGCAGCTGGGCGCGCGCAACATCATCTTCGGATGCTATGATTCGGCGCAGTTCGCGACCGAACCGTTGTGCGATCTGTTCACCCGCGGCCAGAACGTGTCGGCACCGTTCCAGATCAATCAGATCCGGGACAAGTTCATCAACATCGCCAGCCAGCACAACAGCGGTGTCGACGTGAATGCCCGCCTGCAACAGAAGCTGGGCAGCATGGGCACCTTCTCGCTCAGCGCCGACATGACCTGGCAGTTCAAGGACACCACCCGGCTGCTGCCCGGCTCGCCCCTGACCTCCGACAACGGCGAGGCGGGATCGCCCAAGTGGGTGGGCGATTTCCGCGCGACCTGGCGGCACCCCTCGGGCTTCTCGCTGTTCTACGGCCTGAACGTCATCGGCGGCACCAGCGATCAGCAGGACCTGCTCGACGACAACGGCGGCGATCCGTGCATCACTTCGACGATCTATGGCACCTATTGCCCCAACGTCACGGCGCCTGCGGTGTTTTATCACAACATCTCGTTGACCAAGGAAATCGCCGACAAGTTCACGATCACGGCGGGCGTCAGCAATCTGTTCGATACGCATCCGCCGCGGGTGTCGGTGCTCAACGGCGGCGAGATCTCGATGCTCGGTCCGGTGATCGCCGCATCGCAGTACGGCTTTGCCGGACGCCGCGCGTTCATCAACGTCTCGGCCGAGTTCTGACCTCCGGCTGCGGCCGGCCACAACAATCGGGGGGCGGCATGGCAACATGCCGCCCCTTGTGTTAGGGGCTGGACGCGCCACTGTTCGGCTTGAGGAGCACTGCGACCGATGCCTGAGGTTCTGGTCCGGCGGGACAACCTGGATGCCGAAAATGCACGGTTCGTGCAGCACCCGCTGCGCCAGGGCGTCTTCCTCAATTCGGTGCCCAAAAGCGGCAGCCACCTGCTGCGCAACATCCTGCGGATGTTCGTGCCGGTGGACCAGCATTACACCGCCGATTTCATCCAGTGGCCCAACCTGCAGCAGCACCGCGCCGCCTTCGATCCGGCGCGCCCGCGGCTGAGCTGGGGCCATCTGCTCTATGCCGACGCCTCGGCGATCGAGACCGCGCCGACGCGGCGCGTGCTGCTTTACCGCGATCCCTATGACTGGGTCATCGCCCGGGCGCGCTTCATGCTGTCCGAACAGTTCCGCGGCAATGTCGACCATCTGCGTTCGGGCGCGCTCAATGCCGACGAGCTGCTGACGCTGATGATCTTCGGGCTGCCCGGATCGCTGCCCTCGCTCAACGCGATCTACGAACTCAATGCGGTCGCGTGGCTCGGCAGCCGTTGCCACTTGATAAAGATGGAGGACCTGGCCCACCACGTCGCGGCGCTGGACGATCAAGCGGCGGAGGCGTTCTTCTCCGACCTGCTGGAGGCCTGCGGAATTACCAAGCCCGCCGACTGGCGCGAACGGGTGCGAACCGGGGCGGATCGCCGCGAAAGCGCCACCGCGCGCGAAAACCTGACCGGGATCGAACTCGATCTGCCCAAGGTGCTGGGGCAGCGCCACCGCGACCTGGTCGACTACCAGGCGCCCGGGCTGCGCCGGATCCTGGGTTACGCCTGAGCATGACCGGACCCGCGGCAACGATCGACGTCACCGCCAAGCCGCTGGTCTCGCAGGCGCGGCGGCAGATCCAGGCCGGGCACTTCGATGCCGCGGCGCAGTCGCTGATGACGTTCCTGCGGCAAGAGCCCGGCGATGGCGAGGCGCTGGGCGTGCTGGGCAAGGCGGCGATGATGCTGGGCGCGCTGGGCCAGGCCGAACAGTTCCTGCGCCAGGCGATCGCGGGCGGGGCGGGGACGATCGAGGTCTATCGCGACCTGATCGCGGTGGTCAACCAGCAGGAACGGCCGGGCGAGGTGCTGGCGCTGATCGACAGCCTGGGCAACAAGGACACCGATCCGACCTTGCGGGCAATCCACGCCAGCACCATCAACAAGCTGGGCCGCAGCGACGAGGCGATGGCGATGCACGCCCAGTTTGCCGCGGAATACGCGGACAAGCCGCAGTTCCACATCGCCTATGGCCACGATCTGCGCGCTGCCGGCCGCGTCGACGAGGCGATTGCCGCCTACCGCCAGGCAATCGGCATCGATCCGGAGTTCGGCGATGCCTGGTGGGGCCTGGCCAGCATCAAGCGCCCGGTGCTGGACGATGCCGACATCGCCCAGATGCACGCCCAGCTGACGATCGCGGCCGACGTGCGCAACACCGCGCCGCTCAACTTCGCGCTGGCCCGCGCCTATCACGACCGCCAGGACTATGCCGCCGCCTTCCGCCACTATGCCGAAGGCAACCGCCTGCGCGCCGAAAGCCTGCAATACGATGCGCGCGAACTGACCGAGGAAGTCGCCGAGGTCGAGCGCACGGTGAGCGCGGCGTTCATCGATGCCATGCCGCGCGAACCGGTGGGGCAGGGCAATCCGGTCTTCATCGTCAGCCTGCCGCGGTCGGGATCGACCCTGCTCGAGCAGATGCTGGGCAGCCATCCGGCGATCGAACCGGCGGGCGAGCTGGGCTATGTGCCCGCGATCCTGCGCACGATGATGGAAATGGCCACCCGGCGCGGCAAGGTTACCGTGCCGCAAGCGATCGCCGGAATGCCCGATCAGCTGGCCCGCGCGCTGGGCGAGGACTATCTGCGCCGCGCCGCCTTGCACCGCAAGACCGAGCGGCCGTTCTTCATCGACAAGCTGCCCCATAACTGGAGCAACGTGCTGTTCATCCGGCGAATCCTGCCGCAGGCGCGCTTCGTCGACATCCGCCGCCCGGCGATGGACTGCTGCTTTTCCAACTTCACCCAGTCGTTCACCAGCGCCCACGCCTCGTCCTTCGCGCTGGCGGATGTCGGCCAGTGCTATGTCGACAATGTCCGGCTGATGGACCATTTCGACCGGATCGCCCCCGACCTGATCCACCACACCGACTATAGGGAGCTGGTCGAGAACCCGCAGCGCGAGGTCGGGGCAATCCTCGATTACCTCGGGCTCGAATGGGACGATGCGATCCTCTCGTTCCACCAACTCGGCCGCACCGTCCGCACCCCCAGCAGCGAACAGGTCCGCCGCCCGCTCAACCGCGACGGGATCGATGTGTGGAAGCCCTATTCGCAGTGGCTCGATCCGCTGCGCGAGGTGCTCGGCGACCTTGCCGAATGATGCGGGAGGCACGGCGTTGATGCAGTTGATCGGCCAGTTTGACAGCCCCTTCGTCCGCCGCGTCGGCATCGCGCTCGAACTTTACGGGATGGCGTATGAGCACATGCCGTGGTCGACCTTCGGCGATTGGGAGCGGTTCGCGCAGCACAATCCGCTGCGGCGGGTGCCGGCGCTGGTGCTGGACAGCGGCGAAGCGCTAATCGACAGCGCGGCGATCCTCGATCACCTCGACGAGGTCCACGGCCGCGACCGGGCGCTGATCGCCGCGTCGGGCGAGGCGCGCCGCGCAGCACTGCGGCGGATCGCCACGGCAACCGGGACGGCGGACAAGGCGGTGGCGTTCTTTTACGCGCGGCTGTTCTCGCCGTCGCTCGACCCCGGCTTCATCACCCGCTGCGAAGGGCAGATCCGCGCCGGGCTAGCCGCGTTGGAGGCCGAATGCGGCGCCCGGTCGGGCGAATGGTGGAATGGCGACGGTCCCGGCCACGACGACATCGCTGTGGCCTGCGTCGCGCGATTCCTGTCGGAAGCCTATGCCCACCTCGTCACGCTGGGCAACTACCCGGCGTTGGTGGCGCACTGCGCTGCGGCTGAAGAGCTGGCCGTCTTCAAAAGGGTCAGCCAGCCCTTCGTTCCGCCTAGCTAGGCGACCTTCATCACCAGCGCGCCGTCGCCTTCGTCGATCTTGACGGTCGAGCCATCGGGCACTTCGCCGCCGAGCAGCTTCTCCGCCAGCGGGTCCTGCAGATAGCGCTGCACCGCACGCTTCAGCGGGCGCGCGCCATAGACCGGATCGTAGCCGACCCGGCCGAGCCAGCGCTTGGCCGCGTCGGTCAGTTCGATCTGGATCTTGCGGTCCTTGAGCAGGTTTCCGACCCGGCCGACCTGGATTTCGACGATCGGCGCCATGTGCTCCTGGCCCAGGCGGTGGAACAGGATGATCTCGTCGAGCCGGTTGAGGAATTCGGGGCGGAAATGGCCGCGGACGATTTCCATCACCTGCGGCTCGACGCTTTCGACACTCTGCCCGTCTTCGAGATTGGCGAGATACTGGCTGCCCAGATTGCTGGTCAGGATGATCAGGGTGTTGGTGAAATCGACCACGCGGCCCTGTCCGTCGGTCAGGCGCCCGTCGTCGAGCACCTGGAGCAGGACGTTGAAGACGTCGGCGTGGGCTTTCTCGACCTCGTCGAACAAGACCACCTGATAGGGCCGCCGGCGAACCGCTTCGGTTAGAACGCCGCCTTCATCGTAACCTACATAGCCCGGAGGCGCCCCGATCAGCCGGCTGACCGAATGCTTTTCCATGAATTCCGACATATCGATCCGGACCATCGCGGTGTCGTCGTCGAACAGGAACCCGGCCAGCGCCTTGGTCAGCTCGGTCTTGCCGACCCCCGTCGGGCCGAGGAACAGGAAGCTGCCGAGCGGCCGGTTGGGGTCCTG
>JBJTLX010000319.1:0-13127 GCA_046063245.1 Novosphingobium sp.
CTGGCGACACCCTCGCCGCTCATCAGCGACACCGGCCGCTCCGAAGACCAACCGCCCATCAGGACCGCAACGTGAAGTTTGGGCAATGTCACTTCGGCAGACCCACTCTCTGTATTTCCCATTCGAGCTCAATTCCGGAATCGTCGCGCACCCGCCGCCGCACTTCCTCGCCCAGCGCCTCGATATCGGCGCTGGTCGCCTCGCCCAGATTGAGCAGGAAGTTGCAGTGCTTTTCGCTGACCTGCGCCCCGCCCAGGGTCAGCCCGCGGCAACCGGCCTGATCGACCAGCTGCCAGGCCTTGTGCCCGTCAGGGTTCTTGAAAGTGCTGCCGCCGGTTTTCGAACGCAACGGCTGGCTCGCCTCGCGGCTGGCGGAAATGCGGTCCATTTCGGCCTGGATCTCGGTCGGTTCGCCCGTCCGGCCCTTGAACCGCGCCGCGACGACAATCGCGCCCTCGGGTAATTCGGAATGGCGATAGGTGTAGTGCAGATCGCGGGCCGGCAAGGTGTGCAGCGAACCGTCGCGCAGCACCACGTCGCAATCGACCAGCACGTCCTTGACCTCACCGCCATAGGCGCCGCCGTTCATCCGCACGAAGCCGCCGACCGTGCCGGGGATCGAGCGGAGGAATTCCAGCCCCGCGATGCCATTGTCGCGCGCGGTCGAGGAAACGAGGATGCCAGAGGCGCCCGCGCCGCAATCGAGCGTCAGATCGGCGCTCCTGCTCACCTTGGCAAAGGCCTTGCCCAGCCGCACCACCACGCCGGGCACGCCGCCATCGCGGACGATCAGGTTGGAGCCGAGCCCCAGCGGCATAACCGGCACGGCGGGATCGAGGTCGCGCAGGAAGGCCTGCAGGTCGGCCAAATCTTTCGGTTCGAACAACCACTCCGCCGAGCCGCCCGACTTGAACCAGACCAGCGGGGCCAATGGGGCATTGGGGGTCAATTTGCCCCTTACCCCGTTCGCATCGAGCGAAGTCGAGATGCCGCGCGCAGTGTCTCGACTTCGCTCGACGCGAACGGATTCCGGATTGGCGGTCATTTGCCTCTCCGCTGCGCAATCGCATCAGCGAGGCCAGCGGCCCACTTGGTGATGTCGCCCGCGCCGAGGCAGACCACCATGTCGCCCGGCTGGACCACGTCGGCCAGCGCTTCGGCCAGTTCGTCAGGCCCGGCGATGGTCTGGGCCGAACGGTGGCCGCGCGCCTTCATGCCCTGGACCATCGCGGCGCTGTCGACGCCCTCGATTGGCGCTTCGCCCGCAGCATAGACCGGGGCGGCATAGACCATGTCGGCGTCGTTGAACGCGGCGGAAAAATCGTCGAGGTGATCGCGCAGGCGGGTGAAGCGGTGCGGCTGGACCACGGCGATGACCCGGCCGGTGCCGACCCCTTCGCGCGCCGCGGCGAGCACGGCGCGAATCTCTACCGGGTGGTGGCCGTAATCATCGATGATCGTGGCCCCGGCGACTTCGCCAACCTTGGTGAAACGGCGCTTGACCCCGGTGAAGGTGGCGAAGCCGGTGCGGATCAGTTCGTCAGACACGCCCATTTCGACCGCGACAGCGACGGCGGCAAGCGCGTTCTGGACGTTGTGCCGGCCAGGCATCGGCAGGTCGATCCCCTCGATCCGGCGGAAGGAGCCATCGCGCTCGCGGATCGCGACGTCGAAGCGGTTGCCGCCGGGATAGGGGGTGACGTTCTCCCCGCGCACGTCGGCCTGGGCCGAATAGCCATAGGTCACGACGCGGCGGTCGCGGATCTTCGGGATTATCGCCTGGACCTCGGCATGGTCGATGCACAGCACCGCGCAGCCATAGAACGGCACGTTCTCGATGAACTCGACGAAGGCGTCCTTGATCGCGTCGAAGGTGCCGTAATGTTCGAGGTGTTCGGGATCGATGTTGGTGACGATGGCGATGGTGCCGTCGAGCCGCAGGAACGAGCCGTCGCTTTCGTCCGCCTCGACCACCATCCATTCGCTTTCGCCGAGCCGGGCGTTGGAGCCGTAGCTATTGATGATCCCGCCGTTGATCACCGTCGGATCGACCCCGCCGGCATCGAGCAAGGCAGCGACCAGCGACGTGGTGGTGGTCTTGCCGTGGGTTCCGGCGACCGCGACCGTGCGCTTGAGCCGCATCAGTTCGGCCAGCATCTCGGCGCGGCGGACCACCGGAATCCGGTGCTCCAGCGCGGCGGCAACTTCGGGGTTGTTGCGCTTGACCGCGGTCGAGGTGACCACCACCGCCGCATCGCCCAGGTTTTCGGCGGCATGGCCGATCGCGACCTTGATCCCGCGCCCGCGCAGCCCCTCGACCACATAGCCCTCGGCAATGTCGCTGCCCTGCACCGCATAGCCCAGGTTGTGCATCACCTCGGCAATGCCCGACATGCCGATCCCGCCGATCCCGACGAAGTGGATCGTGCCGATGTCGGTGGGCATCCGCCCGCCGCCGGTCTGGCGCAGGGCCTTCTTCACGCCACCTGCTCCTGACCTTGCGCCGAAACACTCCGCGCGACCTGGATCACGTCCATCAGCGGGGGCGAGCCGAAACTTTCGACGAGATCTGCCAGATCGCTCGCCGCGTTCGGATAGCCGCAATTCCACGCCGCATGGGCGGCGGTGGCCAGCGTTTCGGGGTTCATCGCGATGGCCTGGATCTGCTTGGCCAGTTCGACCGGGGTGAACTTGTCCTGGCGGATCATCCGTGCCCCGCCGAGTTGGCACACCTCGGCGGTATTATAGGCCTGGTGATCATCGGTGGCGATCGGCAGCGGGACCAGGATCGCCGGGCGGCCGACCGCGGTCAGTTCGGCAATGGTCGAGGCCCCGGCGCGGCCGATGAACAGGTGCGCATCGGCGAGGCGGCTGGCCATGTCCTCGAAGTAGGTGCCCAGTTCGGCCGGAATATCGTGGCTGGCAGAGCGGGCACGCACCGCCTCGATGTCTTCCGGGCGGCACTGCTGCGTCACCTGCAGGCGTCCGCGCAGCGACGGCGGCAGCATGGCAAGGCCATCGGGCACCACCTGCGACAGCACCCCCGCACCCTGGCTGCCGCCGGTAACCAGCACCCGCAGCAGGCCTTCTTCGGTAAAGCTGGGGAACGGCCGGTCGCGCAGCGCCAGCACTTCGGCGCGCACCGGGTTGCCGACCAGATGGACCTTGCCCGCGTGCTTGGCGGCGAGGCGCTGGACGTCGCGATAGGAAGTCGCAATCGCATCGACCCGGCCCGCCAGGAAGCGGTTGACGCGGCCCAGCACCGCGTTCTGTTCATGGATCACGCTGGGCACCTTGGCAGAGGTTGCCGCCCACAGCGCCGGCAGCGCCGGATAACCGCCAAAGCCGATCACCGCCGAGGGCTGGAAGCTGTCGAACAGCCGCAGCGCCATGCGCCGCCCTTCCATGATCGCCGAAATCCCCGCGGGCCAGTGCAGCGGGTTCTTGCCGAGCCGCCCGGCAGGCAGGACGTGGCTGACCAGCGTAGCCGGGCGTCCCGGCAGCTTGGCGCCGCGATCGTCGGTGATCAGCGCGACGTGGTGCCCGCGCCGTTCCAGCTCCGCCGCCAGGGCAAAGGCGGGAATCAGGTGTCCCCCGGTACCGCCGGCGGCAAGGACATAGTGACGGCTGACACCGCTCATTTGCGTGCTCCGGGCTTTTGCATGCCGACCTGGCGAAGGCTGAAGCCCTCGCGCTTGAGGAACGGATTACGCCGGGTGATCGCAATGAGGAAGCCCACCCCCAGGCACAGCGCGATGGTCGATGAACCGCCATAGGAAATCAGCGGCAGGGTCATGCCCTTCGAGGGGAACAGCTGCAGGTTGACCAGGATGTTGATGAACGCCTGCCCGCCCAGCTGCGCGGTCAGCCCCGCGGCGGCCAGCGTGGTGAACAGGTCTTCCTCTTCGAGCAGGCGCAGCAGCACTCGCAGCACCAGGGCGAGATAGAGCGCAACGATTGCCGCGCAGGCGAGCAGGCCGAACTCTTCGCCGATGACCGAGAAGATGTAGTCGGTGTGCGCTTCGGGCAGTCCCATCTTCTTGGTGCCCAGCCACAGCCCGGCCCCGGTCCAGCCGCCCGCCAGCAGGGTGCGCTGGGCCAGGTCGACCTGATCGAAGGCCGTGCCGCCGCCCAGGAACGCGTCGATCCGGTGGCGACCGTTCTCGTAGAAGGTATAGGCCAGCACCACCGCGGTCAGGCCCCCGCCCAGCGCCAGCAGGATGCGCTTGACCGGGATCCCGCACATCAGGATCATCACGAACCAGACCCCGGCGAACAGCACGGTCGATCCGAAATCGGGCTGCATCATCAGGAACATGGCGATCACCCCCATGATCCCGGTCGAAATCGCGATCACCGGGATCTTGGGATCGCGCGCCCGCCAGCTGAGGATCCAGGCGAGACCGATGGCGAAGCACGGCTTGAGCGCTTCGGACGGCTGGAGCGAAAAGCCCAGGTTGATCCAGCGCCGCGCGCCGTTGACCGAAAAGCCGATCAGCGGGACCAGCATCAGCGCGACCAGCATTGCTGCGCCAAGCAGGATCCCGGCCTGACGCGCCCGTTCGCGCGGCAGCATCGAGGCGCCGAACATCGCGAGCAGCCCCAGCACCTGCCAGCGCAGGTGGATATAGAAAAAGTACAGGTCGTCGAGCCGGATCCTGGCGGTCGACAGGCGCCGGGCCGAGGCGGGCGACGATGCGGCGACGGCAACCGCGCCGATCGCCATCAGCGTCAGCACCAGAAACAGCAGCACCCGGTCGATCTCGCGCCACCAGATCGCCAGCTCGCTGCGCCGGGCGCGGCGCTGGCGGGCGACCTGCGCGGCATCGGGCGCGATCCGTCCGGCACTGGGAACGAAGGGCGGGTTCGACGCCATCAGCTTTTCACTCCGGGGGGACAAGCCGCAGCCAGCGCCGCGCGGTCGTCCTCGATCAGCGCCAGGACGATCTGGCGAAAGGCATCGCCGCGCGCTTCGTAGTCGCGGAACTGGTCGAAGCTGGCACAGGCCGGTGACAGCAGCACGACATCGCCCGGCCGGGCCGCGGCGCGCGCCTGCTTGATCGCGTCGCACATCATCTCGCTGCGGATCACCGCCATGTGGGGGGACAGCAGATCGGCATAGCGCGGCCCGGCTTCGCCGATGGTATAGGCCGCCGCGACATTGCCGAACCACGGCGCGCATTCGTCCAGCCGGTCACCCTTGGGCAGCCCGCCGACGATCCAGTGGACGCGGCGATCGGGCTGCGGTGGAAAGGCGGCCAGGGCCGGCGCGGTCGAGGCCGGGTTGGTCGCCTTGCTGTCGTTGATGTACATCACCCCGCCGTCCTCGGCGACACGCTCCATCCGGTGCGGCAGCCCGCGAAAGCTGGCCAGTGCGGGCAGCCACTGCTTCTCGCTCAGCCCCAGTGCTTCGGCAATGGCAACGGCAACGGCGGCGTTCTGCAGGTTGTGCGGCCCCTGCAGCGATGGCCACTGCCCTTGCAGGGCCACCAGATCCTTGCCGTCGACCAGCTGGACCTTGCCCGGCGCGCGCAGCTGCGCCTCGCGCTGGGCCAGCGCGATGGTCTTGGGATCGCTCATCCCGAACACCGCGACCTGATCGGGCCGCTGCATCGCGAAAAGCCGGGCCTTCGAGGCGGCATAGCCGGCAAAGCCGTCATAACGGTCAAGATGATCGGGGGTGATGTTGAGCAGCGCGGTCACCTCCGCCTCGAGGCTGAAGGTCAGGTCGATCTGATAGCTCGACAGTTCGAGCACATAGACCCCGCCCGGATCGAGCGGGTTCTGCCCCAGCACCGGCAGGCCGATGTTGCCGCCCATCCGCACCGGCAGCGCGGCCGATTGCAGCAGGTGGTGGACCAGTGCGGTGGTGGTCGATTTGCCGTTGGTCCCGGTGATCGCGACCACGCGGTGCGCCGGCAGCGCGGGCCGGGCCAGCGCGAACAGTTCGATATCGCCGATCACCGGCACGCCGAAACGCGCGGCATGCGGCGCGATCGGATGGGTGTTGAGCGGAACCCCGGGGGAAACCACCACCCCGGCATAGCCGGTCAGGTCGATCACCGCCGGATCGGCCAGTTCGGCCCGGCCTTCGAGCGCGCGGCGGGGCTCCTCGCGGCTGTCCCAGGCGGTGATCTGCGCCCCGCTGGCCAGCAGGCTTTCTGCCGCGGTCATTCCCGACCGGGCGAGCCCGAGGACGGCATAACGCTTGCCGGCAAAGATCGGGGCGGTGATCATCGGATCTTCAGCGTCGATAATCCGATCAGGGCGAGGACGATCGAGACGATCCAGAAACGGATAACCACGGTCGATTCCTTCCACCCAAGCTGCTCGAAATGGTGATGGATCGGCGCCATCCGGAAGATCCGCCGCCCGGTGCGCTTGTACCAGAAGACCTGGACGATCACCGATACCGCCTCCATCACGAACAACCCGCCGACGATCGCCAGCACGATCTCGTGATGCGCCGCGACCGCAATCGCCCCCAGCGCCCCGCCCAGCGCCAGGCTGCCGGTATCGCCCATGAACACCGCGGCAGGCGGCGCATTGAACCACAGGAAGGCCAGGCAGGCTCCCATGATCCCGGCGCACAGGATCGCCAGTTCACCCGCGCGCGGCACGTGCGGGATGCCCAGATAGTGGGCAAAGTCGGCGCGGCCGGCCAGATAGGCGATGATCGCGAAGGTTCCGGCGGCGATCACCACCGGCATGGTCGCCAGCCCGTCGAGCCCGTCGGTCAGGTTCACGGCATTGCCCGCGCCGACCATCACCACCGCGGCGAACACGTAATAGAGCGGGCCCATCGGGATGTAGCGGCCGCTGAGGAAGGGGACATAGAGGTTGGTGTTGATCTGGCTGACGATCAGCCAGGCGGCGACGCCCGCCACGGCAAACTCCGCCACCAGCCGAAGCCGGCTCGACAGCCCCGCGGTGCTGCGCTTCTTGACCTTGTCGTAATCGTCGAGGAACCCGATCAACCCGAACCCGCCGGTCACCGCCAGGCAGGCCCAGACGAAGGGGTTGGTCAGGTCCATCCACAGCAGCATCGAGACGACCAGCGCGATCAGGATCATCAGCCCGCCCATGGTCGGGGTGCCGCGCTTGGCCAGGTGGCTTTGCGGTCCGTCCTCGCGGATCGGCTGGCCCTTGCCCTGGCGCAGGCGCAGCATGTTGATGAAGCGCGGCCCGATCCACAGCCCGATAATCAGCGCGGTCATCAGCGCGGCCCCGGCGCGGAACGTCTGATAGCGAATGAGGTTCGCCAGCCCCTCGAAATGAAAATACATCGCGATCAGGTAAAGCATGCCTGATCTAACCTTCCTGCTTGGTCAGCGCGGCGACAACGGCGCCCAGCCCGACCGAATTCGACCCTTTGACCAGGACGGCGTCGCCGCCCTCCACGCCAATCTGCGCCAGCGCCTCAAGCGCCTGCCCCGCCGTCTTGCAATGGGCGAAGGGTACCGCCTTGCCAAGCGCGGCAGGGGGCGCTTTCCCCAGTTCGTCAGCCAGCGCCTGCATTTCGTCGCCGACCAGGATCAGCCGGTCGACACCCGCCGCCGCGATCGGCTCGGCCAGCGCGGCGTGATAGGCCGGGCCGTGCTCGCCCAGTTCCTTCATCGCCCCCAGTACCGCGATCCGCCGCCGCGCCGGGGTGACCCCCAGCTGGGCCAAGGTCGCGCGCATCGAGGCGGGGTTGGCGTTGTAGCTTTCGTCGATCAGCAGCGCGCGGCCCGATCCGTCTCCGCCCTTTGCCGCGATGGAGTGGCGTTCGCCGCGGCCCTTCAATCCGCGCATCTCGGCCAGGGCCAGCCCGGCTGCGCCGAGGTCGCCGCCTGCGGCGCGGACCGCGGCGATCACCGCCAGCGAATTGATGATCCAGTGCTCGCCGGGTTCGGCCACGGTGTAGCAGATCCGCCGGTCGCCCATATCGGCGGTGACCAGCGACCCGCCGCCCGGCGCCGGCACGGCATCGAGCAGGCGAACGCCGGCATGAACTGCCCGGCCGAAGGAGACGACGGCGCCCGCGTGTTGTTCTGCCGCTTCCTTCAGCCGGGCATGGTGGGGGCTGTCTGCCGGGATGATCGCGACCCCGCCGGGCTCCAGCCCCTCGAATATTTCTGCCTTGGCCTCGGCAATCGCCTCTTCGCTGCCGAGCATTTCGATGTGCGCCGGGGCGATCGTGGTGATCACCGCGACGTGCGGGCGGACCAGCGCGGACAGCGCGCGGATCTCGCCGGCGTGGTTCATGCCCATCTCGAACACGCCGAACGTGCTGCGCGCCGGCATCCGCGCCAGGCTGAGCGGGACGCCGACATGGTTGTTGTAGCTCTTGACCGAACGGTGCGCGCGGCCCCGGCTCGACCGGTCGAGCGCGGCGAAGATCGCTTCCTTTACCCCGGTCTTGCCGACCGATCCGGTGACCCCGATTATCCGCGCATCGGCCCGGTTTCGCGCCAGTTTCGCCAAGGCCTCAAGCGCGCTTGAGGTATCCTCGACCAGCACGTGCGGGCCATCGACCGGGCGCTCGACGATCGCCGCGGCTGCGCCCCTGGCAAAGGCCTTGTCGACGAACAGGTGGCCGTCCATCGCCTCGCCCTTCAGCGCGAAGAACAGGTCGCCCTCGGCCACGTCGCGGCTGTCGATGTCGGCCCCGGCGGCCTGGAAATCGGTCGAAGGCGTGCCCCCGGTCGCCGCGGCGATCTCTCCGGCGCTCCACAGCGCCAGGCCCTTGTCGTCGTCGGGCATGACCGGCCAATCGAGGATCCGGGCGAAGGCATTCATGCAGCACACTCCCTGGCGACGCTGACGTCGTCGAACGGCAGGACGCGCATGTCCGCGCCCGACCCGATGATTTGACCCTGTTCGTGGCCCTTGCCGGCGATCAGGACGATGTCGTGGGCCCCGGCTTCGCCAATCGCGGCGGCGATGGCTGCGCGGCGATCGCCAACCTCGCGCAAGGCTCCGCCGCCCCCGGCGAGCACCATCGCGCGGATCGCGGCGGGATCCTCACCGCGCGGATTGTCGTCGGTGACGATGCCCAGATCGGCCTGCTCCGCCGCGATCCGGCCCATTTCCGGGCGCTTGCCCTGATCGCGGTCGCCGCCGGCACCGAAGGCGACGATCAGGCGTCCGCTGCAATGCGGGCGCAGCGCGGCAATCGCCGCTTCGAGCGCATCGGGGGTGTGGGCATAGTCGACATAGATCGGCGCGCCCGAGCGGGCGATGGCGGCGCGCTCCAGCCGTCCGCGTACCGGCTGCAGCCGGGTCAGCGCGTCAAAGGTCTGGCCGGCGTCACTGCCGGTGGCAATGACCAGCCCGGCCGCGACCAGGGCGTTAGCGGCCTGATAGGCCCCGATCAGCGGCAAGGTCAGCTTGCGCGCCTGGCCCTGCCACTCAAGCTCGAGCACTTGGCCCAGCTGGGTCGGGGTGCGGGCGAGGAGGCGGATCGCCTCCCCGCCCTTGCCCACGGTGAACGGACGCAGCCCCCCGCTGCGGGCCCGTTCGACGGCGCGGGACGACCAGTCATCGTCGGCCCAGATGACCGCAAATCCATCCTTCTCGACCACTTCGCCAAACAGCCGCATCTTGGCCGCGAAATAGTCTTCCATGTCCTTGTGGTAATCGAGGTGATCGCGGCTGAGGTTGGTGAATGCCCCCGCCTGCACCCGCAGCCCTTCGTTGCGGTACTGCGACAGCCCGTGGCTCGAGGCTTCGTAAGCGACATGGGACACCCCTTCGCGGGCCAGGCCGTGCATATTGGCGAGGAAGGTGACGATGTCGGGTGTGGTCAGCCCGGTCGAGATGCTCTCGTCGCTGGTGGTCACCCCCAGCGTGCCGATCGAGGCCGAGCGTTCGCCCAGCATCCGCCAGATCTGGCGGACCATCTCGACCGTGCTGGTCTTGCCGTTGGTCCCGGTCACCGCGACCAGCGTTGCGGGCACCGGCTGATAGAAGCCCGCGGCCAATCGGGCGAAAGTGCGGCGCGGATTTGCATCGGCGATATGGATCGCGCCATCGACCTGCGCCTCGGCCCGGGCGACGACGGCGACGGCGCCGGCGGCAATCGCGGCGGGGATGAAGTCCTCACCGTTGACGGCGGTGCCCTGGAACGCGCCGAACACGGTGCCCGGCGCAACCTTGCGGTTGTCGATGGCGAAACCGGTAACCTGCGCTTCGGCCCCGCCCGGCAGCGCGATCCCGGCAGCCGCGGCGAGCGCCGAGAGCTTCATTCGCCGTCCCCGCTGCCGACCAGCGGGGCCAGGTCGGAAATGTCCACGTCGCGGGTGGCGTCGGGCATGATGCCGAGCAGCGGCCCGATCCGCGGCACCACCCGGCCGACGATCGGCGCGGCGTTGAACGCGGCGGTGCGCTGGCCCGAGGTGGCGGCGGTGCCCTGCGGCTCGTCGAGCATGGCGATGATCACATAGCGCGGGCGGTCCATCGGGAAGGCGGCGGCAAAGGTCGCAACCAGCGAGGTCTTGCGATAGCCGCCGGCGCCGGGCTTTTCCGCCGAGCCGGTCTTGCCGCCGACGCGGTAGCCCGCAGCGTTGGCCTTGCGCCCGGTGCCAAGGTCGACGATCATCCGCAGCAGCTGGCGCATCCGCGCGCTGGTCGAGGCTTTCCACACCCGGCGGCCTGGATTGACGTGGGCCGGATCGACTTTCATCAGCGTCGCCGGACGCCACACCCCGCCGTTGACCATGGTGGCATAAGCGCTGGCGAGGTGCAGCGGGGTCACCGCGATGCCGTGGCCATAGGACACCGTCATCGTCGTGATCCGCGACCAGTTGCCTTCGGGCCAGATCGGAAAGCCCTTGGCCGGCAGTTCGATCCCCGGGCGCTGGTTCATGTCGAGCGCGCGCATCGTCGCGTTGAGCCGCGCCGCGCCGAGCTGATCGGCAACCTGCGCGGTAACGATGTTCGACGAATGGATCAGCGCCTCGGGCACGTTGAGCGACGCGCCGAAACTGTGGCTGTCGTGGATCTGGAAGCCGCCGATCTGCAGCGGGCGGTTCGACTGGTAGCGCCGCGACAGATCGGTCACCACCCCGGCGTCGATCGCCGCGGCAACGGTGATCGGCTTGAAGGTCGAGCCCAGCTCGTAAACCTGGTTGGTCACCCGGTTGAAGATATTGGGGGTGCTGGCCTGATCGATCAGGTTGGGATTGAACGAGGGCAGCGAGGCCAGCGCGACGACTTCCCCGGTATCGACATCGAGCACGATCCCGGCCGCACCCTTGGCCGCGGAATCGAGCATGCCGCGGTGGAGTTCGTCTTCCAGCGCGCCCTGGACGCGGGTGTCGAGCGACAGCACCGCCGGCGCGCCGCGGGTGGCGGGATCGGTCAGATAGCGGTCGAACACCTGCTCCATCCCGACGTGGCCCTTGCCGTCGGCCCCGACGAAGCCGAGCACGTGGGCGGCCATCGATCCCTGGGGATAGAACCGCTCGACCTCGCGCGGGAATTCCAGCGCGGGTTCGCCCAGCGCGTGGATCCGGTTGGCATCTTCGGGCAGGATGCGGCGGCGCAGGTAACCGGGCTTGCCCTCGGCCAGCCGCGCGGCCAGCTGATCGACATTCATGTCGGGGAAGATCGCGGCCAGTGCCTCGGCCACCTGGCGCGATCCGTGGACCAGCGGCGGACCGTCACCGCCCAGCGCAGCCGGATTGTACCACAGCGCATAGGCGGGGAAGGCGCGGGCCAGCGGGACCCCGTTGCGATCGACGATGTCGCCGCGCGCCGGGAGCAGCGCGGCCATCCCGTCGACCGGCTTGGGCGCGCTGTCGAACAGGCCGAGCCAGGCAATCCGGACCAGCGCGATGACGGCGACCAGGGCAAAGCCCGCGACCACCCACAGCACGCGCCACTTGGCCATCAGCAGCGTGCGCTGGCGCACATTGACGAGTTCGCCCCGGCCAGAAGAAATCGCGGTCGAGACGGTGATCGCGGTCATTCGTGCGCGGCCTCCGGCTTTGCGACGGTGCTCAGCCGGTCACGCAGGGTGGCGGCGGTCATCTTCTGCTTGGGCTCGCCCTTGGGCAGTTCGGCGGCCATCGCCTTGCCGGTCAGCGGCGAAACCATCGCGGGAAAGGCGCTCTCTTCGGTCGCTTCGGCGGCGCTGGCGACGCGGATCGGGCTGGGTGCGCCCAGCGCGCGCGGCTTGCCCAGCGAGGCCAGCTGGCGCTCGCCTTCAAGGTACTGCCCCGCGGTCGGTGCCTGATAGCCGAACTCGACCTGGTTGAGCGACGACAGCTGCTGCTGGTTGGCGCGGGTCTCGAACTCGGTTTCGAGAAACATCGTCTCCTGCTTGAGCGCGACGACCCTGCGCTCGGTCAGCCGCACCTGGCTTTTCACCGCGTTGACCTTGAAGGTCAGCGCCAGGGTAAAGGCCGCGCAGGTCAGCAGTACGGCCAGCCAGCCGACCTGACGCAGGCGATCGCGGGTGAGGTTCATGCGGCCCTCCTTTCCCGGGCGGGAGCGGCAGTGCGGATGGCAGAACGGAGCGTGGCGGAACGGGCGCGCGGGTTGCGTGCAAGCTCGGCCTCTGACGGGCGCACCGCCTTGGCGACGGGCGCATAGGTCGGCGCCGCAGCCGGGGCGGACTGCGGCAGATGGCGCGAGGCATTGGCCAAAGCGCCGCCGGCTTCGCGCAGGAACTGCTTGACGATGCGGTCTTCCAGGCTGTGGAAGCTGACCACGGCAAGCCGCCCGCCGGGACGCAGCAGCTGCTCGGCGGCATCGAGCGCGGCGCGCAGCTCGTCCAGCTCGGCATTCACGTGGATGCGGATCGCCTGGAAGCTGCGGGTCGCGGGATCCTTCGGGGCGCCGGGCCTGTGACCCAGCGCCTTGCGCACAACATGGGCCAGCTGGCCCGTAGTTTGCAGTGGGCGCGCTGCGACGATCGCACGGGCGACCCTGCGCGACTGGCGCTCTTCGCCATAGTGGTAAAGCACGTCGGCGATCTTCGCTTCGAGCGCGGTGTTGAGAAATTCGGCCGCGCTTTCGCCGTCCTGCGCCATCCGCATGTCGAGCGGACCGTCGCTGGAAAAGGCAAAGCCGCGCTCTGCCTGGTCAAGCTGCATCGACGACACGCCGATATCCATCACCACGCCGTCAACGCGCGAAAT
>JBJTLX010000320.1:0-13592 GCA_046063245.1 Novosphingobium sp.
GTCGAGACACGGCCGCGCAGGTGTCTCGACTTCGCTCGACACGAACGGACCAGTTTTATGAGTGAATCGAAAATCAGGGCGAGACCCGCCGCTGTCATTCTGACCCCTGCAGCAGAGGCGCGGATCGCCGCGCTGATGGCCCAGGCGCCCGCCGGCGCGATCGGGGTCAAGCTGTCGACCCCGCGGCGTGGCTGCTCGGGGCTGGCCTATTCGGTCGACTATGTCAGCGAGGCCGTGGCGATGGACGAACGGATCGAGACGCCGGGCGGCACCTTCTTCATCGACGGCGGCTCGGTGCTCTACCTGATCGGCAGCACGATGGACTGGGTCGAGGACGATTTCACCGCGGGCTTCGTGTTCGCAAACCCCAATGCCAAGGGCGCCTGCGGCTGCGGCGAGAGCTTTACGGTCTAGCCTCGCCCAGGGCGCGGAACGAAGTTTGCGCCGGTTTCCGCGTCGATAAAGGCGATCAGCGCCTTTTCCAGCTCGTCGAGCTCCTCGTCCGCTTCCAGCCGGTCGTGGAGCCAGGCCTGTTCGTCGGCAGAAAAGACCTCGGCCACCGCGGCTTCGTCATTGTGCGCGGCAAGATAGTCGGCCTCGTCGGCGCTGCCGAGCAGGCTACCAAAGCCCTTGATGTCGGGCTTGCTGGTCAGCATCCGGCCCAGGAACCCGCCGACCCCGGCGCCTTCGGCGGCCATGAAACGGTCGAGTTCACCGGCGCGCTCCGCGCTCAGCGGCTCATTGCCGCCGAAGCCGAGCAGGTAATTGGCGACCCCCTGGACGAACAGCGCCTGCCATTCGGGCGCGTTGACCTCGTAGAGCGAAGCGTCCTTGATCCGGAACAGCAGTTCGGCTTCGGCCTTGCTGACCGCGGCGGGGCGGTCCCCGCCGGCGGAAAAGATCGTGCGGCGCAGCAGGCCGCATTCGGTCTCGTTGATCGCCTTGGGATCGAGCATGCCGGCGCGGGTCGGCCCTTCGCCGGTCAGCACCGCGTTCTCGACCTGCCGCAGCACATAGGCCTTGAGGCTGGCCGGCGTGCGGGTAGACATCTCCAGCACCCGGACCAGCAGCTCGAGCTCGGCGAGGGTATCGACCTTGCCGTCGCGGTCGACGCGGCTGACCAGTTCGTCGGCCATGGTCTGGTCGACATAGCCGTGCGGCTCGACCGTGTTGACCACGAAATTGCTCAGCGCCTCGACGAACAGCGCCGCCCATTCGGGATCGGGCGCGCGCAGCTGTTCGTTGGCCAGGAACAGGCTCTCGGTTTCTTCGGGATCGATCTTGCCGTCGGCCCAGCCGGCCTGGCGCAAGGCCAACACCTCGGCCGGGTCGATTGCCCCGTCGGCAGCCGCCTGCGCGGCGAGATCGCGAAACTGCATGGTCATGGCGTCGAAAAGCCCCCGGAATTGCTCTGGACAGGGCTTATGCCGGATTATCCTTAAATCCCGGTTACCCTTGCTTGCCCGGCGCTGCAGGCGCTGCCGCGGGGGCGGGTGGGCGGCGCAGCAGCGCGCCGACGCAGGCCGCCCGGTCGACCTCCTGCCCGTCGCTGGCGCGGCGCGCGTCGACATAGGTCGCGGTCGGCTCGCGCCCGGCGGCCGCAGGATAGAGATAGACGTCGAGAACGCAGGCGGTGCCGGCAAATTGCAGCTTGCGGGCATCGCCTTCGATCACGTCGAGCCGCGGCGCACCCAGCTGCCGGGTCAGATCGGCCCCGGTCGCGCCGATCAGCCCTTCCAGCCCGGGAATCACCTGGACTCGCGGCGGTGCCAGCGTGGGACGCTGCGGAGTGCGCACCGCGGTCTTGATCGGCGCGGGCTTGCTCGCGGCGGTCTGCACCGCGCCGCCGCCCGATCCGCCGCCGCACGCGGCGAGGAACGGCACCACGGCCAGGGCGATCGCCGATTTGCGCATCATGTCCGAATGTCCTTGCGATGGATGAGGTGCGCCGCCGCGGCAGCGCCGAGGAACGGGGCGAGGAAATTGACGAAGGGGACCAGCAGCAGCGCCGCGACGATCAGCCCCAGGGCGAAACGCTCCGCCTTGCCCAGCGGCGCGGGGGCTTGCGGCCCGGGCCGGTGGCGCAGCCACACCATGTCCTGCAGCTCGCGCCCCAGCAGCAGCGCATTGACCAGGGTGAAGACCAGCGGCGCGCCAAAGCCGGTGACCAGCAGCAGCACGGCGACCGGCGCGGCAACCAGGTTGAGCAGCAGCGCGCGCCCGGCACCGCGCAGCCCAGCGCCGAGCTCTTCATGCCAGCCCAGCTTGCGCGCCGTGGCCGCCGCGGCGGGGTAATGTTTCGCCTCGACCGCGGCGACCACCTCGTCGGCGAACAGCTGGAGCACGGCGAGCGCGACGATGCGCCACAGCACCACGCCGCCCAGCAGCACCCCCAGCGCGGCGAGCAGGCCGCGCACCCCGTCGGGCGCGGCCAGGTTCGCGCCATTGAGCCCGGCCCAGGCCAGCGCGCGATCGAGCAGCCACCAGCCGGCCACGCCAAGTACGGCGAACGCCGCCAGCGTCGCGGCCAGGCTCTTCAGCCAGATCCGCAGCACGCGGGGATCGGCCATCTGGCCAAGGGCAAGGGTGAAGGCGCGCAGCATGCCCGGCGCACTTCGCCCGCGCGCCGCGCGCTGTCAACGGCGCGGCGCTTGCCCTGCGCCCAAGGGACCGCTAGGCGCGGCGCGATTCGCCCCGTTCTTGCAGGAAATGCGCATGTCCGAACCCACCCTCGATGTCATCGCCATCGGCAACGCCATCGTCGATGTGATGGCGCCGTGCGACGATGCGCTGATCGCGCAGCTTGGCCTGAGCCGCGGCGGCATGGCGCTAGTCGATACCGCGCGGGCGCACGAACTCTATGCCGCCATGGGCCCGGCGCGCGAGATTTCGGGCGGATCGGCGGCCAACACCCTGGCCGGCCTGGCCGCGCTGGGCGCGCGCTGCGCCTTTGTCGGCCAGGTTGCCGACGACCAGCTGGGCGAAGTGTTCCAGCATGACATCCGCGCCGGCGGGATCGCCTTCACCACTCCGCCGCGCGCGGGCGATCCGCCGACCGGGCGCTGCCTGATCTTCGTCACCCCGGACGGCGAGCGGACGATGAACACGCTGCTCGGCGCGGGCCAGTACCTTTCGGCCAGCGCGCTCGACGAAGCCGCGATTGCCAGCGCCGCGGTGCTCTATCTCGAAGGCTACATGTGGGATCCCGCCGAGCCGCGCGCCGCGATGCGCCGGGCGATCGACGTGGCCCGCGCGGCGGGCCGCAAGGTCGCCTTCACCGCCTCGGAAAGTTTCATCATCGCCATGCATGGCGACGATTTCCGCGCGATGATCGACCAGGGCATGATCGACATCCTGTTCGTCAACGAACACGAGCTGGCGACGCTGACCGGGCTCGCCGATTTCGAGGCGAGCGTGGCGCAGGTATCGGCCCAGGTGCCGGTGCTGGTCGCGACGCGCAGCGCACAGGGCGCGATCGCGGTGGCCCACGGGGTGCGCGCCGAAGTTGCGGCGCAGCCGGTCGCCAAGGTGGTCGATACCACCGGCGCGGGCGATCTGTTCGCCGCCGGGTTCCTGTTCGGGCACGTCCGCGGCCTGGCGCTGGAACAGTGCCTAAGGCTCGGCGCGATCTGTGCCGCCGAAATCATCTCGCATTATGGTGCGCGGCCCGAGGCGGATCTCAAAGCCTTGACGGGCGAGGTCCTGGCCTGAACCTCTACCCTTCCCAGCGCGGATAGCGTTCGATCGGGGTCTGGAAGCGCAGGAAGTCGCGCGGCACCAGGCCGGTCAGGCCCTTGAAGTCGCGGATGAAGTGCGACTGATCGGAATAGCCGGCCTCCTGCGCCACCGCGGTCCACGACATGTCGGGCTGCAATTCCTTGAGGTGCACCGCGTGCGATACGCGGCAGACCCGCGCATAGTGTTTGGGGTTCTGCCCGGTCAGTTGGCGGAAGCGGCGCTGGAAATGGCGCATCGACAGGCCCGTCTCCTCGCACAGTTCGTTAACCCCGATCTGGCCCTGCGCCTCGCGCAGGAGCCGCGCCGCGCGGGCCACCGGATCCTCGCCGCCCTTGTCCTTGACCAGCGCGGCGATCCAGGCGTCGGCCAGTTCGGCCATCTCGCCCCAGTGCGGCGCTGCCTGCAGCGCTTCGAACAGGCCCTTGGGCAGTCCGATCGCCATCACCCGATCGACCAGTGCGACCGGATCGATGCCGAACAGCTGACCTGCGGCGGCGGGCTGGAACCGGGCCGAAAAGGTGCGGAACTGGCCGCGTATTTCCATGTCGTAGCGATAGTGGCTGAGCGGACCGAACAGCCCGACGCGCGGCGCGGGAACCCGCTCGCCGCTTTCGACGTCGATCATCAGGTGTTCGCCGCCAAGGATGATCTGGACAAAGCAGTTGGGCCGGACCGGGATAACCCGGCGGACAGGCGCAGCGCGCGCATCCATTTCTGCCCCGAGATAGCCCATCAGCCACGGCGCAAGCGCCGGTGCCTGGCTATCGACCAGAATGATTCTCACTGTGCACCCCGATCAGTCCGTACCGAAATGCGACCCTTGTTATGAACGTCCATTGCCCGCTGTGCGATCTTTGCGCAATGAAATCCGCCAGCACTGGCACAAAGCGCAGCTTTCTTCTGTGCCGGATCGGGGCGCGGCGAAATCGGGCGGTGCGCGGGCTTCATCGCCGCGCTAGCGTGATCCCAGCAGGAGACTCCGCGATGCGCACACCCCTTCTCACCGCCCTTATCCTTGGCCTGGCGACGGCATCGGCAGCGCCGGCCAGCGGCGCACCGCTCGGCGCGGACTGGCCGGTCGTTGCCGCCGCCAGCGACGGCGACTGCGCGCTCGAGGTGACCGGCAACGGCAAGATCTTCCTGATCGCCGCGACCGGGCTGGGTGCGGGCACCGCCGGGCGCTACCGGATCAGCAATGGCGACATGGTGCCGATCGACTGGACGATCACGGCAACCGGCGGCGGGCGCCTCGCGCGCTATTATCTGCCGTTCCGCTGGGGGCATGCGGGTGAACGGATCGAGGGTGGACGGGTCGAGGTTTCGATTGCCACTGCGGACTGCTCGGTTCGGGCTGCTTTCCCGTGGAAGCGCGGGATCCGGGTCATCGACTAGCCGCGTTCGCGCGCCACCTCGCGCCATCCGATGTCGCGGCGGCAGAAACCGTCGGCAAAGTCGATCGCATCGACCGCGGCATAGGCGCGGGCCTGGGCCTCGGCCACACTGGCCCCGCTGGCCGTGACGCTCAGCACGCGACCGCCGCTGGCGACCAGTTTGCCCCCGACCAGAGCGGTGCCGGCGTGGAACACCTTGGCACCGGCCTGCTCGGCCGCTGCGATAGCGCGGATCGCCCCGCCCTTGGCCGGCGTGTCCGGATATCCCTTGGCCGCCAACACCACGGTCAAGGCGGCATCATCGGAAAAGCGCGGCGGTTCGATCGCGCCCAGCCGGTTCTCGGCGCAGGCCAGCAGCAGTTCGGCCAGATCGGATTCAAGCCGCATCAGCATGACCTGGCATTCGGGATCGCCGAAGCGGCAATTGTATTCGATCAGCTGCGGCCCGGCCTTGGTCAGCATCAGGCCCAGGAACAGCACGCCCGAATAGGGCATGCCTTCGCGCGCCAGGGCCTGCACGGTCGGGACGATGATCCGGCTCATCGCTTCGCCCTCGAGCGCCGGTGTCAGCACCCGCGCCGGGCTGTAGGCACCCATCCCGCCGGTGTTGGGGCCGGTGTCGCCGTCGCCGACGCGCTTGTGATCCTGGGCCGAGGCGAAGGGCACCACGGTGTGGCCGTCGGTCAGGGCAAAGAAGCTCGCCTCCTCGCCGTCGAGGAACTCCTCGATCACCGCCTCGGCCCCGGCCGCGCCGAAGCGCCCGCCAAAGATCGCGCGGACTGCGGCCTCGGCTTCGGCCATGGTCATCGCCACGGTGACGCCCTTGCCCGCGGCCAGCCCGTCGGCCTTGATCACCACCGGCGCGCCGAACCGCGCCAGCGCGGCCATCGCGCCGGCTTCGTCGCTCACCCGCTCATAGCCCCCGGTCGGGATTCCGGCGCGGGCGCACAGGTCCTTGGTGAAGCCCTTGCTCCCTTCGAGCTGGGCCGCCGCTTTCGACGGGCCGAACACCGGCACCCCGGCGCCGCGCAGGCTATCGGCCAGGCCATCGACCAGCGGCGCTTCGGGGCCGATCACGACCAGGCCGATGGCCTGCGTCTCGCAGAACGCCAGCACCGCCTGGTGATCGGCTGCGTCGAGCGTCACCAGTTCGGCATGGTCGGCGATCCCCGGATTGCCCGGCGCGGCGAACAGTTTGCTGCACAGCCGGGATTGCGCCAGCTTCCACGCCAGCGCATGCTCGCGCCCGCCCGAACCGATCAGCAGGATATTCATGTCGCCGCCATTTCCCGATGAAGAAGAACCCGCCGGGCTGGTAGCGAAGGACGTGGCCGGGGACAACGCCGCCGCGTTGTCGGTCAGCGAGATATCCGCGCTGCTGAAACGCACGGTCGAGGACCGCTTCGGCTTCGTCCGGGTGCGCGGCGAGCTGTCCGGGGTCAAGCGCGCCGCTTCGGGCCATGTCTATCTGGCGCTAAAGGACGAGAATGCGCGGCTCGACGGCGTCCTATGGCGCGGCACCGCGCAGCGGCTGACCTTCCAGCCCGAGGACGGGTTAGAGGTGGTCGCCACCGGCAAGCTCACCACCTATCCCGGGCGTTCGAACTACCAGATGGTGATCGAGCGGATGGAAGTGGCGGGCGAAGGCGCGCTGCTTGCCCTGCTGGCCAAGACCAAGGCCCGGCTTGAGGCCGAGGGGCTGTTCGCCGCCGCGCGCAAACGCCCGCTGCCCTATCTGCCCGACGTGATCGGGGTGGTCACCTCGCCCACCGGGGCGGTGATCCACGACATCCTTCATCGGCTGGCCGACCGCTTTCCCAGCCGGGTGCTGGTCTGGCC
This sequence comes from Novosphingobium sp., assembly GCA_046063245.1. Taxonomy (GTDB): domain Bacteria; phylum Pseudomonadota; class Alphaproteobacteria; order Sphingomonadales; family Sphingomonadaceae; genus Novosphingobium. Next base: position 6,969 of record JBJTLX010000320.1, read on the forward strand.
GGTGCTGGTCCAGGGCCAGGGCGCCGCGGCCCAGGTCGCGGCGGCCATCCGCGGCTTTTCCGCGCTGCCGCACATCGGCGCGATCCCGCGGCCCGATCTGGTCATCGTCGCGCGCGGCGGCGGCTCGATCGAGGACCTGTGGGCTTTCAACGAGGAAGCCGTGGTCCGCGCCATCGCCGAATCGCAGATCCCGGTGATCAGCGCGGTCGGCCACGAAACCGACACCACCCTGGCCGATTTCGCCGCCGATCGCCGCGCCCCGACCCCGACCGCCGCTGCCGAAATGGCCGTCCCGGTGCGCGAGGACCTGGCTCAGCAGATCGGCGAATTGGCCCTGCGCCAGCGCCGCGCGGTGATGCGCCCGCTGCAACTGGGGCGTGAGCGGCTGGCGGCGCGGGCCGAACGGCTGCCCCGGCTCGAAACCCTGCTCAGCCCGCAGGCGCAAAAGCTCGACGAGCTGGGCGAGCGGCTGCGCCGCAGCCTGACCGAGCGGACCCAGCTGGCCCGCGGCGAGCTGCAGCGGGTCGGCGGCCGCCTGTCGCTGCCATTGCTCAGCGCGCGGCTCGACCGGGCGCGCGACCGGCTCGAATCGGCCGGGCGGTTCCTGCAGTCGCTCGATCCCGACCGGGTTCTGCAGCGCGGCTATGTCCGGGTCACCGCGGCGGATGGGCGCACCCTGGTCAGCCGTGACAGTGCCGCCGTGGAGGCCGCGCTCGACCTCCATTTCCGCGACGGGGTGCTGGCCGTTCATACCGGCGCGCCAGCCCCTGCGGCGGGCGCCGCCCCGCCCCGGACCAAAGCGCCGCCGCGTCCCGCCCCGCCCGAGCAAGGTAAATTGCTCTGAAAGCCAGGCTGCGCTAAAGGCGGCGCATGCTGATGTCCGCTTCCGATCGCGCCGCGACGCTCTATTACCAGCCCAGCTCGTTCCGGGTGATCAATCCCGGCTCCTACGTGCTCTGCGCCGTCAGCGGCGAAGCGATCCCGCTCGAGGCGCTGCGTTATTGGAGCGTCGAGCGCCAGGAAGCCTATGCCAGCGCCGCCATCGCGACCAAGCGCCTGCTCGGCGGCGCGTGACCGGACCAGCCGCGATGCACAAGGGCGCAATGTTTGCCGGGGCCGCCGCACTGGCGCTCGGGATCGGCCAGATCAGCGGGCTGGGGGCCCGTGCCGCCGAAGCGCTCGGGCTGGTCTCTGCCCCCGATTTCGCGCTGAGCGGCGAGCTGACCCAGGGCGGCTGGGCGCGCGGCATCGCCCCGCCGGGCACCGCTGCGCTGATGCTGGGCGGCAAGCCGGTCGGCATCGCCGCCGACGGCCGCTTCCTCATCGCTTTCGACCGTGACGCCGGCCCTTCTGCCCAGCTGGTTGCGCGTCTCGACGGCGGGCGCAGCGCGGTGCGCAGCCTGGCGATCGCGCCGCGCGCCTGGCAGCTCGAACACATCCCGCTCGGCCCGCGCTCGGGCACGCCGCCCAATCCGGCGTTCGCCTTGCGCCGCAATGCCGAACTGGCCCAGATCAACGCGGCGCGCGCGGTCGATCACGATGTCCAGGGCTGGCGGCAGCGGTTCATCTGGCCGGTCTATGGCCGCATATCGGGCCGGTTCGGGTCGCAGCGGATCTACAACGGCACCCCGGGCAGCTATCATTCGGGGATGGACATCGCCACCGGGACCAGCGGCACCCCCTTCGTCGCCCCGGCCGACGGGGTGGTGATCCTCGCTGCGGACAGCCCCTTCACACTGGAGGGACGGCTGTTGATGATCGATCACGGCATGGGGCTGAACAGCGCCTTCCTGCACAGTTCCAGGCTGGCGGTGAAGGTTGGCGACGTGGTCCGCCAGGGCCAGTATCTCGGCAATATCGGGATGACCGGCCGCGCCACCGGACCGCATCTCCACTGGTCGGTCAAATGGCGCGATTCGCGGCTCGATCCGCTGCTCTTCACCGGGCCGATGCCGGGGCGCTAGGGCAGCACAGCAAACTCTGCCCTGCATGCGGCGCAACTAAGAAAGCGTCGCGGCCAAAGCGATACTCGCAACGAAGATGCGGCACCTTTGCCACGCCGAGAAACAAAGTTTCCACATTGTTTGGGGAAAGGCCGGAAACGCGGGGTTCGCCTTGCCCGGCTACTGTGGCAGATTGGTTACAACTCACCCCCAAACTGTCCGCGCACCCGCCAAATTCTTTGCCCGTGCGGGGTGGATCGGTCATTTACCGCTATCGCTTTCTGCGGCTGCCGTGCGCCGTCACTTGGGTCTGTGACACGAACGGGGGCAAGCCCGGCCAGTCCGCAAAAAGCCATTGGGGGTGTCCAAATTCTTGGGACTCCCAGTCGAACATAAGGGACTGGAACGTGAAGAAAACCACTCTTTCTGCTCTGAAGGCAGGCGCGGCACCGCTGGTGCTCGGCCTCGCATTCGTCAGCTCAACTGCCTTCGCTCAGGACGCTGCGGCGGTCGATTGCAAAGCCAATTCGTCTGATGCCGCCTGCGCCGATGAAGGCCAGATCGTCGTCACCGGCTCGATTCTGAAGCAGACCGACAACAAGGCGCTGCCGGTCACCACCCTGACCGCTGCCACGCTTGAAGAGCGCGGCCTCAACACCGCGGCCGAATCGATCCAGCGTCTCGTCGCCAACAGCGGCAGCACGATCCAGCAGGGCTGGAACACCGGCTTCAACTTCGCTTCGGGCGCCAACGCCCCGGCGCTGCGCGGCCTGACTGTGCAGACCACCCTGTCGGTCGCCGACGGCCTGCGCATTGCTCCCTATCCGCTCGCGGATGACGGCCAGCGCAACTTCGTCGACCTCAACACCATTCCCGATGCGATCATCGAAAAGATCGACGTGCTGCGCGATGGCGCCTCGTCGACCTACGGTGCCGACGCGATCGCCGGCGTGATCAACGTGGTCACCAAGAAGGAAGTCAAGGGCCTGTACCTCAACGGTTCGGCAGGTATCTCGCAGCGCGGCGACGCCGGCGAAAAGCGCATCGACGCAACCTATGGTTACGGCGATCTGCAGGACCAGGGCTTCAACTTCTACGTCAGCGCCGAATACCAGAAGCAGGATCCGCTGTTCGCGCGCGAACGCGGCTATCCGTTCAACAGCTCCGACCTGCAGGGCATCTGCAACGCGGCCGGAAGCTGCATGGTCAATCATAACTGGAACGGCACTACCGCTGAAGACGGTTCGTTCAACGGCCTGATCAGCATTCCCGGCATTACCCTGGTGCGTCCGGTCACCACCGCTGGCGCATTCAGCGGCGCGGGTCGTTTCAGCTACCTCAATCCCGCCGCTGGTTGCCGCGACTTCACGCTCAACCCGAACATCGGGTCTTCGACAACGGCGCCGCTGATCGGTGCCTGTGAAGTCGATTTCCAGAACAAGTACATCATGCTGCAGCCGAAGATCGAGCGTAAGGGTCTTTCCGCTCGCTTTACCGCCAATGTCGGTGACCGTGCGCAGGTCTATGCGATGGTGAACTACTACAACACCAAGACTTTCGCGTCGTTTACGCCGCTCGGTTTCAACGGCACCCCGACCAATCCGACCAGCGGTGCGCTGGCATACAACGTGATCGCACCGGTCTACATCTGCCCGACCGGTGTGGGTACGCGTAACGGCGTGGGCACGGGCTGCGATGCCACAAACGGCGTTCTCAATCCGTACAACCCCTATGCCGCCAATGGCCAGACCGCCCAGCTCTTTGTGCGCTCGACCCGTGGCCGCACCGTCGAGACCGATGCCCGTTCGCTTCGCGGCGTGCTTGGCATCGACGGCAACTTCGGGGACGGCTGGAACTATTCGGCCAGCTTCACCGCTTCTAACGTTCGTCTGCGCCGCGACCAGAGCAATTACTTCCAGCCGCAGCTGATCATGAACGCGCTGGCGCGCGGGACGTTCAACTTCCTCGATTTCAACGCCAACACCGACGCGCAGTGGGATGCCATTGCACCGCGGCAGCGCACGATTTCGAATTCGGATCTGTGGCAGGGAACCGTCCAGATCTCGAAGGAGCTGATCGAGCTTCCGGGCGGCAAGCTGCAGGCGGCAGTCGGCGGCCAGTACCGTCACGAATCGATCGATGCACCGTCGGCCAACCCGGCGAACTTCGATGCGCCGTACACCCGCTATTACAGCATCAACGCTGTCGGCACCAGCGGCGCGCGTAATGTCAAGTCGGCGTTCTATGAAATCCAGGCGCCGATTCTCGAGCAACTGGAAGTGAACGCTTCGGGCCGTTACGACAGCTACTCGACCGGACAGAACGCCTTCTCGCCGAAGTTCTCGGCGAAGTTCAAGCCGATCCCGGAACTGACGTTCCGCGGTTCGTGGTCGAAGGGCTTCCGCATCCCGTCGTTCAACGAAGCCTTTGGTCTGCCGACCACCGGCTTCGTGACCCGCACGGTTACTGCGGCGAACTGCGCCACCCCGACGTTCCAGGCGTTCTGCACGGCGCACGCCAACAACACCTATGCGACCGGTCCCATCAGCCTGGGAATTACCTCGGTCGGCAACCCGGCGCTGGCTCCGGAACGGTCGACCTCGATCAATGCCGGTGTGGTGTTCGAACCGACCCGCAATATCAACCTGACGGTTGATTTCTGGCGGATCAAGATCAAGGACCTGATCGTCGGTGTGACCGACACGCTGACCCCGTTCAATGCCTACTATGCCAACAACGGCGTGGTGAACATTCCGGGTATCGTCGTGACGCCGAGCGGAAACGTCGATCCGGCCTTCCCGAATGCGTTGCCGCATATCGGAACGATCCAGGCATCGTTCCGCAATGCCAATTCGCAGACGGTCAGCGGCCTCGACTTCGGTGCCAATGCCAGGTTCAATCTGGGCGACGACGTGAGCTGGAGCAGCACGTTCGATGCATCGTACATGATCAAGTACGAGCTGAACGACAACGGCACCATCTCGCGCTATGATGGCTCGCTTGGTCCGTGCAACAACACCTCGTGCGCCGGTGTGCCGAAGTGGCGTGCAGCATGGCAGAACACGCTGAAGATCAAGAACACCTCGCTGTCGCTGACTGCCTACTACACGGCGGGATACGACAACGCGGCGGTCGATGCGGGTGATGTCATCGGTGATTGCGCCACCAACGCCGCCAACGGCAACGCGGTGCAGGTCTACGTCGATGGTACGCCGGTGCAGTGCAAGGCCAAGCCGACCTGGAACGCCGACTTCACTATCAGCCAGAAGGTGAACGACAACTTCACCATCTACGCCAACGTCCTCAACGTGTTCGACATCGACGCGCCGCTGGATACGGCTTCGACCTACCAGATCTTCCAGTTCAACCCGGCATGGGCCGGCCCCAACATCATGGGCCGTTACTTCCGCGTTGGCGCGAAGGTCCACTTCTAGTCCGCGAAATCCGGACCTGGATCAGATTGGGGGGTGGGACTTCGGTCCCGCCCCCTTTTCGTTGCAGTGCAGTGCCGGTGCAGCGTGCGCTCTTGACGGGGCGATCGGGACGTCAGCCGCTCTTGCCCAGGGGTGGTTTCGCGCTTCAAGCCTGACAGCAGGCGCGCCAAGAGCCGCGCGGGCCGCGCACAAAAGAACAGGCGCGCGAAGCCGATGCTTCACGCGCCTTGTTTACGCTCGGGGACCGGCCCCGCAGGGCCGGTTCGCTCAGGCGGCTTGCTTCTTCGCCAGCTCGCGCTTGACCTTGAGCGCGGTGGACGAGAGCTTGTCGTCGGTGGTCTTGAGCAGCCAGTTGTCCAGCCCGCCGACGTGTTCGACCGAACGCAGCCCGTGGGTCGAAACCTTGAACTTGAAGCTGCGGTCCAGCCCTTCGGACATCAGCGTGACGTTCTGCAGGTTGGGCAGGAAGACGCGCTTGGTCTTGTTGTTGGCGTGGCTGACGTTGTGGCCAACCTGGCGGCCCTTACCGGTCAGTTCGCAGATACGGGACATGGCAAAAACTCGCTTGAATCTGTGTTGCCCAAGATGGGGAAGGCGCGCCCATACCGATTCACCCTTGCGGGGTCAAGCTATTGCGGCCAAATCCGCGGAAATGAGCCGTTGGCCGCTGCCCGAACCGATGAAGCTGGCGCTCGAACAGGCGCGTGCCGGGGAATCGGTGGGTGAAGTGCCGATCGGTGCAGTCGTGGTCCGGGACGGAGCGGTGATCGCCGCTGCGCACAATGCCCCGCGCGGGGCTTGCGATCCGACCGCTCCTGCCGAGGTATTGGCGATTCGCGCCGCCGCACAGGCGCTCGGCAATGAGCGGCTCGACGGGTGCGAGCTGTGGGTGACGCTGGAACCCTGCGCGATGTGCGCCGGCGCGATCAGCCACGCGCGCATTGCCCGGCTCTACTATGCCGCGGCCGACCCCAAGGGCGGCGCGGTCGATCACGGGGCGCGGGTGTTCGAGCACGAGCAGTGCCTCCACGCGCCAGAGGTCTATTCAGGCATGGGCGAGGACGAGGCGAGCGCGCTGCTCAAGACATTCTTCGCCGCGCGGCGTTGAGGGCACGTGGACCGCCTGGACCACTGTTCAGAGCAAAATTCCACTCCCCCCGGACATGGACGAAAGCCGTACCGGTTTCCTGACATTCTCAAAGAGCCGCGGGACCATAACAACCCCTTGAACTGTAGGAAAATCTAAA
>JBJTLX010000321.1:0-3321 GCA_046063245.1 Novosphingobium sp.
GAAGCTCTTCCGACGCGTCAAGCGCGGCGCGCAGCTCGTCCAGTTCGGCGTTCACGTGAATGCGGATAGCCTGGAAGCTGCGGGTGGCCGGATCCTTGGGCGCGCCGGGGCGATGGCCCAGCGCCTTGCGCACAACCTGGGCAAGCTGACCGGTCGTCTCCAGCGGGCGCGCGGCGACGATCGCCCGCGCAACCCGGCGCGACTGGCGTTCCTCGCCATAGTGGAACAGCACGTCGGCGATTTGCGTTTCGGGCGCGGTGTTGAGGAAGTCGGCGGCGCTTTCCCCTTCCTGCGCCATGCGCATGTCGAGCGGGCCGTCGCTGGAAAAGGCAAAGCCGCGCTGCGCCTGGTCGAGCTGCATCGACGAGACGCCGATGTCCATGACGACCCCGTCGACCCGGGACACTCCGGCTTCGGCCAGACTGGCGACCATTTCGGAAAAGCGCCGCGAATGCAGCACCAGCCGCGGCGGGTCTTCCTGCGTTTCGGGCCAGCTGCGGGCGGCGGCAATGGCGTCGGGATCGCGGTCGAAAGCGTGGACCGTCGCCCCGGCATCGATGATTCGGCGGGCATAACCCCCGGCGCCAAAGGTGGCATCGACGATCAGCGCGCCGGGTTCGGGCGCCAGCGCGGCGATCACTTCATCGAGCAGGACGGGAATGTGCGGGGCGGCGGTCATTTGCCGCCTTTCCCGGCGCGGGCCTTGGCCGCCAGATCGAGGCAGGCTTCCTGGGCGTCTTCCCAGCCGGCACCAAGCTTGGCCAGCTCTTCGGGGTTCCAGATGGTGAACTGCAGCCCGCCGCCCTGGAAATAGATCGCGTCGGCGATCGCCCCCAGCTTGAAGAAGCGTTCGGGCAGGACAAAGCGACCGGAATCGTCGAAGGGGATCTGAGTGAAGCCGTAAAGCTGCGAGGCGCGCAGTTCGCGATCGAAATCGGCGGCGCGTTCCAGCGCGATGCGCTCTTCGCGGTCAAGCTCGGCTTCGAACTGCGAGGCCCGACCCAGCCCGAAGCCGGTCAGGCACTTCCACCGCGGATGCTTGGTCAGGCACAGCACGCGCTCGCCATTGCCGCTGTCGCGCACGGCCTTGCGGAAGTCGGGTGGCAGCACGAACCGGCCCTTTTCGCCAAGCAGCGAAAAGCCCTGACCGTTGTAACTGATCGGCCGTGCAGCCTCCACGTCGTCCCGCCCTTGTTCCGGGTTGCCCCGGTTCCCCAAAATAGCCCTCCCCCGCCTGGTCGCGCGCCCTCGCGGCCAGAACCGCTTCATCCGAAGCGCGGCGGTGAATTGTGCTGTCGATGAAGCGGTTCATTACCGGCGCTAAGGCGGGGAAGAAAGGGAAAATTGCGGGATTTCACGGGATAACTTGGTAAGCTATTGTTTTTACATGCTATCAATCGAAGCCAATGGCACACCCTGGCGTCATGTTTTTGCTTTGTTCCTTACACATTTCAGCGCTTTAGCGCGCGAATCTGCGATGCCGGGCGAAGCCGTCCCGCAATTTCCCGCGAGTCGAGAAATCAGTCGGCGAAGGCGCGGTCGATCAGCGCCGCAAAGGCCGCAGCGCGGCTTCCGTCGGGATCGTCGCGGTCGAGCACGGCGGCATCGGCCAGTGCGGTCACCCGGCCCCGGCCGATCCGGCAAAGCGCCAGCACGCCGCCGGCGTCGAGCGTGCAGGTCCCGCCCGTGCGCACCGCAAAATGCCCCGCCAGGTTGACCGGCAAGGCCGTGCTGCCGATCCGCACCGTGCGGTCGCCATAGGGCTGGGCCTCGTCGAACCGCAGGTCGAGCCCCCAGCGCTTGAGGATCGGGGAAAGCAGGACCACCGCCTGCGGTCGGCGCGGATCGCCCACGGCAAAGTTCGATTCCGCGGTCAGCGCCGGATCGGCCAGCAGCAGCACGTGCCCGCCGCCGTTCACCCAGTCATCGAGCGCGACATTCTCGTCCGGGCCGAGCGGGCGCGGTTGAGCCATGACCAGGCGGCCGGTCCGGGCCAGCGGCGCTGCTCCGCCCGGGGCAGCCAGCCGGTCGAACGCGGTCAGCGTGCCGCGCGCGGCCAGCAGTGCCCGCGCCCAGTGCGGCGCGGCATCGGATTTGAGCATAGCGCCGACATCGGGTTCTTCGTTCCACAGGATCGGCAGCGTGGTGAACAGGCCGATCGCGGCGCTATCGCTGGCGCCATGACGGCGCGCCACGACGGCTGCGGCCACGGCCAGCGCCGCGATGGTCGCCGCCAGCAAAACGGCCTTGCGCTTAACGGCCATTCCCTGCGGGCGGCGGCGCGGTGGCGGCGGCGGCATCGTTGGACATGGCAGACGGCACCACGCCGATGTCGGCGAGCGGATCGTTGGCCTTGGCCGCCGGATCGGGCGCGGCGACGGCAACCGGACGCGATCCGTCCTCGTTCAGCGCGGCCCGGTCATTGATGATGTTGGCCAGGCCGACCACCAGGACGATCGCCGACAGCCCGAACAGCCCCGCCTGGAGACGCTGCACGGCGTAGGCGCGCAGGTCCCGCGCGTTGGGCGGGGTGTAATGCTGCGGAGCCATCGGCTCCAAGACCCGGTGTGGCGGTTGTGTAGCCATCACGGCAATGTTTAGCCGATCAGGCGAGCCAAGGGAAGACCGGCAGACCCTTGGATTTCAGCCATTCCGCATTGTAGAGGCTGGAGAGGTAGCGGAAACCGGTATCGCACAGAATCGTCGCGACCCGCGCATCGCCGCGCCCTTCGGCCACCAATTGCCGGCCCAGCTCGACCGCCCCGGCGACGTTGATCCCCGACGACAGGCCCAGGCACAGCCCTTCCTCGCGCAGCAGGCGCGCCACCCATTCAAGGCCAGCCTCGTCCGAGATGCGGAACTGGGTGTCGATCGGCGCGCCTTCGAGGTTGGCGGTAATCCGCCCCTGCCCGATACCCTCAGCCACCGAATTGCCTTCAGCCTTGAGCTCACCACAAGCGTAGTAGCTGTACAGCGCCGCGCCGTGCGGGTCGGTCAGCGCGATACGCACGTTTTCGTCGAAGGCCTTGAGGCCCAGCCCCACTCCGGCGATCGTCCCGCCGGTCCCCGCGGCGCAGGTGAACCCGTCGATCCGGCCGCCCATCTGCTCCCAGATCTCGGGCGCGGTGCTTTCGATGTGGGCCTTGCGGTTGGCGATGTTGTCGAACTGGTTGGCCCAGACAGCACCCTCGGTCTCTTCGGCCAGCCGGCGCGAGGTGTGGACGAAATGGCCGGGGTTGGAAAACGGCGCCGCGGGAACCAGCACCAGATCGGCGCCCAGCGCCCGCAGCGTATCCATCTTTTCGCGCGACTGGGTTTCGG
>JBJTLX010000322.1:0-9046 GCA_046063245.1 Novosphingobium sp.
ATCGGGTGGACCCCCAAGAATTGGCAAGCAAGCGGTGTGGTGCCGGAGCCGCCAAATGGATCGACGCACGTCCGTACGTCTCGACCTAGCGCTAGCGAAGTTTCCTCAACCGCCCGCTCGACCAGTTCCGGGACAAACGCCTCTTTGAAATTCCGCCAGTTCTGAAACGCCAGCGGAGCAGAGCCAGCATTGGTTCCTATCACGAGTGGCGTACGCTGTCCCGTCCACTCCTTAAACTGAGTGCGTGCGTTTCCTTCCATGACCCCCAACTGTCTCATTTGTTTCGTCATCGTGCCAGACAAATGGACTTGCTACTACCCATTGCGGGATGCTCATTTCGCAATCTCTTGAGTGTTTCAAACCAAGAAGTCGTTGCTCCGTTGCAACGCGTTGCAGCGACAACGGCGAGGCGCGCTTGCGGTTTACGCGCCTTCGCCAAGCGTCTGATAATAAATGGGACGAAATCTTCTTAGTTTACAGATTTGGCCGCAGATTTCCGGCAAAACGCCTAGCTTGGGAAGCTGCTGCTCTACCATTGAGCTACACCCGCCCGGGTGCGGGCGGCGCATTGCCACAGCCCCGGGGGGCGGTCAACCGGAGTCAGCCGCCCTGCTGGGTGCGGCCGCGTTCCATCACCGCGCGGCGGCGATCCTCCACCGCGGCGCCGCTGACCGCGGCATTGCGCGCGGAGGAGACCGCCTGTTCGTGCGCCATCGCCGCGACGAAGGGCAAGGCATAGCCCTGGTCGATCAGCGCCTTGTAGACCTGGACCATGCCGGGATCGGCGCTGGCCATATCGGCGGCAAGCGCCTTGGCCGCGGGGAGCAAGGCGTCCGCCGCGACGACGCGGTTGACCAGGCCCCAGGCGCAGGCAGTCTGCGCGTCGAGGAAATTGCCGGTCAGCGACAGTTCCTTGGCGCGGTTGATGCCGATCATCCGGCTGAGCTTTTGCGACAGCCCCCAGCCGGGCATGACCCCGACCCGGGCGTGGGTATCGGCAAAGCGGGCGTTGTCGGATGCAACAAGTATGTCGCAAGCCAGTGCCACTTCGAACCCGCCAGTTATAGCCACGCCGTTGATCGCGCCGATCACCGGCTTGCGGCACTGCTCGATTGCCTTGACCGGGTTGGCCTCGGCGTTCTCGGCATTGGCCGCACCGAGCCCGTCGACCCCCAGTTCCTTGAGATCGAGCCCGGCGGTAAAGGCGCGGGTGCCAGCCCCGGTCAGCACCACCGCGCGGATGGAATCGTCGGCATCGACCTCGCGCATCGCCGCGGCCAGTTCGGACCGCAGCGCCCGCGACAGCGCGTTCATCGCCTCGGGCCGGTTGAGCGTGACCACGGCCACCGCGCCGTCGCGTTCGATCGTGACCAGCATGGCGCTCACATCCGGGTCCGGGCCGATTGCCCGTCATCGATGCGGATCGTCGCGCCGGTGACGCATTCGCTGGCCGGAGCGACGAGGTAGAGCAGGGTCGAATCCATCTGTTCGGGCACCGGCACGCGCTTGCGCGGCAGATGCGGCGCCGGGTCCCCGCCCATCCGCGCGAACATCCCGTCGGTCATTTCCGAGACGAACATCCCCGGCGCGATGGCGTTGACGTTGATGTTGTAATGCGCCCATTCGACCGCGAGTGCCTCGGTCATCCGGGCGATCGCGGTCTTGGTCACGGCGTAGAGCGCGGCGCCGCCGCCGTCGTAGCGGAAATGCGCGACCGAGCTGATGTTGACGATCCGTCCGGGCTTTTCCGCCGCGATCAGCCGCCGCGCCACTTCGCAGGCGAGGATCCACGGCCCGCGCAGGTTGACCCCCAGCACCTGGTCGATCAATTCGGTGCTCATCTTGTGCGCGCGCTGGGCGTCGGGCATCCCGGCATTGTTGAGCAGGATGTCGACCGTCCCGAACGCGGCTTCGCCCGCCGCCACGGCAGCGATCACGCTGTCCGCATTGGTTGCGTCCATCTGCACCGCCAGCGCCTTTCCGCCGGCCGCGGCGATCTTTGCGGCGAGCGCCTCGAGCCGGTCGAGCCGCCGCGCTGCCAGCACCACCGCGGCACCCTGGCTGGCCAGCACCTCGGCAAAGCGCGCGCCCAGGCCCGAGGAGGCGCCGGTGACCAGGGCGACGCGGCCGGTCAGGTCGGTCGAATTGTAGGGCAAGGGGTATTCGCGCATCGCAGGCTCTCCCATCGGCGGATCGGCAGTTTAATCGTCCGGTTAAACCGCACAATGCATCGCGCCGGCCTGCTTGGCAAGGTTCAGCCGGTCGCTGCCTCAACCACGTCGCGCAAGCGGTCCTTGCCGAACCACATTTCGTCGCCGAGGAAAAAGGTCGGCACGCCGAAGGCGCCGCGCGCCACCGCGCGTTCGGTGCTGCCGGCCAGTTCGGCCTTGACCGCGTCGTCCTGCACCGCCGCGCCGAGCGCCGCCGGATCGAGCCCGGCCTCGCCCAGCACGGCCGACCAGACCTCGGGATCGTCGAGCTTTCGCCCGTCCTGCCACAGCGCGGTGTACATCGCCTCGCGGTAGGCCGGGCCGCAGCCGAGCTGTTCGGCCGCCACTGCGCCGCGCATGGCCAGCAGGGTGTTCACCGGGAAGTGCGGGTTGAAGGCAAAGCCGGTGATCGCGTGGCGCGCCATGAACCGGTCCATCTCAAGCCTGTCGTAATTCACCTTGGCTGGAACATGACCATAGACCATCAGCGGCGGCTGGTTGCCCGTCGCCTTGAAGATCCCGCCGAGCAGCACCGGGACATAGCGGAACGTGACCTGGCCCTGCGCCTCGATCGCCGGGATCGCGCGGTGGACGAACCACGAATTGGGCCCGCCGAAGTCAAACAGGAACTCGATCTCGCGCGGCATCACCATGTCTCCCCGTATGGGCGGATTTCCTGTTCGAAGGTCCAGGCGGCCTTGGGCTGGGTATAGAGCGCCCAGTAGGCGTCAGCCACGGCTTCGGGCGGCATCAGCAGGTCGGGCTGGGCAGCCAGCGCCTCGGCCCCGATCCGCGCGGTCACCCGTTCGCGCACCCAGGCGGTGTCGACCCCGGCATCGATCACCAGGTGGGCGACGTGGATTCCCTGCGGCCAGAGTTCGCGCGCGGCGCTTTGCGCAGTCGCGCGCAGGCCCGCCTTGGCTGCGGCGAAGGCGGCATAGCCGGGATTGCCGCGCAGGCCCGCGGTCGCCCCGGTGACGAAGATCTTGCCGCTGCCGCGCGGCAGCATCAACCGCGCCGCCTCGCGCACCATGACGAAGCCGGCGAAGCAGGCCATTTCCCAGACCTTGCGAAACACCCGGTCGGTGGTTTCTGTCAGCGGAAACTGCACATTGGCGCCGACGTTGAACACCACCAGAGCAAGCGGCGCGAACGCCTCGGCCTCGGCCAGAAAGGCGGTGACATCGTCGGGTTCGCGCGCGTCGAGGCTGCGCCCGGTGACCGCGCCGCCCAGCAGCGGGGCCAGCTTGTCACCATTGCGGCGCCCGGCATGGACGGCAAATCCTTCGGCGGCGAATTTGCGGACAATGCTCGCGCCGATGAAATCGCCCGCGCCGACCACCGCGACCGATTGTGCCGGTGCCGAATGGGGGCCGCTCACTTGCGGTCCAGCGTGATCACGGCCGCGGTCATCCGCGACAGGCAGATCAGCTTGCCCGCCTCGTCCTCGATCCGGATCGTCCAGACCTGGGTGGTCCGGCCCAGCGATTCGGGCCGCGCGGTGGCATAGACCCAGCCGTCATAGGCCGGGCGGATATGGTTGGCGTTGATCTCCATGCCGACCGCGGCAAACTTTTCGCGATCGACGCAGTAACTTGCCGCGACCGAGGCGATCGTTTCGGCCAGCGCCACCGAGGCGCCGCCGTGGAGCCGCTGGAACGGCTGCCGGGTGCGTTCGTCGACCGGCATCCGCCCGCGGATCCAGTCATCGCCGCAATCGACGAATTCGATCCCGAGATGCCCCGGCAGGGCATTTTCGCCCAGCGCGGTCATCGGCGACAGCGGTGGGCGCTGTCCGCCCCACCAGATCATTGCGTTGCTCATTGCTACTCACTTTGCGGGCAATGCGCGGCGCTGTAAACCGGGATTACGCCGGTTCGGCCACCTTTCGCCCGGCGCGCACCCCGTCGTAGAGGAATTCGCTGCCTTCGAGGTCGGTCGCCGGGATCTGCTCCTTTTCGAGCCAGTAGTCCTGATTGTGGCGCCATTCGGGCTTGTCGCCGCGCTGGGGCAGCTCCTTGAGCCCGCGCATCAGGTAGCCCGGATTGAAGTTGTCGCTTTCGATCCAGTCGAGCAGCGCCATGTTGTGATCCTCATCGCGCAGGGCGACTTCGACCCGCCTGGCCTTGCGCTGGTCCATGTGCTTGAGCAGGCGGCAGACGAAATCGCCCAGCATGTCGACCCGCAGAGTCCAGCTGGCGCGGAAATAGCCGAACACCCAGACCAGGTTGGGGACCCCGGTGAACATCATCCCGCGGTAGTTGACGGTGTCGGGCCAGTGGACCGGCTGGCCATCGACACTGAACGGAATGTCGCCCATCACCGACAGGCGGAAACCGGTGGCGGCGACGATGATGTCCGCCTCGATCTCGGTGCCGTCTTTGGTCCGCACGCCCTTCTCGGTGAAAGTCTCGATCTCGTCGGTGACGACCGAAACCTTGCCCGAAACCGCCGCCTTGAACACGTCGCCTTCGGGGCAGAACGCCAGGCGCTGCTGCCACGGACGGTACTTGGGGGTGAAGTGCGGCTCGAACTGGAAGTCGGGCTTGCCGGTGTAATGGCGGACCAGTTCCTTGAGATCCTCGAACACCTGGTCGGGTTCCTCGAGGCAGCGCTTGGTCATCACGTCCATGTCGTACATCACCTGCTGGCGCACCACCCGGTGAATCGTCGGCTCGTCGATCCCGACCTCGCGCAGCCGGTCGGCCAGCTCGTTCTTGTTTTCCTGGCAGTAGAAGTAGGTCGGCGAACGCTGCAGCATGGTCACGTGCCCGGCCTTTTCGGCAAAGGCCGGGATCACCGTTGCCGCGGTCGCACCCGAACCGATCACCAGGACCTTCTTGCCGGCATAGTCGGTCTTGGGGTCCCACAGCTGGGCGTGAACGAACTGGCCCTGATAGCGCGCCATCCCCGGCCAGTCGGGGACATAGGGCGTCTCATGGTCGTAATAGCCCTGGCACATCCACAGGAAGTTGCAGGTGAAGCGGTGCTGCGCGCCGTCGGCGGTGCGGGCCTCGACCGTCCACAGGTTGGTGGCGCGCTCGAAGCTGCAGCCGGTGATGCGGTGGCCATAGCGGATGTGCGGGGCGATGCCGTTTTCGTCGATCACTTCGCCCATGTAGTCGAGGATCGCCTGGGCCGAGGCGATCGGTGTGCCGATCCACGGCTTGAAGCGGTAGCCGAAAGTGTAGAGGTCCGAATCCGAACGCACCCCGGGATACTTGTGCGTATCCCAGGTGCCGCCGAAGGTGTCCTTCATCTCAAGGATCAGGTAGCTCTTGTCCGGGCACTGGTCCTGCAGATGCCAGGCCGAGCCGATCCCGGATATTCCGGCACCGACGATCAGTACGTCGACATGGGTGGCCTGACCGGTAGCGGTGGCAGGCATGGCGGCGGCGCTCATCGGCGACTCTCCTCTCCAGGATTTAACTGCGCGATTAAGGACCAGTTCGGGCAAAATGCCAAGCGGGTAATTGATGCCGGTCAAATCGCCCTGGTGCGATCCTTCGCCGGGGCGGGCGCAGTGACTTTCCAACCTGGAAAGTTTTCACTTGCCGAATCGGAAAGTGATCCGTATCTCTTTCCATATTGGAAAGTTATGGAGAACTGTCATGGATCCCGATGAAGCCCGCGACGCGCTGAAGGCCGTCGGTGCCGCGCGCGAAGGACTGGCCCGGTCGATGGACTGTCCGCTGTGGCGCCACGCCGCCTTCGGTGCGGTGATGGCCGGCCTGGTTGCGGCCAACTTGGTGCCCCAACCCTTCCACGCCGCCCTGTTCGTAGTGTCGATGGCGGCAACGTTGTGGCTGATGCGATGGGATCGCAGCCGCTATGGCACCTTCGTCAACGGCTGGCGCCGGGGCCGCACCCTGCCGCTTTCGCTGGGCCTGTTTGCCGCCCTGCTGGGGCTGGTGTTCCTGGCCCGCCACGTGCGTTCCGAAGACGGGGTTACCGCGGCCGGGCTGCTGACGGCATTGGCGGCCTTTGGCCTGGGTACGGCGATGAGCGTGATCTGGCAGAAGGTCTACGTCGCCGAATTGCGCAGCGGAACCCCGGCATGAGCGGCGCGCTCGACATGGTTCTCCACCCGCCGACCCGGCTGCAGATCGCCGCCGTGCTGGCCAAGGTCAGCGAGGCCGAGTTCAGCAAGCTGCGCGAGCTGACCGGGGTCGCCGATTCGGTGATGTCCAAGCATCTCTCGGCGCTGGCCGATGCGGGCTATGTGTCGCTGCGCAAGGCGGCGCTGGACGGGCGGCAGCGGACCTGGGCGTCTCTCACCGCCGGGGGCCGGCGCGCGTTCGACGGGCATCTGGCCGCGCTGCAGGCCCTGGCCGCGGGCACGCTGGTGCCGGTGGGCTAGCCCCCCGCCTGCCATTGCCGCACCGCTTCGAGCGGCCAGACCAGCATCAGCACGTTGAGCGTCAGGTTGTCGCGGATGACGTACAGCGTCAGCAGCTCGAGGAAGATCGCCAGCGCCACGCTGGCCCAGACCGGCAGCTTGCTCGCCAGCCAGAAGCCCAGCACCATGAAGCCGATGTCGGACAGCGAATTGAGCACGCTGTCACCTTCATAGCCGAAGCTGACCGTCACCGCGCGGTAGCGGTCGATGATCAGCGGCGAGTTTTCAAGCAGTTCCCAGCACGCCTCGAGCACCACCGCGATCGGCAGCGCCCAGCGCGCCGGGCGTCCGCCCAGCAACTTCCAGCGCCGCCACAGCAGATGCGCGAATAAGTAAAACAGCAGCCCGTGGATCAGGTGGCTGGCGCTGTACCAGTCGGACAGCTGCTGGCTGTTCTCGGCCGACTGGACCGTGCCCCACCACAGCCGCACCACCCCGCACTGGCAGATCGCGGTGCGGCCCATGGCGAGCAGGACCGCGCCGGTGGCCAGCGCTACGCCCAGCGCGGCCAGCGCGCCGCGGCGATCGGGTATCAGACTGGTCATTGCGGTTCCTCCCCCGGGGCAGTCGTGTCGCCGTCGCCCAGCGCGATCTGCATGTAGACGTTGTCGAGCCAGCGCCCCTGCTTGCGCCCGATCGCGTGAAGCCGCCCGGCCTGGGCAAAGCCGCAGGCCGCGTGAAGCGCGACCGAGGCCGGCTCGGCCCCGCCGATCACCGCGATCATCTGGCGAAAGCCGTGATCCCGCGCCGCCTCCATCAGCGCCAGCATCAGGGCCTTGCCCACGCCCTGCCCGCGCCGATCGTGGCGGATGTAGATCGAATTTTCGCAGGCATAGCGATAGGCCGGGCGGTCACGGAAGCGGCTGGCATAGGCATAGCCGAGCAGCGCACTGTCACCGTCGGCGTCGCTGTCGCGGGCGACCAGCCAGGGTTCGCCCGCAGCGGCGACCTTCGCCATGCGCGCCGCCATCTCATCGGTGCCGGGCGGGACGATTTCGTAGGTCGCGGTGCCGTGCAGCACGTGATGGGCATAAAGCGCGGCGATTGCGGCGGCGTCGGCGGGCTGGGCGGGCACGATCTGCATGCCGCGCCATCTTGCCGCATTCGCGGCGCGGAGCAAGGGCGTTGCATCCCCCTGCGGCTGGCGTAGAATCCCCGCCGATGCGTGCCTCTGCCACCGTTCCGGGATCCCGCCGCGCCATCGTGATCGGCGCGGGGCTGGGCGGGCTTGCCGCGGCGATCCGGCTGCAGGCCGGCGGGATCGAGACGGTGGTGGTCGAAGCGCGCGAGACCCCCGGCGGCCGGGCCGGCTGCGCCGACAGCGCCCCGTTCCGCTTCTGCTCCGGCCCCGCCGCACTGTCCGACCGGGCCGCGCTGGAAGAGCTGTGGGCGCTTACCGGGACCGCGGTCGAGCACGACATCGCGCTGCTGCCGGTCACCCCGCTGCGGCGCCATTCGTGGCCCGACGGGACCACCTTCGATCTGCACGCGGGCGATGCCGAGCTGACCCGCGAAGTGGCCCGGCTGGCCCCCGGCGACCTGGCCGGGCACGAAGAGTATCAGCGCCTGTGCCGCGCCATCCTCGCCGATTTCCGCAGCCACCCGGGGCCCGAGCCCTTCGCCGACCTGCGCGCGCTGGGCCGGATGGCGGCGGCGCTGGTCCGGGCCCAGGCCTGGCGCTCGCTGTGGTCGCTGATCTGCGCCCATGTCCGCGACGAACGGCTGCGCGAAGTGCTGGCGGTCGGCCTATTCGAACAGGGCGCCGACCCGCTGACCGTTTCGGCGCTGACCGCGGCCGACATGGCGCGGACGCGGGCCGGGCTGTGGTGGCCGCAGGGCGGGTTCGGTGCGCTTGCCGCCGCCTTGCAGAAGCGCTTCGAACAGCTTGGCGGCACGGTCCGGCTGGGCGATCCGGTCTGCCGGATCCACGCGCTCGGCAACCGCATCCACGAAGTCGAGACGCAGGGCGGCTGGACCTCGCGCGCCGATGTGCTGGTTAGCACCGCCGACCGCGACCACACCTGGCGCGACCTGCTTGCGGCGACACCGCGCGGGCAGGCGATGGCGGCACGGCTGCGCCGCGCAGCCCATGGGCCCGGACTGTTCGCGGTGCATTTCGCGATCGAGGGGACCTGGCCGGGCATCCCGCACCGGATGGTGCTGTTCGGCCCGCGCTTTGCCGGACTGATCGAGGATATCACCTTCCATGGGGTGCTGCCGCAGGACCAGATGATCTGGCTGTCACACCCGAGCCTGACCGATCCGACGCTTGCCCCGGCCGGGCAGAGCCTGTTCCAGGCCCAGGTCCCGGTGGCCAACCTTGCCAAGCTGCCGATCGACTGGGAGACTATCGGGCCGATGCTCGAACGCCGGGTGCTCGACGAGATCGGTCGGCGGCTGGTGCCCGATATCCACGACCGGCTGATCACCAGCTTCC
>JBJTLX010000323.1:0-12343 GCA_046063245.1 Novosphingobium sp.
GCGCCGGACGCACCGATCTTTGCCGAAGTTGCCGCCGATCCGCTCTTGGCTGACCGCGTGCTGATCGCGGAGCCTTGGGACATCGGGCCGGGTGGCTACCGGCTGGGCCAGTTCCCGCCCGGCTGGCTCGAATGGAACGACCGCTTCCGCGACGATGTCCGCCGCTTCTGGCGCGGCGATGGCAACGTGGGCGATCTTGCCACGCGGCTGGCGGGATCGTCCGACCTGTTTGGGCCCGACTGCCGCAGCGTCAATTTCCTCGCTGCACACGACGGCTTCACCCTGGCCGATTGCGTCGCCTATGCCGCGCGCCACAACCACGCCAACGGCGAGGACAATCGCGATGGCCATGGCGAGAACTTCAGCTGGAACAACGGCATAGAAGGGCCGAGCGACGAGGCGGACGTGATCGCCCGCCGCCGGGCCGATCAGCGCGCGCTGCTCTCCACGCTGTTCGCTTCGACCGGCACGATCATGCTTACCGCGGGCGACGAATTCGGCCGCAGCCAGCTGGGCAACAACAACGCCTACTGCCAGGATAATCCGGTCGGCTGGATCGACTGGGAGCAACGCGACACCGCGCTGGAGGACGACGTCGCCGCGCTCGCCCAGGCCCGCGCCGGGCGGCTGGCAGCCTATCGCGGCTTTCCCGAGGGCGGCGTGTGGAACCACCCCGATGGGCCGGCCATGACGCCGGGCCAATGGCAGGATCCGGCGACCGACGGGTTCGACTTCGTCCCGCCCGCCGGATCGGATCGCCCGCCGATCCGCGTGCGCCGCGCCGCGCGCGTCGTCGCAGGATAGCAAAGCGGCGGGCCAGCCTGTCGCTAACCCGCCGCTAAGCCGTCACTATCGCAGCGCTATTTGGCCGGCGGCGCCGCCGCCGCCGCATTGGCGGGAAGACCGCCCAGCTGGGTGACCATCTTGGTATAGGCGTCGAGATAGGCCAGCACGATGATCTGGCCGATCTCGGTGTTCTGATAGCCGCCGCCAGCCGCGCCGCCAAAGGTGCCGCCGCCGAACAGCCCGCCACCGGCGCCAAAGCTGAGGTCCTTCTTGCGGTAATAGCCTTCGGTCAGGGCCACTTCCTCGGTCGTGCGGGCATTGACCGCCGACAGGGTGACGTTGGCCTCACCCTTCTTGATGCTGATCCCGCCGAGGATCGCCCCGGCGCCGCGGCCGAACAGTCCGCCGCCGATCCCGCCGAGCACGCCGCCAATTCCGCCGCCGCCCGAATTCTTGTTGGTCGAGACGATGTCGGGCTGGAGGAAATAGTCCGCCGCCTTGACCTGGCCCTTGCCCAGGTTCGATCCCGATTGCAGCTCACCATTGTCGGCCATGGCGCGTTCCATCGCCCGGCTCTGCATCGCGTGGCCGCGGTTGACCAGGCTGAAGCAGCCCGATTGCTGGACGAAGATCTTGATGATCGCCTCGGGGCTGCCCAGGCTCAGCTCGCGCCACCACTGGTTGTCGGGCTCGACGATGGCGACGGTGCCGAGGTTGCGGGTGCAGCGCGGAATCTCGCGGGTGCCGTTGGCCTGGGCCTGGCGGCCCGACGAGCCCTGGTCCTTGGCCATGGCAGGCACCGCGGTGGTCGCTGCGAGCGCCAGCGCGAGCGCGCCGGAAAGGTACTTGCGCATTTCAAACTCCCTGTTCGTAGTGCGGCTCCGCTATCGAATACCGCGTCCCTGCGCGACCCGGGATGGCTTGGTTTACCGCGTCCCGCTTACACCCGCTTGGCGATTTGCGCCATTGCGGCGGGAAAAATCACACCGCCTTGTTGTCGATCAGCCGTGTCCCGCCGATCCGCGCGGCGACGAACAGGCGGACCGGACTGCCGCCGATCCGCATCGCCGGGGACAGGCTTTCGGCCTCGCGCAGTTCGGCATAGTCGACCGACGCGAAGCCGCCCGCGACAAGGCGGTCGATCAACCCCGCAAGGACGGCGGCCTGATCCTCGCCGCCGCGCAGTGCCGCGATCGCGCGGTCCATTTCGCGCGGCAGGGCCGCGGCCTGGGCGCGCTGCGCGGGCGAGAGATAGGCATTGCGCGAGGACAGGGCGAGCCCGTCGCCCTCGCGCACGGTCGCCACCCCGATGATCGCATCGGCTGCCGGGGCGACGAGATCGAGATCGCGGGCCATGCGGCGGATGACGGCCAGCTGCTGCCAGTCCTTTTCCCCGAACAGGGCCAGGTCGGGCCGGATCTGGTTGAACAACTTGGCGACGACCGTCGCGACCCCGTCGAAGTGCCCGGGCCGCGCCGCGCCGCACAGCCCCTGGCTGACCCCGGCGACGCTGATCTGGGTGCCATAGCCCGCCGGGTACATCGTTTCGACCGCGGGCGCCCACAGCAGGCTGACCCCTTCGGCGGCGAGCAGCGCGCTGTCCTGGGCAAGCTGGCGCGGATAGCGCGACAGATCCTCGTTGACCCCGAACTGGCGCGGGTTGACGAAAATCGAGACGACGACATGGGCCGCGCGGCGGCGCGCTTCGCGGACCAGCGCCAAGTGGCCTTCGTGGAGCGCGCCCATGGTCGGGACCAGCGCCACGCTGCCGTCCGGGCGCAGCGCGGCCAGGGCATTGCGCAGTGGATCAAGCGATGTCACCGTTTGCACGGGCAAATCCCCTCCTGTAGAACGCGCCGGCGGCTGCCACGCCGCTCCTATGCCGCAGTGCGGCGTGGGGCAACCCGTTTAACCGGCAAGTCCAGGAACCCCAGTGTCAACGCTCAAGGCCCCGCACCGTATTGTCTTCGCCAATGAAAAGGGGGGCACCGGCAAGTCGACCACCGCGGTCCATGTCGCGATCGCGCTGGCCTATCAGGGTGCGCGCGTGGCCGCGATCGACCTCGATCCGCGCCAGCGCACACTGCACCGCTATCTGGAAAACCGTACCGAAACCGCGCGCCGCCGCGAAATCGACCTGCCTTCCGCGCGCTTCGAGGTGTTCACCGGCGAAACCACCGAAGACCTCGACGATCTTGCCGCGCGGGTCGGCGAAGGCGCGGATTTCATCATCTACGACACCCCGGGGCGCGACGATCCTTTCGCCCGCCATGCCGCGACCGCGGCCGATACCCTGGTCACCCCGCTCAACGACAGTTTCGTCGATTTCGATCTGATCGGGCAGGTCGATGCCGAGACCTTCAAGGTGCGCAAGCTGTCGTTCTATGCTGAACTGATCTGGGAAGCGCGCAAGAAGCGCGCCATGGCGACGATCCAGGAAAAGCGCCGCGAGATGGACTGGGTGGTGGTGCGCAACCGTACCCAGCATGTCGAGGCGCGCAACATGCGGCGGCTCGACCAGGCCTTGACCGAACTGTCGAAGCGGGTCGGCTTCCGCATCGCCAGCGGGCTGTCCGAACGCGTCATCTACCGCGAACTGTTCCCCTCGGGGCTGACCCTGCTCGACAAGGGTCATCTCGGCGAACTGGGCACCAGCCACCTGGTCGCGCGGCAGGAACTGCGCGCGCTGGTCGCCTCGCTCAGCCTGCCGATGCCCGCCGCGCGCGAACCGCAGCTGGCGCTGACCGCGCAGGGCTGAGCCCGCCGATGGGCAAGCTGGTCACACTCCTGCTGCTGGGCGCGCTGGCCTGCCGGCTGCTCACCGGGCGCTGGCCGTGGCAGCTGTGGGCCCAGTCCGAACGCGCGCAGGACGAGGCGCAGGCCCGCGCCCTGCTCGGCGTCGGCCGCGATGCCGGGCGCGATCAGGTGATCGAGGCACACCGCCGGCTGCTGATGACCGCGCACCCGGATCGCGGCGGCACCTCGGAACAGGTTCACGCCGCGACGCGCGCCCGCGATCTGCTGCTGGCGCGGATCGAACGGCTCGGCCAGGGGTGATGAAATCGCACCGGTTCGATCCGGCGATCCTGCGCGAATACGATGTGCGCGGCGAAGTCGGCCGCCAGCTTGGTGTGCACGATGCAGAGGCGCTGGGCCGCGGCTTTGCCACCGTGCTGCGCGAGGCGGGCGGCAACAAGGTGGTGGTTGGCCGCGATGGGCGGCTCAGCTCGCCCGAACTCGAGGCGGCACTGGTGCACGGCCTGCTGGCGGGCGGGGTCGACGTCGTGCGGATCGGGCTCGGCCCGACCCCGATGCTCTACTTCGCCGAAGCCTCAATGGAGCAGGTGAAGGGCGGCATTCAGGTAACTGGCAGCCACAATCCCGCCGATCACAATGGCTTCAAGATGGTACTTGGCGGGCGGCCGTTCTGCGGGGAAGCGCTGCGCGAACTTGGCCGGCGCGCCACCCTGGGCGACTGGAGCGTGGGGCAGGGTCGCTGCGAGGAACGCGAGATCCTCGGGACCTATGTCGAACGGCTCGGTGCCGCGCTGCAGGGGCTCGACCGCGCCGCGCTGGGTGCCTTGCGGATCGGCTGGGACGCCGGCAACGGGGCCGCCGGCCCCGCGCTGGAACGATTGATCGAAAATCTTCCCGGCGAACATCACGCGCTCTTCACCCATGTCGATGGGACGTTCCCGCACCATCATCCCGACCCCACGGTCGAGGCGAACCTTGCCGATCTGAAGGCGCTGGTCGCGGCCAAGTCGCTCGACTTCGGAGTGGCTTTCGACGGCGACGGCGACCGGATCGTGGTGGTCGACGCCAAGGGCCGGGTGCTGTGGGGCGACCAGCTGCTCATGATCCTGGCCGAAGACCTCCTGGTGCGGGCCCCGGGATCCACGGTAATCGCGGACGTGAAGGCCTCGCAGGTGCTATTCGACCGGGTCACAGCGCTGGGTGGACGCGCGGTTATGGGAAAAACCGGACACAGCCTGATTAAATCCGAAATGAAGCGGATCGGCGCGCCGCTGGGCGGGGAAATGACCGGCCACCTGATGTTCGCCGATGACTGGTACGGGTTCGACGATGCGCTCTACGCCGCGTTGCGGCTGATTGCCGCGACCCAGCGTCTCGGCCGCTCGCTTACCCAGCTGCGCGATGCCATGCCTGAACCGTGCAACACGCCGGAACTGCGCATTCCCGTCCGCGAAGCGCGCAAATTTGCCGTGGTCGCAGAGGTCGCGGCGCGGCTCGCGCTGACCGACGCCGCGGTTGTCACGATCGACGGGGTGCGGGTTTCGACCGCCGATGGCTGGTGGCTGCTGCGCGCCTCGAACACCCAGGACGCGCTGACGCTGCGCGCCGAAAGTGCGTCGCAGGCGGGTCTCGCGCGGCTGCTGGCGCTTGCCGATGCGCAGCTCGCGTTGTCCGGGATTGCCCGCGTCTAGAGCAGGAACGGCAGCGGCAGGCACGCCGCGATCGCCGCGGCAACCAGCGTGGCTGCACCCGGGCCGACCCTGCGCCAGCCCGCCAGGCTGAGCGCCGCGCCGGCCTTGAACAGCGTGTTGAGCACCACTGGTGGCAACAGCACCAGCCCGGCAATCCTGGGCGCCAGCGTCGCTTCGGGCAGGTTGCCCAGGGTGATGATCGCCGAATCGACATCGACCACCCCCGAAATCGCCAGCACCGTCGCCAGCCCGGCATCGCCGAAGCGCGCCAGCACCCAGCGCGCGACAACGGTCAGCACCATGGTCAGCACCATCAGCAGTAGTGCAGGCTTGAGGTCGAACGGGTTGCGCGGGATCGGCGCGGCATCGCTTGCCTTGGTGCCGTGTCCGCGCCGGAAGATCAGCGCGAAGCCGGCCAGGCTGACCAGCATCCCGGGCACGGCCAGCATGGCGAATGTGGGCAGCGCGCGCGGGGCCAGCGCTCCCGCCAGGATCATCACCCGCACGAACATCACCGCCGAGGCGAGCGCGATCCCGGCATTGGCGATCGTCCGGTCGGCGGCATCGTCGCGCAGCTTGCCGGCCAGCGACGCGGTCACCGCGGTCGACGAAACCATCGATCCCGCTGCCGCCGTCGCCAGCACGCCGCGGGTTGCGCCGAGCCATTTTGCGCCGACATAGCCGGCAAAGGAAAAGCCAGAGACCAGCACCACCACCAGCCACAATTGCCGCGGACGCCAGGCGCCATAGGGGCCCATTGGGGTGTCGGGCAGCAGTGGCAGGATCACCAGCGCGATCAGGGCAAAGCGCGCGATCGCGGCGATCTCCGCCTCGTCGATATGGCGCAGGACATGGTGCAGCTGGCGGCGCATGGCCAGCAGCAGCACGGTCATCCCGGTCACCGCGCTGGCCAGGGCGAAGGCGCCGAGCCCGGCCATGTAGCCCGCCGCCAGCGTGATCAGTCCGGCGATGCTGGCGGTGCCGCTGATCGAGGGTTGGTGCTCGGTCGAGCGCCAATACCCCAGCACGACCAGCGCCGCCGCGGCCAGCAGCAGCATCGCGGCCACCGGCGCGGCACGGCTTTGCAGCGCGCCGGCCATGCCCCCGGCCAGGCCCAGCAGGCCGTAGGTGCGGATCCCGGCAAAGCGGCTGCCTGCCGGCTCGCCGCGCAGCGCCCAGCCGCGCTGCACGCCGACCAGCAGGCCCAATGCCAGCGCCAGGCCGACGCCTTGCAGCTGATCCCAGGCGAATGATGCCGCACTGTTCATCGCTGCCCTGATGGCACTGGTGACGCCCGGCGCAAAGCGCCAATCAGGCGGGCGAGGGTGCCTTGGTCGCGATCAGGTAGCTCTCGCCCCCGCCGCCCTCGCTGAGCCGCTTGGCAATATCGTCAAGCTCGCCGTGGCAGATGACGTATTCGCCCGAGGCGAAGTGGATCGAAGTGCCGTAAAGCCCTTCGGCGATGTAGGCGACCTGCTGCGGATTGACCATCGCGGTCTGGCTTTCGCCCTGGGTCTCGAACTTGACGAGGTGCATGGCTGCGTCACTCCTGCCGGGACAATCCCGGGGCTGGTTGCAACCCGATGCGCGCGTTATTCGTTATCGCGTGTATGACGTGTTTACCATGATCCGGGCCATTCTGACCAGTATCGACCGCACCGGAACACCCCGGTGACGGATCCGAATCTAACTATCGAGCTTGCCCAATGGTTTGGCACACGCGGCTGGCGGGTGCGCCGCCACCAGCACGAGATGCTGACGGTTGCCGCCAGCGGCCGCCACGCGCTGCTGGTCGCCGATACCGGCGCGGGCAAGACCCTGGCCGGGTTCCTGCCGACGCTGGCCGATTTCTGTCCCTCGCGGCTCGGCGGGGCGGCCCCGCCCGACGGCCTGCACACGCTCTACGTCTCGCCGCTCAAGGCGCTGGCGCACGACGTGCAGCGCAACCTCCTCACCCCGGTGGCGGAACTGGACCTGCCGATCCGGATCGAGACCCGCAGCGGCGATACCCCGTCAGAGCGCAAGGCGCGGCAGCGCGCCCGCCCGCCGCACGTGCTGCTGACCACGCCCGAGTCGCTCTCGCTGCTGCTGTCCTATCCCGAGGCGGAGACGCTGTTCGCCACGCTCAAACGGATCGTGATCGACGAGGTCCACGCCTTTGCCACCGGCAAGCGCGGCGATCTGCTATCGCTGGCGCTGTCGCGGCTGCAGACGCTGGCGCCGGGTCTGCAGCGCGTCGCGCTGTCCGCCACCGTTGCCGATCCCGACCAGTTCCGCGCCTGGCTGGCCCCGTGGGCAGAGCTCGACAGCGTGGCGCTGGTCGAAGGCGAGCCGGGCGCGCCGCCCGAACTGGAAGTGCTGCTGCCCGAAGACGCCCGCGTGCCGTTGGGCGGCCACGCCGCGACCTGGGCGGTGCCGCAGCTCTACGACGCGATCCGCGCCAACCGCACCACGCTGGTGTTCTGCAACACGCGCTTTCTGGCCGAGCTGATCTTCCAGCAGTTGTGGGATGCCAATGAGGACAAGCTGCCGATCGGGATCCATCACGGGTCCTTGTCGAAGGAGGCGCGGCGCAAGGTCGAAGGGGCGATGGCGCGGGGCGAGCTGCGCGCGCTGGTCGCCACCGCCAGCCTCGATCTGGGAGTCGACTGGGGCGATGTCGACCTGGTGGTGCAGATGGGCGCGCCCAAGGGGTCGTCGCGGCTGCTCCAGCGGATCGGGCGCGCCAACCACCGGCTCGACCAGCCCAGCCGCGCGCTGCTTGCCCCCGGCAACCGCTTCGAGTTTCTCGAGGCACTGGCGGCGCTTCAGGCGGTCGAGGAGGGCCAGCGCGACGGCGAGGATTTTCGCCCCGGCGGGCTCGACGTCCTCGCCCAGCACGTCATGGGCCGGGCCTGCGCCGGACCGTTCGACGGCGACGCCTTGTTGCGCGAGGTGCAATCGGCGCTGCCCTATGCCGGGGTCGATGGCGCGACGTGGGAGCGGGTGCTGCATTTCGTCGCCACCGGGGGCTATGCGCTCAAGGCCTATGACCGCTTCCAGCGCATCGTGCGTGATCGCGATGGCCTTTGGCGTCTAACCCATCCCGAGCACGCCGCGCGCTACCGGCTCAACGCCGGGATCATTGTCGATAGCGAGACGATCGACGTACGCTTTCGCAACGGACGCTCGCTCGGCCGGGTCGAGGAGGGCTTCGCCGCCAGCCTGGCGCCCGGTGCGACCTTCCGCTTTGCCGGGCTCGATCTCGAGGTCGAGGCTTTGCGCGAGACCGAGATGCTGGTCCGCGCCGCCAAGAAGACCGGGCAGATCCCCAGCTACATGGGCCAGCGCCTGCCGCTGACCACGCATTTGTCGCAGCGGGTCCAGGCCCTGCTTGCCGACCGTGCGGGGTGGGCGCGGTTTCCCGACGATGTGCGCGAATGGCTGGAAGTGCAGGACTGGCGCAGCCAGCTGCCCGCGCCGGGAACCCTGCTGGTCGAGAGCTTCCCGCACGAGCAGCGCCACTATGCGGTGATCTACACCTTCGAAGGCTGGCCGGCGAACCAGTCGCTGGGGATGCTGGTGACGCGGCGGATGGAGGCACAGGGGCTGGCGCCGCTGGGGTTCGTCGCCAACGACTATGCCCTGGCGGTCTGGGGTCTGCGCCCGGTGACCGACCCGGCGCGCCTGCTTGCGTCCGAGATCCTGCACGACGAGTTCGCCCAGTGGGTCGAGGGCAGCTATCTGCTGCGCCGCGCCTTCAAGGAGGTTGCGGTGATCGCCGGGCTGGTTGAGCGGCAGCATCCGGGAAAACGCAAGACCGGCAAGCAGGTGACCTTTTCGACCGACCTGATCTACGACGTGCTGCGCAAGTATGAGCCCGACCATGTCCTGCTGCGCGCCGCCTGGGCCGATGCCCGGGCGCGGATGACCGACATCGACCGGCTGGCCGGGGTGCTCGACCGCGCCAAGTCGGTGCTGGTCCACGTCACGCTCGACCGGGTCAGCCCGCTGGCGGTGCCGGTGCTGGTGATGATCGGGCGCGAAGCCATGCCGCAAGGCGCGGCCGACGACGAGCTGCTGCTCGAAGCCGAAGGGCTGGCCGGGGCGGCGATGCGCCTTGATCCGGTCGAGGAAACCGAATGACGTGCTAGCGCGCTGCCTTGCCGAATTCGGCGTAGCGCTCGTTACCGACGAAGGCGAAGCTGGTCAGTCCCGAATACTTGACCATGCGGATCACCCGGGCCGAAACGCCATAGGGCGCGCCGGCATCGGGTTGGAGCTTGACCAGCGGCTCGGGCCGCAGCGCGGTCAATGCATGCAGGGTGGCGGCCAGGCGCGGTTCGTCGATTGTACTGCCGTTCCACAGCATCGCGCCCTGCGGGGTGACTGTCAGCAGGTTTTCGGGGCGAATCGGTGCAACCGGGGTGCCGGGTCCGGGGCGCGGCAGGTCGACCGGCACGACGTTGGCAGCGATCGGCACCGACATGATCATCATGATCAGCAGTACCAGCAGGACGTCGATCAGCGGCGTGGTGTTGATCTCTGCAAGCGGGGTGCTGCTTGGCAAGGTCAGTGTGGCCATGACAACCTCCATGTCGATGAAGGTGACAATATATCATCAATAGCGAAGGTCAAGCGCAATGATCGGCCGCGCCGCTGCGCCAACGAAAAGGGGGCGGATCGCTCCGCCCCCTCAATCGTCTCTTGCTGGATCTGCGCGGTTAGTTCGGCTTGGCCGTACCGGGCGCTCTACCGAATTCCGAGAACTGTTCGTTGCCGACGAAGCCGAACGCGGTCACGCCCGAACCCTTGATGATATTCAGCACCTTGGCGGTGGTATCATAGGGTGCCTGCGGATCGGGCTGGAACTGCAACTCGGGCTCCGGCTTGATCGCCAGGGTCGATTGCAGAGCGCCGAGCAGCTGGCTTTCGTTCATCGGCGTGGCGTTCCACAGGATCGAGCTGTCGGGCATCACCACGACCTTGTTCTTGTCGCGCTTGATGATCGTGTCCGGCGGCGGGGCCGACGGGTTGGGCAGGTCGATGCTGACCGCGTGGGTGGCCACCGGGATGGTGATGATGAACATGATGAGCAGAACGAGCATGACGTCGATCAGCGGCGTCGTGTTCATTTCCATCATCGGCGAGCCATCGTCCTTGCCGCCTGACATTGCCATGGTGGGATACTCCAAAAGGTAAGGGCCGATTGGCATCAGCCGTTCGGATCGACCGGTGTCGAGATGAAGCCAACGGTCGGGTAGCCCGAGATCTGCACGTTGTAGACCGCACCGGCGATGCACCGCCACGGCGCGGCCTGGTCGCCGCGGATGTGGACCTGCGGCACCATTTCGGGGTTGTCGCGCAGCGCTTCGGGTCCGCCCGCACGCTTGACGATGTTGTCGAGCCGCTTGAACGCCATGTCCCGCAGTTCGTTCGAATCGACCGGCGTGATGTTGTTGAAATAGATCCGGCATTCACCGCCCAGCGAGGCCCCTTCGAAACCGGGATCGCCGGCCGAACGTCCCGCCGAATCGGTCGTGCTGACCGTGAGCAGGAGGTTCTCGACCTTGTCCTTCGATTCCTGCGACACCATGATCGGGATCTTCAGCTTCTGGATCGTCTGGATCGCGATCGGAACCGCGATCAGGAAGATGATCAGAAGCACCAGCATCACGTCCACCAGGGGCGTGGTGTTGATGTCCGACATCGGCCTTTCTTCGCCGCCGGCGTCGCCAACTGACACTGCCATGTGTTACATCCTATTCTAGCGTTACCGGACCGGGATCGCGCCTGCAGGCAGGGGTCGGTCCCGGCGGAAACCCTGGGCCGGGCGGGGTTGCTCCCGCCGCGGCCCGGGCATTTTGCTTACGCCTTGGCAGCCGGGGCCGCAGCAGCGGCCGGCTTGGCAGCAGGTGCCGCACCAACCGCCGGACGCACCGCGCCGCGCGAGTTGATGTAGGCCAGCACGTCGGTCGAGAAGCCCGAAAGCAGCTCGGCGATGCGCTTGTTGCGGGCCTGCAGATAGTTGTAGGCGAGCACCGCGGGAACCGCGACGAGCAGACCGACCGCGGTCATGATCAGCGCTTCACCGACCGGGCCGGCGACCTTGTCGATCGAGGCCGAACCGGCGATACCGATGGCGATCAGCGCGCGGTAGATCCCGACCACGGTACCGAACAGACCGATGAACGGCGAGGTCGCGCCGACGGTGGCGAGGAACGGCAGGCCCGAAGCGAGGCGGGCATTGACCGACGCTTCCGAGCGGGCCAGCGATCCGTGCAGCCAGTCATGGGCTTCCATCGCGTCGGCCATCTTGCCGTGGGCTTCTTCGGCGGCGATGCCGTCATCGACGATCTGGCGCCAGGCGCTGTTCTTCTCGAGCTTGGCGGCGCCTTCCTTGAGCGTCGGGGCGCGCCAGAACGAGCTGCGCAGGTCGCTGTACTGGTTCAGGATGCGCTTCTGGTCGGCCCACTTGGTGAACAGGATGAAGAACGAACCGAACGACATGATCGCCAGGATGGCGGCAACCGCCAGAGCGATCCAGTTCGGCTTGCCATCCGGGAACATCATTTCCCCAATGCCGAACTTGTTCTGCGGGGCCGCGTTGGCTGCAGCGGCGAGAAGTTCAAAAACCATGCGATAGTCCTCTCAAGAGAAATAATTAGAAATCAAAACCAAGGGTTTGCCGCGACACCCGGCGGGGTGCCGCAGCAGCGAAAAATCAATCCTTCGGAATCTGCCAGCGCACCGAGCTGGACCAGGCGCCCGCCACCGGGTTGCCTTCCCCGTCCGTGGCCGGATTGAAACGTCCGCGGCGGGTGATCAGCGAGCAGGTGGTCGAATCGAGTTCGCCCGATCCGCTCGATCCGGTGACATCGCACGAGGTCACGCGGCCATCGGGACCCACAGTGACGCGGAACCGGGTGACGCCTTCTTCTTCGCGGCGCAGCGGCCCCGAAGGATAGTCGTTGGCGTTGGCCCAGTTGCCGGGCGCGCCCTTGGGCTGCGCGCTCTTGGGCTGGAACCGCGGCGGCGGGGGCGGCGGGGCCGGAACCGGTGCCGGCGGGGCGATGATCGGCACGACCGGGGCAACCGGCGGCGGCGTGGTCACCGTGGTGATCGGCGGC
>JBJTLX010000324.1:0-2894 GCA_046063245.1 Novosphingobium sp.
TCGAAACCATCCAGCAGAGCGCCAGCACCGAAGCGATCGGCGACGGCAAGGTCTTCGTGCTCGATCTCGCTTCTGCCACCCGCATCCGCACCGGCGAAACCGGGGATACCGCGCTGTGATGGGCGCGCGCTACAAGGGGGACTTCCCAATGATCCGCAAACTTCTTTGCGGCCTGGGCGTGACGGGAGCCAGCCTCCTGACCGCCACGGCCGCTTTCGCGCAGGACGCCGCCGCGGCGGGTCCGATCAAGGCGCCGAGCGTCGAACAGATGGCCACCATGGTCGACAAGGGCGACACCACCTGGATGATGATCTCGTCGGTGCTGGTGCTGATGATGAGCGTGCCCGGCCTCGCGCTGTTCTATGGCGGTCTGGTCCGCACCAAGAACATGCTCAGCGTGCTGATGCAGGTGTTCATGATCGTCTCGGTCACCGGGCTGCTGTGGGCCGTGGTCGGTTATTCGCTGGCCTTCACCAGCGGCGGTCCGTTCATTGGCGGCCTATCCAAGGCGCTGATGGCCGGGGTGACCAGCGGCACTTATGCCGCGACCTTCTCGAACAACGTCTACATCCCCGAACTGACCTATTTCGTCTTCCAGATGACCTTCGCCATGATCACGCCGGCGCTGTTCATCGGGTCGTTCGCGGAACGGATCAAGTTCACGCCCTTGATGATCTTCACCGTGCTGTGGTCGATCCTGGTCTATTACCCGATCGCGCACATGGTGTGGTACTGGGCCGGACCGGACTTCCTCGCCGATGCCCCGACCGACGTCGGTTTCCTGTTCGGCAAGGGCGCGCTCGATTTCGCGGGCGGCACCGTGGTCCACATCAATGCCGGGATCGCCGGTCTGGTCGGCTGCCTCGTGGTCGGCAAGCGGCTCGGCTTCGGCAAGGAAGCCACCCCGCCGCACTCGCTGACCATGACCATGATCGGCGCCAGCCTGCTGTGGGTCGGCTGGTTCGGCTTCAACGCGGGCTCGAACCTTGAATCGAACGGCGTGGCCGCGGTGGCCTTCGTCAACACCATGCTGGCAACCTGCGCCGCAGCGGTCAGCTGTGCGGTGATCGAACAGATCGTCCACAAGAAGCCGTCGATGCTGGGTGCAGCGTCGGGTGCGGTGGCCGGACTGGTCGCGATCACCCCGGCCTCGGGCTTCGGCGCGCCGATGACCTCGATCGTGCTCGGCCTGATCGTTTCGCCGATCTGCTTCTTCTTTGTCTCGACGGTGAAGAACAAGTTCAAGTACGACGATACCCTTGACGTTTTCGGGGTGCACTGCATCGGCGGGATCACCGGGGCGATCGCCACCGGGATCGTCGCCAACCCGGCGCTCGGCGGGCAGGGCTGGATCGACTACACGGTCTTCCCCGCCGTCCCCGGTGCCTGGGACACGATGGGCCAGCTGAAGTCGCAGCTGATCGCGATCGTGACCACCCTGGTCTGGTCGGGCGGCATGTCGACGGTCCTGCTGCTGGCGCTCAAGTACACCATCGGCCTGCGTCCCACCGAGGAAGCAGAGCGCGAAGGGCTCGACATCAACGAGCACGGCGAGCGCGCCTACAACTACTGAGTTACCCGAGCTTGGCGGGGTTGGGTTCCTCCTCTCCTCCCCCGATCCCGCCAACCCACGTTCCTCCTGCGAACGTCAAACTAACGGGCCGGAGCCGCAAGGTTCCGGCCCATTTTTGTCGAAACTCGGGCCGGTCAGTCGGCGAAGAAGTTGAGCTCAAGCACTACGTTGTTGGGATCGGTCACGAACACCTGGCGCAGGCCGATCGCATCGATCCGGTTGACCTGGCGCGCCACCTCTTTGGCATCGAGCCGTTCGATCAGTCCGTCAAAGCCCGAGCAATTGAATGCGATGTGGTGGATCGCCCCGGTCGGCGCACCGGGAGACACTTCGCGGTCGAAGTCGCGCGGGCATTCGGTGTGATTGATGTGGATCAGCGCGCGGCCCTGATCGTCGTGCATCCATTGCACGAGCCGCGCGGGCAGTGGCGGTGGACCGTCGCGCTGCTCCAGGCCGAGAACGGCGGAGTAGAATGCGGCGGTCTCGTCCATCCGGTCGGTGATCACATTGACGTGATCGAGCGCATTCACCCGCATGATCCTCGCTCCTACCGCGCCAGCGCCGTCTCGCTCTGGTCCATCAGGCGGCCCATGATCGTCGTCACCGGTTCCTCGGCATTGACCATGCCAACCGATTGCCCGGCCATCAGGCTGCCGTTCTCGACGTCGCCGTCGATCACCGCGCGGCGCAGCGCGCCGGCCCAGAAGTGTTCGATCTGCAGCTGGGCTTCGCCCATGTCGACCTTGCCTTCGTCGAGCAGCTGGGCAACCTCGCGCTGCTTGGCGGTAAACTCTTCGGTGCCCTTGTTCTTGAGCGCGCGGACCGGGATCACCGGCAGCCGCGGATCGACCTGGACCGAGGCGACCGCATCGCGTGCATTGGCGCGGAAGAAGGCCTTCTTGAACAGCGGGTGAGCGATCGATTCGCTGGCGCAGGCAAAGGCCGTGCCCAGCTGCACGCCCGATGCGCCCATCTCCAAGTAAGCGGCGATCATGTCGCCGTGGCCGATCCCGCCGGCGACGAAGACCACGTGGTCTTCGGCCAGCTCGGGCAGAAATTCCTGCGCCAGCACCGATGTGGCGACCGGGCCGATGTGGCCGCCGGCCTCGCTGCCCTCGATCACCAGCGCGTCGGCGCCGCTGCGCAGCAGCTTTTTCGCCAGTGCCAGGGTGGGAGCGAAGACCAGCACCTTGCCGCCAAATTCCTTGATCGCCTCGACGCTGCCCTTGGGCGGGATCCCGCCGGCCAGCACGACATGGCTGACCTTGTGCCGCGCGCAGACCGCGATCAGATCGAACAGCATCGGGTGCATGGTGATCAG
>JBJTLX010000325.1:0-3876 GCA_046063245.1 Novosphingobium sp.
GTGCTTGACGCCAGCCGCGCCGTGGGCGTGGCGAGCCAGCTCTTGTCCGACACCCAGGCGCAGCCGTTCATCACGGCGACGGCCGAGGAATATCAGCACGTCCGCGATGTCCGGGCCGGCAAGGATCCCTCGATCCTGCTCAGCCTCGAGGACGCCCGCGCCAACGCCTTTAAGGCCGATTTCAGCGACAAACCGATGCCGCCAGAACAGCCCGGACTGCACAGCTTTCCCGACTGGGACCTGGCCGACCTGGTGGCCTGCTTCGACTGGACCCCGTTCTTCCGCGCGTGGGAACTGGCCGGTACCTATCCGGCGATCCTCGACGACGAGGTGGTCGGCGAAAGCGCCCGCGCACTCCACGCCGATGCCCTGGCGATGCTCGACAAGATCGTCGCGGAGAAGTGGCTGACCGCCAAGGGCGTCGCCGGGTTCTGGCCCTGCGCGCGCGAGGACGATGACGTGCTGCTGCACCTCGAAGGCAACGTACCGCCGGTGCGGCTGCCATTCCTGCGCCAGCAGATCCGCAAGAGCCGCGACCGCGCGAACTATTGCCTGGCCGACTTCATCGATCCCGACGGCGACTGGATCGGTGGTTTTGCCGTGGGCATCCACGGGATCGAGCCGCACCTCGAACGCTTCCGCGCCGGGCATGACGACTATTCGGACATCCTGCTCAAAGCCCTCGCCGACCGCTTCGCCGAGGCCCTGGCCGAGCGGGTTCACCAGCACGTGCGGACCACGCTGTGGGGCTATGCCCCCGGCGAACAGCTGACCAACGAGGCGCTGATCCGCGAACAGTACCGCGGCATCCGCCCCGCCCCGGGCTATCCCGCCTGCCCCGACCACTCCTTGAAGCCGGTGCTGTTCGACCTGCTCGAGGCCGAGGCGCGGACCGGCCTGACCCTGACCGAGAGTTTCGCGATGTGGCCCACAGCGGCCGTATCGGGCTTCTATTTCGCGCACCCGCAGGCCGAATATTTCGGCGTCGCGCGGATCGGCCGCGACCAGCTGGCCGACTATGCGGCGCGGCGGCAAATCGAAGAAGGCGTGGCAGAACGGTGGCTAAGGCCCAACCTGGACTAGATTTCTAATTTTGCCGCGTTAGCTTCTCGCCCGAATAACCACGAGAGGGGCACGCGGTCATGGAAAGCTTCAGTTTCGGGCGCACGCTGTCGCGCACCTTCGGCCTGGTCCGCGATGGGCTGCCGACGGTCGGCGTCTTCATGCTGATCATCCAGATCGTCAGCACGGCTTCGTCATTCGTCCTGCAAGGCCAGATAGCGGGCGAGTTCCAGCAGCAGGCGGCGGCCGGACTGGTGGAACCCACCGCGATGTTCTCCTCGCTGTGGTACTGGCTGACGATTATCGTCGGACTGGTCCTGGGGGTGATCGTCTACACCGGATCGATCCACGGCTTCCTGGCGGTCGAGCGCAAGGCGCCGGTGTCGATCGGTGAATGCTTCGCGTTCGGCTTTTCCACCTTCCTGCCCGGGCTGGGCCTGTTGATCCTGTGGATCCTCGGGGTCGGGCTGGGCTGGATCCTGCTGATTGTGCCGGGGCTGATCCTGATCACGATGTGGAGCGCCTCGCTGCCGGCGCTGGTTGCCGAAGGCCAGGGCGTGATCGCCAGTTTCGGGCGCAGCCGGGCGCTGACCAAGGGCTATCGCTGGACCATTTTCGGCACGCTGATCGTCGCGCTGATCATCATCTACATTCCGATGGTGCTGTTCGGCGGGGCGATGCTCGGCGCTTCGACCACGCTGCTCAGCGGACAGGCCCTGTCGCCGCTGTTCTACCTGTTCAGCGCGGCCTATGGCTGGGTCGTAGGCATGTTCCTCAATGCGCTGCTGGCCTCGATCTATCTCGACTGCCGCCTGGCCAAGGAAGGCGTAACTTCGGGCGACCTGACCGACGTCTTCGCCTAGGCCGGTTATCCAGGCGGTAATTGTGGAGAGAGCGGGCCCCGCGGCCTTCCGCAAATAGCGGGGGCAGGCTAGGCGCTGGCACGTGTCCGCGCCCGCCCTGCTCGATCAGCTTCACGCCGTCTTCGGCTTTTCCGCGTTTCGCGGGGTGCAGAGCCGCGTGGTCGACCGCGTGCTGGCCGGGCAATCGACCCTGGCCGTGATGCCGACTGGGGCGGGCAAGAGCCTGACCTATCAACTCCCCGCGGTGGTCATGCCGGGGACCTGCGTGGTGGTATCGCCGCTGATCGCGCTGATGCACGACCAGCTGCGCAGCGCCGAGGCCAACGGCATCCGCGCCGCCAGCCTGACCAGCGCCGACAGCGAGGACTACCGCGCGGCGGCGATCGAGCGCTTTCGCGGCGGCGATCTCGACCTGCTCTACGTCGCCCCCGAACGCGCCAGCCAGGGCCATTTCCGCGAGCTGCTGTCCAAGGCCGAGGTCAGCCTGTTCGCGATCGACGAGGCCCACTGCGTCTCCGAATGGGGCCACGATTTCCGCCCCGACTACCGGATGCTGCGCCCGCTGATGGACGCCTTTCCGCACGTTCCGCGCCTTGCCCTGACCGCCACCGCCGATGCCCACACCCGCGCCGACATCCTGGCGCAGCTGGGGATCGCCGAGGACGGTCTGATCGTTGCCGGGTTCGACCGCCCCAACATTCGCTATGCGATTCGCCCGCGCGACGGCGGGCTGCAGCAATTGCGCGCGCTGCTGATGGAGCAGCCGGGGCCGGGGATCGTCTATGCCCCGACCCGCAAGAAGGTGGAGGAGCTGGCCGAAAAGCTGGCGGCGGCAACCGGCCGGGCGGTTCGGCCCTATCACGCCGGGCTCGACCCGCAGGTGCGCAGCGCTAACCAGGCCGCGTTCGTCGCCAGCGAGGACATGGTGATGGTCGCGACAGTCGCCTTCGGCATGGGCATCGACAAGCCCGACGTGCGCTTTGTCGCACACGCCGGGATCCCCAAGTCGATCGAAGGCTATTACCAGGAAACCGGCCGCGCCGGGCGCGACGGTGATCCGGCGCTGGCGCTGATGCTGTGGGGAGCCGAAGATTTTGCCCGCGCCCGCCAGCGCCTGGGCGAGGTCGAGCCGCACCGCCAGGCCGGCGAACGCGCCCGGCTCGATGTCCTGGCCGCGCTGGTCGAAACCGGTGAATGCCGCCGCGCGGTGCTGCTGCGCCATTTCGGCGAGGACCCGCCGGCGCAGTGCGGCAACTGCGATAATTGCCTCGATGCGCCGGGCGTGGTCGATGCCGGGCAGCTGGCGCAAAAGCTGTTGTCGGCGGTCTATCGCACCGGGCAGAGCTTCGGCTTCGGCCATATCGAGAAGGTCCTGACCGGCGTGGCCGACGAGCGCGTGACCCAGCGCGGGCACGACCAGCTCAGCGTGTTCGGCATTGTCCCCGCCGATGAAGCGCCGCTGCTTCGCCCGCTTGCCCGCGCGCTGCAGGCCCGCGGCGTGCTGGTGCCGACCGAGCATGGCGGCCTGGCGCTGGGCGGCGCGGCGCGGGCGATGCTGAAGGGCGAGGTGCCGGTGCAGATCGTGCTGGCCCCCAAGCGCGAGCGCAGCCGTACCCGGCGCGGGCGCGGCGATGTGATCAACCCGGTCGGCGATCCGCTGTTCGACGCGCTGCGCGCGCTGCGCCGTGATCTGGCGGCAGACGGCGGGGTTCCGCCCTATGTCATCTTCCACGACGCGACGCTGCGCGAAATGGCGGCTGGCCTCCCCGCCAGCCTGGCCGCGCTGGGCGAGGTTGGCGGGGTCGGCGCGCGCAAGCTGGAGGCCTACGGCGAGGCCTTCCTCGCCGTCATCCGGCAGTATTGAGATAGTCGCCAGTCGCGTCCGCGACCGGCGTGCAACACCGGCCCGCTCCCCCGGCCCGACCACCCACAGGGTACCATGAACGGGTGG
>JBJTLX010000326.1:0-8342 GCA_046063245.1 Novosphingobium sp.
ACCGGATCGGCCAGCCGCCGGCGATAGTCGAGCACCGGCAGCGCCACCGGAACCTGGCCCTGGCTGTCGCCCACGCGCAGCGTCTGGGTGGCCCATCCGGCCAGCGACAGGTAGCTCTTGTCGTCGATCCTCTCGAGGTCGACCATCGAGCGCAGCCGATCGTCGCGGCTGATGTCGTAGCGGCGCAGGAACGTGCGGTCGGACGCGACGCGGCCCGAGAAGGTCAGGCTCCAGTAGGGGTCGAACTGGAACTTGCCGTTGGCCGCGAAATAGCCGCGAAAGTCCTTCTGGCTGGTGGTGGCGGTGCTGCCGATCGGAATGCGCGAGCCATAGGTGGCATAGCCGGTGATCTGGAACGCGCCCTTGCTGGCCAGCTGGCGATAGGTCCCCGACACCATCGGCGCCGCCTTGGTATAGACATAGCCCGACAGCGCCAGATCCTTGTTCGGGGCAAGCCGCTGGTACCAGGTATTGACCAGCTCGATCCCGTTCGAGGTCGAATAGCGCACGTCGGGGATCAGCAGGCCGTTGATCGGGCGACCGTCGGTCGCCAGCACCAGCCCCGGTAGCGGAAACAACTTGGCCCCGAACAGTTCGAGCCGCGCGCCGGTAAAGCGCACCTGCTTCTTTTCGGGGTCATAGATCACCCGCTGCGAGGTGATCCGCCAGCTTGGTTGCTTGGGGCAGCCGGCGCTGTCTTCGACCGCGCAGGCGCTGTAGGCGGCGTTGGTCAGGTAGATCCGGCCATCCGCGCCGCGCTCTCCCTTCAGCGCGGCCAGCCGCCCGCCTTCGCGCAGCGCCAGCAGCATGTTGTCCATCGCCCCGGTCTTGAATTCGTCGGTCAGTTCCAGCGATTCGGAAAACAGCTGGTTGCCGTCGGGATCGACGAAGCGGATGTTGCCTGTGGCCAGGATCCTGCCGGTCTTGCGGTTCCACACCACCTGATCGGCGCGCATCGACTGATCGCCGCGGCGCAGCACGACATTGCCAAAGGCGGTGGCGGTGTCGCCGTTGCTGTCATAGCTGACACCGTCGGCCTCGAACTCGATCGGGCCGCTGTCGCCCGTTACCGCAAGGGCAGGCTGCGCGGCCGGCGGTTCGGCCGCGGTGTCCTGGGCCCGCGCCGCATCCGGGCTGGCCAGCAGCGTCAGCGCCATTGCCGCTGCACCAAGGCGCCAGTCGCTACAGGCCATAACAAAGCGGGGCAGCCGCGGCTGCGCGGGAGGGAGCATGGCTTGCCTATCGCACTGCCCGCGCATAACTGCAATCCACGCCAACCAATTGCCTTAACGCTCTGCCGCAAGGCCCGAACTGCCCCTGGAGCCCCTATGAAGATCGCGTTTACCTCTGCCGTTGCTGCCGGGCCGGTGGCCCGCATCGTCGATCAGGATGCCCTGCCGTCCGATCTTGAAGCGGCACTGGTCGAAGGGGCGCGGGCCTCGCGGTTCAGCGGCAAGACCGGGCAGATCTTCGAAGGCTTCGTTGCCCGCGGCGAAGGCGTTACCCGCCTTGCCCTGGCGGGCGCCGGAGACAAGAGCGGTCGCGATCGGCTCGCGGCACTGGAAAAGGCCGGCGCGGCGCTGGCCGCCAAATACGGCGCTTCGGGCGAGACCGCGCTTAACCTCGACCTGACCGGCAGCACGCTGTCATCGGCGGAAGTGGCGGCGGTCCTGCTCGGCCTGCGGCTGCGCGCCTGGCGCTTCGATCTCTATCGCACGCGGCTGCCCGAAGAACAGAAGGCCACGCTGGCCCAGGTCAACGTGGTCGGAGCGCCAGACGGCAGCGAGGCGGCCTGGGCGGTCGAAGCCGCGCTGGCCGACGGGGTCGAACTGACCCGCGAACTGGTTACCGAACCGGCCAACGTGATCTATCCCGAAAGCTTCGTGGCGCGCGTTACCGCGCGGCTGGAGGGCACCGGGATCAAGCTCCGGGTGCTTGACGATGTGGAAATGTCTGCGCTCGGCATGGGCGCGCTGCTGGGCGTGGCGCAAGGCTCGGTCCGCCCGGCGCGGATCCTGGCGCTGGAATGGAACGGCGGCAAGGCGGGCGACCGACCCACCGCTTTCGTCGGCAAGGGCGTGACCTTCGACACCGGCGGGATCAGCCTCAAGCCGGCCGCCGGGATGGAAGACATGAAGTGGGACATGGGCGGCGCCGGCGCGGTTGCGGGCGCGATGCTGGCGCTGGCGCGGCGCGGGGCCAAGGCCAATGTCGTCGGCATTTGCGGCCTGGTCGAGAACATGCCCGACGGCAAGGCGCAGCGCCCCGGCGACGTCGTCACCTCGATGTCGGGCCAGACCATCGAAGTGATCAACACCGACGCCGAAGGGCGGCTGGTGCTGTGCGACGCGATCACCTGGACCCAGCAGGAATACAATCCGGCTGCGGTGGTCGACCTCGCCACGCTGACCGGGGCGATGATCATCTCGCTGGGCAACGAGCACGGCGGGATCTTCGCCAACGACGATGGCCTGGCCGCCAAGCTGATCGCCGCGGGCGATGCCAGCGGCGACCGGCTGTGGCGGATGCCGATGGGCCCGGCCTACGACAAGCTGATCGACAGCCCGATCGCCGACATGAAGAACGTCGGCCCGCGCGAGGGCGGATCGATCACCGCGGCGCAGTTCATCCAGCGCTTCGTCGACAAGGATCGCCCCTGGGCGCATCTCGACATCGCCGGGATGGTCTGGGCATCGAAGCCGGGCGCGACCTGGGACAAGGGCGCGACCGGCTACGGGGTGCGCGTGCTCGACCGGTTCGTGCGCGACAACCTCGAAGGCTGAGCCATGGCGCGGATGCGGCGCAAGGCGGACCTCCCCAGCAAGGTCTGCCTCGCCTGCAACCGGCCGTTCAGCTGGCGCAAGAAATGGGAACGCGACTGGGACCAGGTGCGCTATTGCTCGGACCGGTGCCGCGGCTCCAGGGGTAATCCTTGACTCAGGTCGATTTCTATCAGCTCAGCCGCGATCCTGCCGAAACGGTGCTGGCGCTGATCGCGGGCAAGGTGCTGGACAGCGGCCAGCGGCTGCTGGTCGTGGCTGGCGATGCCGCGCTGCGCCAGCGGATCGCGGCCGCCCTGTGGGAAGGCAAGGACAGCTTCCTCGCCCATGGCGAGGCGGGCGGGGCGCATGACGCACGCCAGCCGATCCTGCTGTCCGACAAGGTCGCGCCCGCCAATGCGGCGCGCTTCGTTGCCTTTGCCGACGGTGTCTGGCGCGACGAGGCGCTGGATTTCGACCGCGTCTTCCTGCTGTTCGACGAAGCCACGATCGAAGCGGCGCGGGCGAACTGGCGCAGCCTCGATGGGCGCGACGGGGTCGAA
Organism: Novosphingobium sp.; assembly: GCA_046063245.1. Lineage (GTDB taxonomy): Bacteria > Pseudomonadota > Alphaproteobacteria > Sphingomonadales > Sphingomonadaceae > Novosphingobium. The sequence goes on from JBJTLX010000326.1 coordinate 3,323, forward strand.
CGGCGCTATTGGCGGCAGGAGGACGGCAAGTGGATCAAGGCCGGCTGATCTTGCCGCCGCGCTGTTTCCCCGCTAGGGGCGCGCCAGCTTTCCAAGGCCAATTCACTACAAGGACAGAACCATGGCGGTTACCCGCACCTTTTCGATCATCAAGCCCGACGCCACCCGCCGCAACCTGACCGGCGCGGTCACCAAGATGCTGGAAGACGCCGGCCTGCGCGTCGTCGCCTCGAAGCGCATTCACATGACCCGCGCGCAGGCCGAAGGGTTCTATGCCGTGCACAAGGAACGCCCGTTCTTCGGCGAACTGTGCGATTTCATGATGAGCGAGCCGTTCGTCGTCCAGGTGCTCGAAGGCGAAGATGCCGTCACCCGCAACCGCGACGTCATGGGCGCAACCAACCCGGCCGATGCCGCCGACGGCACGATCCGCAAGGTGCACGCCCTGTCGATCGGCGAAAACACCGTCCACGGCAGCGACAGCGACGAGAACGCGGCGATCGAGATCGCCTATTTCTTCAAGCCCGAAGAAATCGTCGGCTAAGCTGCCAGCAGAGGATGCTTTCAAGGGGCCGTCGGAGCAATCCGGCGGCCCTTTTGCGCGGCGATCGTCACAGCACCGGGCCGAACATAGCCATCAGGTTTTGCCACAGCCGTTCGAGCAGGCCGAAGCTCTTGACCCGGTCCAGCGTGACCCGGTCAGACTGGGCCAGCCAGGCATCCTGCCGCGCCCGGATCTGCCCGGCGAAAGCGGGATCGCTGAACAGCACGTTGTTCTCGAAATTGAGCTCGAAGCTGCGCCGGTCGAGGTTGGCCGAACCGACCAGCGCGGTCACCCCGTCGGCGACCATGGTCTTGGCATGAAGCAGTCCGGGGCGGAACTCGTAGAGTTCGACCCCGGCGAGCAGCAGATCCGGGTACGTGCTGCGGCTGGCCCCGGCAACGACCCAGCTGTCGTTGCGCCGCGGCACGATCAGCACCACCCGCACCCCGCGCCGCGCGGCGGAAAGCAGCGCGAACAGTAGCTGTTCGTCGGGCACGAAATAGGGCGTGGTCATCACCAGTTCGCGCCGCGCGGCGTGGACCAGCTCGGTGAAGCACTCGGTCATCGCGGCATAGCTCAGCGTCGGACCGGTGCCGATCACCTGCGCGGCGATGCCCGGCGGCAGTCCGGGCGCATGGGCCGGGCCTGGGGCGAGCAGGGCGGTCACGTCGTCGCCGTGCTCGGCCATCCAGTCGCCGGCGAAGAGGAACTGGAAATGCCGCGCTACCGGGCCTTCCCAGCGGGTCATCAGGTCGACCCACGGGCCGAAGCGCGCCTTGATGCGGAACTCGGGATCGGCAAGGTTCTGGCTGCCGCACCAGGCAATAGCGTTGTCGACGATCAGGACCTTGCGGTGGTTGCGCAGATCGAGCCGCCCACGGATCAGGGTCCAGACCAGCCCGCCGACCGGCAGCGCGATTCGCGCGTCGACCCCGGCATGGCGCAGGTCCTGCCAGTGAGGCGAGCGGTGAAAGCCGCGCGATCCCAGCGCATCGGCCAGCACCCGCACCCGCACCCCGCGCTGCGCGGCGCGGATCAGCGCGTCCTTGACCTTCAGCCCGTTGCCGTCGGCCAGCCAGATGTAAAAGCACAGGTGGACGGTGCCTTGGGCAGCGTCGATGTCGGCGATCATCGCATCGATCGCGGCGTTGTCGTCGTCGGCCAGCGAGGCTGTATTGTAGAGCGTCGGGGGCAGTCCGTTGACCGCGCGGCCACGGGCAAAAGGGGCGGCGTGAGGGCCAGCCAGCACCAGCCGCGCCGCCTCGGGATCGCCGTCGGGGCGGGGCAGCCGCGCCTCGATCGCGGCAAAGCGGGCGCGGCGGCGCTTGCTGATCCGCGCCTCGCCCAGCAGCAGGTAAGCGACCACCCCGCCGACCGGGACCAGCAGGATCGCCAGCACCCAGGCAATCCGCGAGGCCGGCTCGCGCAGCGGGCGCAGCAGCGCGCGCAGCACCATCGCCAGCTCGACCGCGATGAAGACAAAGCTCAGGACGTAACGCAGGTCGTGCAGCATCGCGGGCGATATGTGCGCTTTTTCTTTGCGCGATCCAGTCCTATGTTGCGGCCAAAGGAGAGAGCGAGATGCGCGGCATGGGCGGTGAGGGCGAGAATTGCCCGTTCGACTTCAACCTGGACCCGGCCACGTTCAAGGTTGGCGATACGGTCAGCTACAAGGTCAGCACGATGGACGGCTGGCCGTTTGTCGGGACCCTCCTGGAAGTGCACGACGACCACGTGGTGATCTCGCCCGGACCGACCGAACCCGATGCGCGCTACCGGGGGACGCGCGAATCGCGGCCAATCGTCGATGGGGCGGAGATCTAGAACGCGTCAGCCGCGTCGATCAGCCCGGTCAGCCGTTTGGGCGCCACGCTGCGCCAGCTGCGCGCCAGCCACTCGGCCACCGCGTCCCAGTCGGTATCGCCCAGGTCGAGCCGCAGGCCGATCCAGCCATCGCCGAAGTAGGCCGGGCGGTAATAGCGCGCGGCGTCCAGGTCGATCAGCTGGGCCTGCTCGTCCGGCCCGCTGATCTTGACCAGCAGGGCGGTCTTGCCGTCGCCGTGGTGATCGCTGGAAACATAGGCGAACTTCTTGCCCTTGATCACCCCGAAGCACGGCATGCCGTGGCTGGTGACCTCGTCGGCTTCGGGCAGGGCAAGCGCGCGCTCCCGCACCTGGGCGATTAGGTAGTCGGGCGAAGAACCGCGGCCGACCAGTTCGGCGAGGCAGCGCGAATAGAGCTGGTGCTCGGCGATCAGGACCCGCGCGGCCAGCGTTTCGGCGGTGTCGCCCGGCAGGATCGCGACCGCGGTCCGGCCCAGAACCGGGCCGTCGTCGAGTTCGGCGGTAACCTGGTGCACGGTGCAGCCGCCGTGGCTGTCGCCCGCCGCCAGCGCGCGCTCGTGGGTGTGCAGCCCGGTGTACTTGGGCAGCAGCGAGGGATGGACATTGAGCATCCGGCCCTCCCAGCCCGCCACGAAGTCCGGCGTCAGGATTCGCATGTATCCCGCCAGCGCGACATACTGCGCCCCGCTGTTACGGATTGCGGCGTCCATCGCGGCATCGTGATCGGCGCGGGCCATGCCCTGGTGCGGGAGAACGAAAGTCTGCACCCCTTCCGCTGCGGCCAGCTTCAGGCCCCCGGCGTCCGCGTTGTTCGAGGCGACAAGTACGATCTCATACGGGCAGTCGGCCGCGCGCGAGGCATAGAGCAGCGCCGCCATATTGGTGCCGCTGCCCGAAATCAGCACGGCGACTTTCGCACGCTGGGCCATCAGATCCTCTCCAGATTTGCGAAGCACATCTGGGGAGGTGGAATTTGCGCAGCAAATGACGGAGGGGCATTCCACCCCTGCGCCATTACCCCTCCGTCAGCCGCCTTCGGCGTCTGCCACCTCCCCATTTGTGGCATTCGCCAAAAATGGAGAGGATCGACGTCAGCCAAGATGCACGGCCTCCCAGCCTTCGCGCGCCGACCAGTCCTCGGCGCTGCCCTGGACGGTGCAGCCGCGCGGGCCGGCCTCGATTGCGCCGATCATGTGAACGGTTTCGCCCGCCGTTTCGAGATCGGTCTGGACACCCGCGGCGTCCTCGGCCCGCACCGCCAGGACCATGCCGATCCCGCAGTTGAATGTGCGCGCCATTTCTTCGGGCTCGATATTGCCCTGGGCCTGCAGGAACGCCATCAGCCGCGGCTGGGTCCAGGCCCCGGCGTCGATCCGGGCGTGGAGGCCTTCGGGCAGCACGCGCGGGACGTTTTCGAGCAAGCCGCCGCCGGTGATATGGGCCAGTGCGTGGATTCGCCCGCTGCGGATCACCGGCAGCAGGCTCTTCACGTAGATCCGCGTCGGCTCGATCAGATGGTCGATCAGCAGCCGGTCGGCATCGAACAGCGCCGGGCGATCGAGCTTCCAGCCCTTGTCCGCCGCCAGCCGCCGGACCAGCGAATAGCCGTTGGAGTGGACCCCCGAAGAGGCCAGGCCAAGCAGCACGTCGCCCGCCGCGACCTTGTCCCCGGTCAATTGCTCGCCGCGTTCGACCGCGCCGACGCAGAACCCAGCAAGGTCATAGTCGCCCGCGCCGTACATCCCGGGCATTTCGGCGGTTTCGCCGCCGATCAGCGCGCAGCCGGCCAGCTTGCAGCCTTCGGCGATGCTGGCGACAACGCGTTCGGCCACGCCGGTTTCCAACTTGCCGGTGGCGAAGTAGTCGAGGAAGAACAGCGGCTCGGCGCCCTGGACGATCAGATCGTTGACGCACATCGCCACCAGGTCCTGCCCGATCGTGTCGTGGCGGTCATGGTCGATCGCCAGCTTGACCTTGGTCCCGACGCCGTCGTTGGCGGCGACCAGCAGCGGATCCTTGAAGCCCGCGGCCCGGGGATCGAAGAACCCGCCGAAACCGCCGATCTCGGCATCGGCGCCCGGACGCGCGGTGGCCTTGACCAGCGGGCCGATGGCCTTGACCAGGGCGTTTCCGGCAGCGATCGAGACGCCGGAATGTTCGTAGGTATAGCGGCCGGGGCGGGGGTTTTCAGACATTGCCAGCGCGCCTAGCCTTTTCCGGCTTGGATTTCCACGATCCTTTGGGCAAAAGGCACCCGGTTTTCCCCGATGACACCCACCCTGACCCATCTTTCCGCGCGAATCCGGCGCCCTGGCCCGGTTGCCCTGCTGCTGGCCGCGCTGGGCATGGGCCTGACCGCGGCGATGGTGCTGGTCGGCCCGGCGGCGCTGATCGCCCAGATCGAGGGGGACCGCGGGATCATTCCGGTCGCCGCCAGCCGCGACATCCAGATCGACGGGGTCGAGGTCAACGTCACCGGCGACAATGGCGAGGATGCCCGGCTCAAGGGCTGGCAGGCCGCGGCCAAGCTGGCCGGGGCCAAGGCCGGCGGCCCGGCGATCGCCGACGGGCAGCTGCAGTCGATGGTCTCCTCGATCGTCATCGAGCATGAGCAGATCGGCCCGCGCCGCT
>JBJTLX010000327.1:0-4714 GCA_046063245.1 Novosphingobium sp.
CAAACCGTGCCGCGCCCTAGGGGAAGCGCTGGCGAAGGGCAAGGCGCAGGGCCCCATTATGTTGTGACAGACCGCGACAATTCGCGACTGGACCGTCAACGCCGCGTCAATACCCTGCGTGCCAAAGGGAGCAGATGATGACCAAGACCGCACTTCTCGCGCTTTCCGCTCTGGCACTGGTCGCCGGCACCGTGGCCGAAGCCCGCCAGGACAGCCTGCGCGAACGCCTGGCCGAACGAATGGCCGAACGCATGGCCGCCAAGCGCGGCCAGCGCGGCGATGTGCCGCCGGCCCCGACCAAGCAGACCCTGGCCTATGGCCGCGATCCCTTGCAGCGGCTGGATTTCTATCCGGCGCAGAATGTGCAGGGGCCCGCCCCGCTGGTGATCTTCGTCCACGGCGGCGGGTGGAAGCGCGGCAGCAAGGACACCGCCGACGGCGGCTGGAAGGCCCCGCATTACACCGCGGCCGGCTATGCCTATGCCTCGATCAACTATCGGCTGGTGCCGGATGCAACAGTCGAACAGCAAGGCGCCGATGTCGCCGCAGCACTCAAGCTGCTGCTCGGCCGGGCCGCTGCGCTGGGGATCGATCGCGGCAAGGTCGTGCTGATGGGGCACAGCGCCGGGGCCCACCTGGTCGCGCTGGTCGGGACCGACGAACAGTATCTGCGCGGCGCGGGCCTGTCGTTCCGCGATCTGGCGGGCGTCGTGCCGATCGACGGCGCGGCCTATGACGTGCCGCGGCAGATGACCGAGGGCCCCAAGATGATGCAGCAGACCTATGCCCAGGCCTTTGGCAGCGATCCGGCGCGGCAGCGCGCTCTGTCGCCCACGCTGCAGGCCGCCGCGCCCAATGCCCCGCGCTTTCTGATCATCCACGTCCAGCGGCCCGACGGGATCGCGCAGTCGCAGGCCCTGGAAGCCGCGCTGCGCCAGGGTGGGACGAAGGTAGAACGGCGCGACTTTCCCGGCACCGGGCTGTCCGGCCACGGCGAGATCAACCGCCAGCTCGGCAATCCCGCCTATGCCGCCACCCCGGTGGTCGATGCCTGGCTGGCCGCGACCTTTGCGGGTTAACCAGCGCCGTTAAGCCGCGCAGCCCGTAGCGTCCACGCACGAGACAGCGCCGCAAAGCCGCTGGCCTTGCAGCAACCTGTTGGGTTACAACTCTTGCCATGGGGCACCATGCAAGCAGCGAACCGGCATATGTGATCAAGGCGGAAGAGATTTCCGCCCTGAACTACCTCGACCCGGAACATCCCCGCCCGCTACTGACCGAATGGATCAATCGCGGCACCGACCAGAAGATGCGGCGCACCTCGATCGACCTGCTGCTGCGCACCATGGCCGAAGACAGCCCCTCGCCATCGGTCGCGCGGCTGCACCAGTCGTCCGGGCTGCGGGTGATATTTGCCACCGCGAAAGACCGCGATGCCTTTGCCAATGCCTTTGCCGGGGCGCGCACCCAGCTGGCGCTGCGCCGCGACTTCATCATCGCCACGATCTTCGACAGCCTGGACAGCGCGCAGCACGCAGTTGGCGAGCTGACCGCAGCGGGCATTCCCGAAGAATCGATCTCGCTGCTCCACCGCGCCGGCGATTTCACCACCGCCGACGATGACAGCTGGAAAGGCCACAGCAAGATGAGCGTGGCCGCGGCGGTTGCCGGCGGGGGCCTGGCCGGGGCCTTGCTCGGCATCGGGATGATGGTCATTGTCCCCGGCCTTGGCGCAGTTGCCGCGGCCGGAGCGATTGCCTCGAGCCTGACCTCGGTCGCCTCGCTCAGCGGGATCTTCGGCGCGACCGGTGGGGCCATGGCCAAGATGCTGACCGACCACGACGTCGACGGGCGCGAGGCCAATTACTACGAACGCCAGATCCGCCGCGGGCGGGTGTTCGTCTCGGTCGACACCCGGCTTGCGCCCGGCCAGGAAGAGCTTGCCCGCCGGATCCTCAAGGACCGCGGCGGACAGACCGCCAAGGCCGCCTAGACTGAGCTGAAAAGCCCTTCCCCGTGGGGGAAGGGTTGGGACGGGGGGTGTGCTCTCTCGGGCGTGGAACCCCCACCCCCAACCCCTCCCCACCGGGGAGGGGAGATTCAGTCAAAAAAGCCTGATCTTAGATCGCGACCGCCTCGCCGTTTTCAAGCCGGTGCGTGCAGCCCAGCGCGCGCGCGTCGCAGCTGTCGCACAGCGCCGCCACGGTGCGCCAGCCGATCGCCCGCAGCCGCGCGGCGTGGACCGGATCGTGGTCAAGCGGCAGAAACAGGGTATCGCGCACCGGCTCGGTCCCCGCCAGCGCCTCGATCAGCGCGTCGGGATAGAGCGAGAAACCCACCGCCGGCTCGTCCTGGCCGCCCGGCGCGTGCGACTTGATCGTATAGCTGCCGCCGCGGCCCAACACCCCGCCCAGCCCGTCGGCATAGATCGAGAAACCGAACCAGGTCTGATATTCGAAGCCGTGCCGTTCCGAGGGGTCGAGCGTGACCCGCGCCGCATCGCCCAGCCGCGCGGCTATGGTGCGCAGCGCGGCGATGCGTTCGGCAAGGGCGCCGCCGGCATCGATTTCGGCCAGCCGCTCGATCGCGGTCCCGAACGGTCCGATCGCGGTCAGCAGCGGCAAGTAGGCCGCGCCCCCGGCGGCGACCAGCCCGCCGGCATCCTTGGCGTCAAGCTCGCGCCGGACCGCCTCGATCCGGTCGCTGGGCAGCGGCAGTGCCTTGACCGCCAGGGTATCGACCAGGTCGGGCAGAGTGAAATCGACCGACAGCCCTGGCGCCCCGGCGCGGCGCAACGCCTCGATCGCCACCGCGACCACCTCGCCCACCGCCGCAACGCTTTCCAGCCCGATCAGTTCGGCACCGAGCTGCAACCGTTCGCGGGTCGGGTCGAGCCCGTCGCCCTTGATCGTCACGACCTGCCCACCGTAGCACATCCGCAGCGGCCGCGGTGCGCCGGCCAGGCTGGTCGAAGCGATCCGGCCAAGCTGCGGGGTCATGTCGCTGCGCAGCGCCAGGGTGCGCAGACTGGCGGGATCGACGAAGCGGAACATGCGCCGCGGCTGAACCCCGGCCATGCGGCTGGCGAGCGACTTCTCGAACTCGATCACCGGCGGCTGGACCCGGTCATAGCCGTGCGCGTCGAGCACGTCGATCACCGCACGCGTCACCCGCGCCGCCGCCGCCGCCGCGGGCGGCAGCCGGTCCTCAAGGCCTTCGGGGAGGAGATCGCGGTCGGTATCCATGGCGGGGCCTTTAGCGGGGTCGTGGCTGGGTGTCGAAGAAGAAAAAGGGGGTTCACGCAAAGGACGCAGAGAAGAAAGGGGAGGCGCAGGGATGTCGCGCTTGCGGCGAAGCCGCCCCCCTTCTGCAACGGATCGTCACGACGAACGGTCCATTTGATAAAGGTGCCTGCGGCGCTCGCGACCCCTCTGCGTTCTCTCGTCCTTCTCCGCGCTCTCTGCGTGAACCAATCCTTCTTCTAGAACCCCAGCGCCATCACCCGCTTGACGCCGGGCAGCGCGCGGGCCTTGTCGACCACCTCCGCCGGCACCGGCTCGTCGACCGAAAGCAGCAGCACCGCTTCGCCGCCGGCTTCGCGCCGGCCGAGGTTGAAGGTGCCGATGTTGATCGCGTTTTCGCCCAGCAGGGTGCCGATCCGGCCGATGAAGCCGGGGGCGTCCTCGTTGACGATGTACATCATCGGGCCGTCGAGCTCGGCCTCGACCTTGATCCCGAACAGCTCGACCAGCCGCGGCTCGCTGTTGGAGAACAGCGTACCGGCGACCGAACGTTCGCCCGCGTCGGTCTTGACCGAAACGCGGATCAGGGTGTGGTAATCGCCGGCCTTCTCGGTCTTGACCTCGCGCACTTCAAGCCCGCGCTCCTTGGCCAGGAACGGCGCGTTGACCATGTTGACGGTGTCCGACTGGGTGCGCAGGAAACCGGCGAGCACCGCCGCGACGATCGGCTTGGCGTTAAGCTCGGCCGCAGCGCCCTCGGTGTGGATCGAGATCCGCGCCAGGCTGCCGGTGGTCAGCTGCCCGACCAGGCTGCCCAGCCGCTGCGCCAGCGCCATGTAAGGCTTGAGCTTGGGCGCTTCCTCGGCGCTGAGGCTCGGCATGTTGAGCGCATTGGTAACCCCGCCGTTGACCAGGAAATCGGCGATCTGTTCGGCCACCTGCAGCGCCACGTTGACCTGGGCTTCGTTGGTCGACGCACCAAGGTGCGGGGTGCAGATGAAGCCGGGGGTGCCGAACAGCGGCGATTCCTTGGCCGGTTCGGTCTGGAACACGTCGAGCGCGGCGCCCGCGACCTGGCCCGAATCGAGCGCGTCCTTCAATGCCGCCTCGTCGATCAGCCCGCCGCGCGCGCAGTTGACGATGCGCACGCCCTTCCTGGTCTTGGCGAGGTTCTCGCGGGACAGGATGTTGCGGGTCTGGTCGGTCAGCGGGGTATGCAGCGTGATGAAATCGGCGCGGGCGAGCAGATCATCCAGCTCGACCTTCTCGACGCCCAGCTCGATCGCGCGTTCGGGGCTGAGGAACGGGTCGAAGGCGACGACCTTCATCCGCAGGCCCAGCGCGCGGCTGGCGACGATCGAACCGATGTTGCCCGCCCCGATCAGGCCAAGCGTCTTGCCGGTTACCTCCACGCCCATGAACCCGTTCTTCGGCCACAGCCCCGCCTGGGTCTGCTCGTTGGCCTCCGGGAT
>JBJTLX010000328.1:0-15191 GCA_046063245.1 Novosphingobium sp.
GGCATCCCGTGAAAATAGGCGATCCGCCCACTCACTGTGACAGCGCGGCCACCAGCGCCCGCGCTGCGGCAGTGACATCGGCCCAGGTATCGAGAAAGCCGGCTTCGTCGCCGTACCATGGATCGGCCAGGTCCTGACCCGCCCGCGCCGGGATCAGGTCGAGCAGCAGCGCCACCTGTGCGGCGTGCCCAGGCGGGGCGATCCGCCGGAGATTGCGCAGGTTGGCACGATCGGCGGCGAAGATGTGGGTGAAGCGGGCAAAGTCCGTCGCGCCGACCTGCCGCCCGCGGTAGCCGGAAATGTCGATGCCGAAGCCGGCGGCGGTGCGGACCGTGCGCGGATCGGGTGCCTCGCCGATATGGTAGTCGGCGGTTCCGGCGGAATCGACGGTCACCGTCAGCCCGGCCCGCTCTGCCTCGTGGCGGAACGCCGCCTCGGCCAGCGGCGAGCGGCAGATGTTGCCCAGGCAGACGAACAGCACCGCGGGGTCAGTCATCGCCGTCACCAAACCGTTCGAGGCGGAAGGCGGCGCTGAGGTATTCGTCGGCTGCGGCCTTCAGCTGCGGCTCCTTGGCAAAGGCCTCGGCCGGCAGCGGCGCCAGGTCGAAGGCATGGAGCAGGGTCCACAGCGCGAACCGGCGCCCCGGCTCGCGCTCGACCCCGAAGGCGATCTTGAGCTTCTCGGTGGCCCGCTCGAACTCGGCCTCGGTCAGGCTGGACGGGTCGTCGCTGCCGAAGAAGTGCACCAGCAGCGTTTCTAGATCCATGGCTCAGCCCAGCCAGTGCAGCGCCTGCGCCGCCCACAGCGCCGCGCCGCCGGCGATGGCGGCGACAAGATAGCCGGGCCAGCGCCGCTCGCCCGTGCGCCGATCCCAGACCAGCTCGACCTCTGGCAGCGGCGGGGCCTCGGGCGCGCCGCCCTTGGCCGGGAACTTGTCCTCGATCCGCCGCACCAGGTCGGGCAGGCGCAGCAAGGTTTCCGCGTCCTTGCGCAGCCGGTCGGCGATCGCCGCCTCGGGCCCCAGTTCGTCGCGGATCCATTCGCGGACGAAGGGCGCGGCGACATCCCACATGTTGATCTGCGGATTGAGCTGGGTCGCGAGGCCCTCGACCATGACCATGGTCTTTTGCAGCAGCAGCAGGTGCGGCTGGGTCTGCATGTCGAATTCGCGGGTGATCGCGAACAGACTGTCGAGCATTTGCCCGACCGACAGCTCGCTGACCGGGCGGCCGCGGGTCGGCTCGCCCACGGCGCGCAGCGCGGTGGCGAACTCGTCGACCGAGTGATAGCTCGGCACGTACTGCGCTTCGAAATGGATCTCGGCGACCCGGCGATAGTTGCCGGTGGTCAGGCCATAGAGGATCTCCGCCAGCCACAGCCGCGCCCGCCGGTCGATCCGCCCCATGATCCCGAAATCGATCGCGGCGATGGTCCCGTCATGCTGCACGAACAGGTTGCCCTGGTGCATGTCGGCATGAAAATAGCCCAGGCTGATCGCCTGCTTGAGGAAGGTCAGGACCAGATGGTCGGCGAGCGCGTTAAGATCGTGCCCGGCGGCGCGCAGCGCCTCTGTCTCGTTGATCTTGATCCCGTCGATCCAGTCGATCGTCATGACCCGGCCGTTGGTGCGGTCCCAGTCGATCGCGGGGACGCGGTAGCCTTCGCTGGCCTGCATCAGCTCGGCCAGTTCCGAGGCCGAGGCGGCCTCGCGCCGCAGGTCGAGTTCGCGCAGGGTCCAGCGCTTGAAGTTGGCGATCACCAGCCGCGGGCGCAGCCGCGCCGCCTCTCCGCCCAGCGCCTCGAGATGCGCGGCGGCCCACTCGTAGGTCTGGATGTCGGCGGCAAACTTCTCGCGGATGCCCGGGCGCAGCACCTTGACCGCAACCGTGCGCCCTTCACGCGTCACCGCGCGGTGGACCTGGGCGATCGAGGCCGAGCCGATCGGCGCCTCTTCGATGCTGGCGAACAGCTCGGTTACCGGCTTGGCAAAGCTGCGTTCGATCTCGGCCTTGATCGCCGCATAGGGCACTGGCGGCAGGCTGTCCTGCAGCGACAGCAGGTTGTGCGCCGCATCGTCCCCGACCACGTCGGGGCGGGTTGCCAGCGTCTGGCCCAGCTTGATCGCCGCCGGGCCGATGTCCTGAAACGCCCCGGCATAGTCGGGCGTCTTCGGCTGGAACGTGCCGAAGCGGGCGATGCGGGCCAGGCGGCGGACCTGCGCCGGAGTGTTGGGATCGCGCTCGATCCCGCGCAGGGCACCGTGCCGGGCCAGCGTGCGCCCCCAGCGCAGCAGGCGCAGGATGTGCGTGCTGGGGCGCGTCACCTCAGACCTTCCACCCCGAATGGATGGCGACCAGCCCGCCCAGGATCGGTTCGACCCGGGTGCGAGCAAAGCCGGCCTCGCGGATCATCGCCTCGAAGGCGGGCATGGCCGGGAACTTGCGGATCGATTCGATCAGATAGCGGTACGAATCCGCATCACCGGCGATCGCACTGCCGATTTTCGGCACCAGCCTGTGCGAATAGAGATCGTAGACGTCCTTGAAACCGGGCCATTCGGTGGTCGAAAATTCCAGGCAGAAAAACCGCCCGCCATATTTCAGCACCCGGTGCGCCTCGGCCAGCGCGGCATCGATCCGGGTCACGTTGCGGATCCCGAAAGCGATGGTGTAGGCATCGAAGAAGCGGTCGGGGAAGGTCAGTTCCTCGGCGTTCTGGCGCGACCAGACCAGGCTGTCGAGCCCGCGCTCCATGGCCCGTTCGATCCCGACGTCGAGCATGTCCTGGTTGATGTCGGATACCGTCACCTGCGCGCCCGCCGCGGCGAGGCGGAAGGCGATGTCGCCGGTGCCCCCGGCCATGTCGAGGATCTGCTCGCCGGGCTGCGGTTTGACCCGCCGCACGAAGGTGTCCTTCCACAGCCGGTGCATGCCGCCCGACATCGCATCGTTCATCACGTCGTACTTGCGTGCGACGCTGGAAAAGACCGCACCGACCTTCTCGGTCTTCTCCTCGGGAGAAACCTCGTCGTAGCCGAAGGATACCGTTTCACTCATGCGCCGCGCCTTAGCGACTCGCGCCGCAGGGTGCCAGTGAAGAGTGGGCCAGAGAAGAGGAGGCGGTCAGGCCGAAACCGGCGGCGCGAACATGTAAGGGGCAAGGTGGCCCAGGAAGTTCTGCTTGCCGAGCGCGACGCCTTTGGCGCGCAGGATCGCATAGGTGGTGGTGGCGTGGAAATAGAAGTTGGGCACCGCGAACTGGGTCAGGAAAGTCAGCCCGTCGAACTTCACGCCGCCGCCGTTAGGGAAGGTAATCACCACCTCGCGCGCCGCGCCGGCATCGAAAGCTGCGGGATCGATGCCTTGCAGATAGGCGATGGTCTTGTCGCAGCGCGCCTTGAGCTCGGCAAAGCTGGTTTCGGTATCGGGCATGGCCGGGGCCTCGGTCCCGGTCATCCGCGCCCCGGCACCCTTGGCGGCGTCCGACGCGATCTGGATCTGGCGGGCAAGCGGGAACATGTCGTCGGTCAGCCGGGCTTCGATCAGCGCGGCCTCGTTGCCGCTGGCGACGGCCACGTCGAGCCATGCCTTGATATTGGTCAGCATGCCGATGAAGCCGGGCACAAGGGCGGCGTGAAGCGAAGTCGACATGGTTGATTCTCCCGGAGTGGCACTGTTGAAGCGGGGGCATAGCGTGCGCAAATTTTCGTTGCAATAAGAAACCAATTGCCCTGACCCAGGCGCGTACCTAGGCACCGGCGATGCCCGAACTCCCCGAAGTCGAAACCACGGTGCGCGGCCTGGAGCGCTATCTCGATGGCCAGCGGATCGCCCGGATCGCCACTTACCGCGCCAACCTGCGCCGGCCTTTCCCCGAAGGGCTGGTCCAGGCGCTGACCGGCGCGGTGGTGACCGGGCTGGGACGGCGGGCGAAATACGGCCTGATCCATGTCGACCGCGGGCAGACGCTGGTGTTCCATCTCGGCATGTCGGGGCGCTGGCGGATCGAGCCCGAGACGCTGGGTCCGCACGACCATCTCGAGATCGAAACCGCGGCGGGCCACCGCCTGGCGCTGTGCGATCCGCGCCGCTTCGGTTCGGTCGACCTGATCGACAGCGCGGCGCTCGATCGGTGGGCCCCGTTTGCGGCGCTGGGCCCCGAGCCGCTGGGCGAGGATCTGACCGCGGCCCATCTCAAGGCCGCGCTGGCCGGGCGCGTGGCAGCGATCAAGCTGATGCTGCTCGACCAGCGGATCGTCGCGGGCCTGGGCAACATCTATGTCTGCGAGGCGCTGTTCCGCGCGCGCATCGATCCGCGCAAGCCCGCCGGCAAGGTCAGCGGGGCGGCGCTGGAACGGCTCGTCCCGGAAATCCGCGCAGTGCTGACCGAAGCGATCGCGGCCGGCGGATCGAGCCTGCGCGACTATGCCCGGCCCGACGGCGAGCTGGGCTACTTTTCCAAGCGCTTCGACGTCTACGACCGGGCGGGCCAGCCCTGCGTGCGCGACGGTGCCGCGATCCAGCGCGTGGTCCAGGGCGGACGCAGCACCTGGTTCTGCGCCAAGTGCCAAAAGTAACCCCCGGCGCTTGACGATTCGCCGCCCCGCAGTTAAGGGCCGCGCTTCCCGTGGGGCCGATTCCGTTCGGCGCCCCGTTTTTGCACGAGTTTTCTAAGGACGAACATGGCCAATACGCCGCAAGCCAAGAAGCGCATCCGCCGCAACGACCGCCGCGCTGAAATCAACGGCAACCGTCTCGGTCGCATCCGTACCTTCGTCAAGAAGGTCGAATCGGCGATCGCCGGCGGGGACAAGGCCGAAGCCGCCGACGCGCTCAAGGCAGCACAGCCCGAACTGGCCCGCGGCGTCGCCCGCGGTGTGCTCCACAAGAACACCGCGTCGCGCAAGCTGTCGCGCCTGACCAAGCGAGTCGCCTCGCTCTGATTCGCTGACCCGGACCGATTCGTCCCGCGCCGGGACGGCGATCTAGGTACGAATACGGAACATCGAAGCTGAAAAGCCGGCCCGCTCGTGGCCGGCTTTTTTCGTCGCTGCATGGGTGCCCGGTGCTGCATTGCACTAAGCTGGTGGAATCCCACGATTCGCACCTCGCTGGACGGGAAAATGCATTACTTACAATAGATTAAGGTTTGGCTACGGGATTCTGCCGCGCGGGACGCCGTCAAGGCGATTTATTTCATTTTTTTTACGGTGCACGCCTTGCCCTCGGCGCTGCCTCGTCCATAACACCGGGACTGTCCGGCACGGTTTCCCGCGCCAGACACTACAACACATCGGTGAGCGGTGACGTCGACCTGGGCAGTCGGCGAAGGGCGTCTTGTATGGCTGCGCCATGCGGGACGGGGCTTGGCGATTGGCATTTGGGGGCGTCCGGGTGACTGGCACAGGAATCAACGGTCAGCGGAGCATTGCCGCTGCCGGAAACAGGAATGATGTTGAGCGCATGAAAGAAGAACAAGACGCGCTCGACCTTGCCGCCGACTGGGCGGACATTAGCCAGGGTCTGCGCAAGGATCTGGGGCATCAGCTGCACGGACAGTGGATCAAGCCGATCCATCTCGGCACCTTCTGCAACGAAACCGGCACGCTCGACCTGTTCCTGCCGACCGAGTTTTCAGCCAACTGGGTGGCCGACCGCTTTGCCGACCGGCTCAGCCTGGCGTGGAAGATCGCCCGGCCCGACGTGCGCCATGTGCGCATTTCGGTCCAGCCGCATCGCCGCGCGCTGACCGGGCTGCGGCTGGGCCGCGAAGACGGGGTGCGCCGCGCCGCCAACGATGGTGCGCCGCCTTCGCAGCCGGGCGATGCGCTGGGCATGGGCGCGGCCGAGCTGGGCGGGATTGCCGCCGGCGGGATCGGCATGGCCCCGATCGGGCTCGATCCCTCGCTGACCTTCACCACCTTCGTCACCGGCAATGCCAACGTGCTCGCCAGCAACGCCGCGCAGCGCATGGCGGCAACCGAGACCCCGCAGTTCGCCCCGCTCTATCTCAAGGCGGCGACCGGGCAGGGCAAGACCCACCTGCTCCATGCGATCGGCCACGCCTATCTGGTGGCCCATCCGCGGGCGCGGATCTTCTATTGCTCGGCCGAACGCTTCATGGTCGAATTCGTCCAGGCGCTGCGCCAGAACCAGACGATCGAGTTCAAGGCGCGGCTGCGCGGGTTCGATCTGCTGCTGGTCGACGACATCCAGTTCATCATCGGCAAGGCGTCGGCGCAGGAAGAGCTGCTCTATACGATCGACGCGCTGCTCGCCGAAGGCAAGCGGCTGGTCTTTGCCGCCGACCGCGCCCCGCAGGCGCTCGACGGGGTCGAACAGCGGCTGCTGTCGCGGCTCAGCATGGGCCTGGTGGCGGACATCCAGCCGGCCGACATCGAGCTGCGCCGCGCGATCCTCGAGCACCGCCTGCAGCGCTTCAGCCCGACCCACGTCCCCGCCGACGTGGTCGAGTTCCTCGCCCGGACGATCAACCGCAACGTGCGCGAACTGGTCGGCGGGCTCAACAAGCTGATCGCCTATGCCCAGCTGACCGGCCAGGCGGTCTCGCTGCAGCTGGCCGAGGAGCAGCTCACCGACATCCTTTCGGCCAACCGCCGCCGCATCACCATCGACGAGATCCAGCGCACCGTCTGCCAGTTCTACCGCGTCGACCGCACCGAAATGGCCAGCAAGCGCCGCGCCCGCGCGGTGGTCCGCCCGCGCCAGGTGGCGATGTACCTGGCCAAGGTGCTGACCCCGCGCTCTTACCCGGAAATCGGCCGCAAGTTCGGCGGGCGCGACCATTCGACCGTGATCCACGCGGTGCGCCTGATCGAAGATCTGCGCACCCGCGATGCCGACATGGATGGCGACGTGCGCAGCCTGCTGCGCCAGCTGGAAAGCTAGGCTTCCACCGACCATCAACACGTTTCACCCCGGCGGTGCACAGGCTTGTAAACAGGCTTGTGCACCGCCACCCCGGGCGTGATAGGGCGAAGCGATGATCGATTTTGCGCACCTTGCCGCATACCTTGCGGCGGCAACCCTGCTGACCATCACCCCCGGCGTCGATACCGCGATGGTGCTCCGCGCGGCGACGGCCGAAGGCCGGCGGGCGGGACTGCTGGCGGCGCTGGGGATCAATCTGGGCTGCCTGATCTGGGGCGCCGCCGTAGCCTTGGGGCTTGGCGCGGTGCTCGCGGCGTCGACCCTGGCCTTCACCGCGGTCAGGCTGGCGGGTGCAGCCTATCTGGTCTGGCTTGGCATTGGCCTGCTGCGCCATCCGCGCAGCGCGCTTGCCCAGAGCGTTGCCGATTCGGGCCGGCGCAGCGCCTTCTGGCGCGGCTTGCTGACCAATCTGCTCAACCCCAAGATCGGGGTGTTCTACATCAGCTTCCTGCCGCAATTCGTGCCCGCCGGCGCGCCGGTTGCGGCGACGACGTTCCTGCTCGCCGTGCTGCACGGCGTGCTGGGCTTGATCTGGTTCGCCATCCTGATTGCGGCGACGGTGCCGCTCGGCCGCCTGCTGCGCCAGCCGCGCACGCTGCGCCTGCTCGACCGGCTGACCGGGGCGGTTTTCGTCGGCTTCGGGGTGAAATTGGCGGTGTCCTCGGCGCGTTAGAGTCTGTTGCGCCGTTTCAGTGCAACTGAAACGAACACTAGGCCGATAGCCCGCCATCGACGACTAGTTCGCTCCCCGTGGTGAAGGCAGCCCGGTCTGAGGCGAGGAAAACCACGGCGTCGGCGACATTCTGCGGCTCACCCAGGTGCCCCAGCGGGTGCGCGGCCGAGATACTGGCCAGGCTCTCGTTGCCGCCGACGCCTTGCGCGGCGGCAAGGTCGCCGACCAGCTTGCGGCCCATATCGGTGTCGATCACCCCGGGGTGGACCGAGTTGACCCGGATCCGCGCCGCCGCCAGTTCCTTGGCGCAGCCCTTGGTGAACAGCCGCACCGCGCCCTTGGTCGAATTGTAGCAGGTCGCCCCGGCGGCCCCTTCGATCCCCGCGACCGAGGACAGGTTGACGATCGCCGTGCCGCCGCGCCAGCGGTGCGCCCGTTCGGCCAGCAGCGGCACCGCCGCGCGGGTGCCCAGGAACACCCCTTCGACATTGACCGCGTGCAGCCGCCGCCAATCGTCCAGCGTGGTTTCGGTGATCGGCTTGAACAGCCACAGCCCGGCATTGTTGACCAGAATGTCGAGCCCGCCGGCTTCGGCCTTGATCCAGTCCATCGCCTGCGCCCAGTCGTCTTCGCTGGTGACGTCCTGGGCGCGGGCGATGCCGCCGATTTCGTCGGCCAGCGCCTCGGGCGCGGTCAGGTCGGTGACGGCGACCTTGGCGCCCGCAGCGGCCAAGGCGCGCGCGGCGGCCGCGCCCAGCCCGGTTGCCGCCCCGGTCACCAGTGCGATGCGTCCCTCAAGATCGCCCATGGCTCAGGCCTCCGTGGTTTCGCTGGCGAACAGGTCGCGCAGGTCGCGGCGCAGGAACTTGCCGCTGGCATTGCGTGGCAGCGGATCGGTGAAGAAGCGGACAAAGCGCGGCACTTTGTGCCTGGCGAGGTGCGCTGCGCAATGATCCTGCAAGGCGGCCTCATCCAGCGCGGCCTCGGGCTTGAGCACCACCGCCACGGCGATCTCCTCGCCCATGCGGTCGTCGGCCACGCCGAAGACGCAGCATTCCGCCACCGCCGCATGGCGATAGACGCTGGCCTCGACCTCGGTGCAGCTGACGTTCTCGCCGCCGCGGATGATGATGTCCTTCTTGCGGTCGACCAGATAGAGGAAGCCGTCTTCGTCGATCCGCGCGACGTCGCCGGTGTGGAGCCACCCCTGGGTGATCGCCTCGGCGGTGGCCTCGGGGCGGTTGATGTACCCCTTGATCACCGAAGACCCGCGCACCCACAGCTCGCCCGCTTCGCCCGGGGCAACATCCCGGCCCTTGTCATCGACCAGCCGGGTTTCGAAATTGGGCAGGGCGGGCCCGGCGCTGGCGGGGCGGTCGACGAAGAAGTCGCCGCCGACCGAGGTGATCACCCCGCAGGTTTCGGTCATGCCGTAACCGGTGGTCGGGCGCGCGGTGGGAACCCGCGCCTCGATCTCCAGCACCTGGTCGGGGGGGACCTGCGCTCCGCCGCCCGACAGCGACAGCAGGCTGGTGGTATCGGTGGTGGCAAAGGCGGGATGGTTGATCACTTCGCGCGCCATGATCGGCACGCCGCTCATCCCGGTGATTCTCTCGCGTTCGATCAGGCGCAGGGCCTCGCCGGCATCCCAGCGGTACATCAGCACCAAGGTGCCGCCCAGCGCGGTTGCGGCATAGGCGCCGCAATTGTTGGCGGTAACGTGGAACAGCGGCGTGGTCAGCAGGGTCACCGGCGGTGGCGGATCGGCGGGCGGCGCCTCGCCGGTGGCGCGCTCGATCGCCATGGCGTTGGAGGCCCCGGCGTAAAGCAGGTTGACCAGATTGGCGACGCAGCCGCGATGGGTCAGCTGTGCCCCCTTGGGAAAGCCGGTGGTGCCGCTGGTGTAGAAAATGCTGGCGTCCGAATCGGGATCGACGGTGACCTCCGGCAACGCGCCGGGATGAGCGATCACCACGTCCCACGGCGTGACATCGGCAGGCACCGCGGGCAGACGCACCCCGACCAGGGTCATGGTCCCGGCCAGATCCGGGCACTGGCGGAACCGGTCGAGCCGCTCCGCATCGCAGAACAGCACCTTTGGCGCGGAATCGCGCAGCGCATAGTCCATCTCTTCCGGCGTCCACCAGGCGTTCATCCCCACCGAAGCGACACCGATGCAGGCGCAGGCCCAGTAGATCAGCATCCATTCAGGATAGTTGCGCATGGCGATAGCAACGCGGTCGCCCGGGCGCAGGCCCTGGTCCCACAGCCAGGCCGCGATCGCCGTGGTCTGGCGATGCGCCTCGGCATAGCTCATGCGCTCGTCCTGATAGACCAGATAGGTCCGCTCGGCAAAGGCGGCGGAGGCCAGCCAGAATTCGCGAACCGACGGCGGCGCGTTCTTGTAGGTGCGAATCCGGTTGCCCAGAATCTCGGCCTCGACGATCTCGAATTGTCCGCCCGGACCGGTCAGTTCCTCGCGCACCTGGCGCAGTTCGGCATAATGCATCGCTCGTCCCGTTTTTTTAATTGCGCGATTAGTGCCGCAGTCCTGACCGGGGGGCAAGCGGCGAACGTCTCGCCTGGCGGGGGATTTGTGCGTAAGGGGCCTGGAATGAGCCTGCCGCCCGACCGCCTCGACCGCTTTGCCCGCCACATCGTCCTGCCCGAAGTGGGCGGCGCGGGGCAAGTGGCGCTGGCGCAGGCGCGAATCGCGCTGATCGGGTGCGGCGGGATCGGATCGCCGGCGCTGCAATATCTGGCGGCTGCGGGGGTCGGTTCGATCACGCTGGTCGATGACGACACGGTCGAACTCAGCAATCTGCAGCGCCAGACGGTGTTCACCCCGGCGGACATTGGCCGTCCGAAGGCAGCGGTTGCGGCGGACTGGATCCGGCGATTTGACGGGTCCCTCAAGGTTCGCGCCGACGTCGGGAGGATCGGGGGGGGGAACGCGGCGGCGATCCTTGAAGGTGCCGATCTTGTGCTGGATGGCTGTGACAACTTCGCGACTCGCCTGGCGGTGTCGGATGCCTGCGTGGCGCTGCAAATTCCGCTGACCAGCGCCGCGATCGGGCGGTTTCAGGGCCAGGTTGCGAACTTTGCCGGGCACCTGCCGGACGAGAGTTGCTATCGCTGCTTCGTCGGCGATGCCTTCGATGCCGACGACTGCGACAGCTGTGCCGCCGACGGGGTGCTGGGCGCGATGGCGGGCATGGTCGGCACCTTTGCCGCGATGCAGGCGGTGCGGGTGCTGCTGACCGGCAAGGCGACCCTGGGCGATCCGCAGTGGGGCAGGCTGCACCTGATCGAGGGGCTGACCCCGGCGATGCGGACGATGCGGATCGCCAAGGATCCCGGGTGCCGGGGCTGCGCTAGAAACTAGTCCCGTCGATCAGGCGCCGCGGCAGGTCCTGCCACAGCGCCGGGTCGAACATCCTGAGGTTGACCGCCATGCGCGGATAGTCCGGATCGACCGGGGTCCAGTGCGTGGTGCAGCCGCAGGTTTCGCAGTGCCAGTTGTCGATCATGCAATCGCCCTGGCGATAGGCCTTGCCCTGGCCCTGAGTCGAAACCAGCGCCGGGCTGGTATGATGCCACAGCCCGCCGACTCGGCGGCACAGCGAACAGTTGCACGAGGCGCAATCGTGCGGCGTTTCGCGCAGCACCAGCGTGATCGCGCCGCAATGGCAGCTGCCCCGATGTTCGCTCATTGCAGTATCTCCTCGACCCATTGCGGCACGGCTGCGCTAGCCGGGCCCAGCCGGGTTTCGTGGAACCAGCTCGAGCCCTGGCTGCGTTCCAGGTACAGCTCCAGCGTCCGCGCGCCCAGTTCGCGGGCATCGCGCACAAAGCCGGCGGCGGGATAGACCGCGCCCGAGGTGCCGATCGAGACGAACAGGTCGGCCCGGCGCAGCGCGGCATAGATTGTATCCATGCGGTACGGCATCTCGCCGAACCAGACCACGTCCGGGCGCAGGCTGCGCGCCTGACAGACCGGGCAGGGCGGGCGCTCGAACAACGGCGCGCGCCACGGCGAACGGATATCGCAGCTGGTGCACCACGCCTTCAGATGCTCGCCGTGCATGTGCAGCACCCGGCGCGCGCCGGCACGCTCGTGCAGGTCGTCGACGTTCTGAGTGACGATCCGCAGCTCGCCCTTCCACGCCGCGTCGAGCCGGGCCAAGGCATCGTGCGCCGGATTGGGCAGCTTTTCCTGAATCGCGGCGCGGCGCATGTCGTAAAAGCGGTGGAGCAGATCGGGATCGCGGGCAAAGGCCTCGGGCGTGGCGACATCCTCGACCCGGTGCTGCTCCCACAGGCCGCCGCCGCCGCGAAAGGTGTCGATCCCGCTTTCGGCCGAGACTCCGGCCCCGGTCAGGATGACGATATTGCGTGGGCGATCGGCCATTACGGTTCCCGGGCTTTTAACCTTTCTTGCCTATAGCCGCGGCGCATACAACCGGGGACCGATCTTTGAGTGCTGGGCAGGCGTATCGCCGCGACATCGACGGGCTGAGGGCGCTGGCGATCCTGCCGGTGGTGCTGTTTCACACCCATGTCCCGGGGTTTTCCGGCGGCTTTGTCGGGGTCGACATCTTCTTCGTCATATCGGGCTTCCTGATCACCGGGATCATCGCCCGCGAAATCGACTGCGCGGCCTTCTCCCTGATCCACTTTTACGAACGGCGCGCCCGGCGCATCCTGCCGGCGCTGCTGGTGATGATGGCGGCGGTGCTGGCGGCAAGCGCCTGGCTCTACCTGCCCGACGATTTCGCCGCGGTGCCTCGCTCGGCGCTGCTCACCCTGGCCTTCCTCGCCAACGTCTGGTTCTTCGCCAACACCGGCTACTTCGCCGGCGGGGCCGAAACCATGCCCTTGCTCCACTGCTGGTCGCTGGCGGTGGAAGAGCAGTTCTACGTCGGCTTCCCGCTGCTGCTGTGGCTGATCGCGCGCCTCGCGCCGCGCCGCCGGGTGCCGATCGTGGCGGCAATCGCGGCGGTATCCTTTGCCCTGGCGGTGTGGAAGCAGGCCGATACCGACGGCATGGCCTTTTACCTGCTGCCGATGCGCGCGTGGGAGCTGTTTGCCGGGGCGCTGCTGGCGCTGGGCGCGATGCCGGCGATAAGGCGGCAATGGCTGCGCGAAGGGCTGGCCGCCCTCGGGCTGGGGCTGATCGCCTTCGCCGTCTTCGCTTATGACCGGCACACCGTCTTCCCCGGGGTGAGCGCGCTCGCCCCGGTGCTGGGATCGGCGCTGCTGATCCACGCCGCGCCGGGCACGCTGGCGGGACGGCTGCTGTCGCTGCGTCTGCCGGTGGCGATCGGGCTGATCAGCTATTCGCTGTACCTGTGGCACTGGCCACTGATCGTCTTCACCGAATATGCCCGCGACGCGCCGCTCAGCGGCATGTGGCAAGTGGGCGTTATCGCCTTGGCCTTCATCCTTGCCTGGGCCAGCTGGCGCTTTGTCGAGCGTCCGTTCCGCAGCCCGCTGCGCTTCCCGCGCCGCCGGATCTTCGCGTGGAGCGGGGCCGGCATCACCGTGATCGGTGCGGCGGCGCTGGCGATGGCGGGCATGGGCGGCTGGGACACCCGCTTTGCCCCGGCCGTGCTGCAACTGGCCAAGGCGCGCGAGGATTTCAGCCCGCGCCGCAGCGCCTGTCTCAGCCAGGAGATCGGCGGGGCGCGGCCCGCCTGCACCTTCGGCGCGCCCGGCGCAGCGCCAAGCGCGCTGCTGTGGGGCGACAGCCACGGGGTCGAACTGGCCTGGGCATTGGGCGAGGATCTGGGCCGCAGCGGCAGCGCCATCATGCAGCGCACCCGCGCCAGCTGCCCGCCGGTGCTCGGCTACCAGCGCGCCGCCGATCCCGGCTGCGCGGCGTTCAACGCCGATGTCATCCGTACGATCGAAACCAGCGGGTCGATCCGCACGGTCTATCTGGCCGCGTTCTGGGCCGGGGAGAACTATGGAACGGCCGACATGGCCCGCCGCATCGACGCGACGGTCATGCGCCTGCAGCGCAGCGGCAAGCAGGTCGTGCTGGTCGGCCCGGTCCCGCCGCAGCCGTGGAACGTGCCGCGCCATCTGGCGCATATGGCGGCCTTCGGCGCTGCTGTTCCCGATACCGGCGCGCGCCTGTCCGACTACCGCCGCGACGCCGGCTGGTTCACCGCCAATTACCCGCGCTGGCAGGCCCAGGGCGTCACCATCCTTGACCCGGCGCGGGCGCTGGTGACAGGAGAGGCAACGCGTGTCGCGCTGGACGGAACCCCGCTCTATTTCGATTCGCATCACCTCAGCCTTGCGGGGGCAAGGGCCGTGCTGGCGGCCAATCCCCGCCGCTAGGGCGCAGGACGGGGACGGGCATGGTACGGATCGGGATCATCGGCAGCGCCGGGCGCATGGGGCAGGCACTGGTCGATGCCATCCTCGCGGCGGGCGAAACCCACGCCGGCGGGGCCGACAAGGGCGATGACCTGGCCGCGCTCGCCGCCAGCAGCGACGTGCTGGTCGACTTTTCCAGCCCGCACGCGCTCGAAGGCAACCTCGACGCCGCCATGGCTGCCGCCGTGCCGATAGTGGTCGGCACCACCGGGCTCGAAGAACGCCATCATTGGCTGTGCGATGCCGCCGCCGAGCGGATTGCCGTGCTGCAGACCGGCAACACCTCGCTCGGTGTCACGCTGCTGGCGCACACGGTGCGCGAGGCGGCACAGCGGCTGGGCGAGGACTGGGACATCGAGATCGCCGAGACTCACCACCGGATGAAGGTCGACGCGCCCTCGGGCACCGCGCTGCTGCTGGGTCAGGCCGCCGCCGAAGGGCGCGGGATCGACCTTGCCGGGCACTGCGAGCGCGGCCGCGACGGGATCACCGGCGCGCGGGCACCGGGCGCGATCGGCTTTGCCAGCCTGCGCGGCGGTAGCGTCGCGGGCGATCACACGGTGCATTTCCTCGGCGACGACGAACGCATCGCGCTGTCGCACCTCGCCGAAAACCGCCACATCTTCGCCAAAGGCGCGGTGCGCGCGGCGCAGTGGCTGGTGGGCAAGGGGGCGGGCCGCTACACCATGCCCGAGGTGCTTGGTCTTTGAACAGGGCCAAAACCTTCGAGTTCTTCCGCCGCCTGGCCGAGGATAACCCTTCGCCCGAGACCGAGCTGGCCTTCGGCAACACCTACCAGCTGCTGGTCGCGGTGGTGCTGTCGGCCCAGGCGACCGACATCGGGGTCAACAAGGCGACCCGCGCGCTGTTCCGCGACGTGACCACTCCGGCGCAGATGATCGCGCTGGGCGAGGACGGGCTGAAGCAGCACATCAAGACCATCGGGCTGTTCAACGGCAAGGCGAAGAACGTCATCGCCCTGTCGGAAATCCTGGTGCGCGACCACGGCGGCGAAGTCCCGGCGGACCGCGATGCGCTGACCGCGCTGCCGGGGGTGGGCCGCAAGACCGCCAACGTGGTGATGAACTGCGCCTTCGGGGCCGAAACCTTCGCGGTCGACACCCATATCTTCCGCGTCGGCAACCGCACCGGCATGGCCAAGGGCAAGACGCCGCTCGCG
>JBJTLX010000329.1:0-14066 GCA_046063245.1 Novosphingobium sp.
AGCGTCCCTTTGTCGGCTTCCTCGAACCGCCCGGCGCGCGCTCTGGTAGCACCGGTGAAGGCACCCTGCTCATGACCGAACAATTCCGCCTCGATCAGCGTTTCCGGCAAGGCCGCGCAGTTCAGCGTGACCAGCGGCTCGCCCCAGCGCTTGGACAGGCGGTGAAGCCGTTCGGCGACCAGTTCCTTGCCCGTGCCGCGTTCCCCGATCACCAGCACCGGACGGCGCATCGGCGCGGCCCGGCTGGTGCGGTCGACCGCATCAAGGAAGGCTTCGGACTGGCCGAGAAACTGAACGTCGCGATCCATGCCCAATATCTAGCAAAAATCACCAACACCGCGCAACCTTCACCACATGTCGTTGGTCGAAATAGCCGGAATGTGGCGCAAATCTGCGCCCGCCGTAATTTGGCACGCGCCTTGCTGATAGGTGAACAAGCACCAATTCCGCGAGGATCCCATGTTCACCAAGACCTTCTCCACCCGCTCCAAGCTCGACAAGGCGATCGCCGCTTCGGTCGCCGCGATGCTGGCAATGAACCTGTTCGTCCTGACCCAGCAGCACGATGCGCCCGGCCTTGCGGCCGCCCCGGTCGCCGCCGCGACCGCCCAGGCCTGAAGGACGCACGGATGATCAACGAACCCTTCGATAAGGACAACCCGCTTGGGCCGGAACGCGCCGACCCCCCTTCAGGTGAGACCCAGTCCCCTCGCCTGACCCGCGTTCCGGTCCATTCCGACCCCGGCTTCGGCTTCGGCCGCCGCCAGTCGCGCATCGACGACGAAGTCGATCGTCTGCGCCGTTCCCCGACCCCGACCCTTGGAGCACCCTTGATGGGCATTTTCAGCCGCACCCGTGACATCATCGCCGCCAACTTCAACGACCTGCTCGACAAGGCCGACGACCCGTCGAAGATGATCCGCATGATCATCCTCGAAATGGAGGAAACCCTGGTCGAAGTGCGCGCCAGCGCCGCGCGGACGATTGCCGACCAGAAGGAAATGCACCGCCACACGGTCAAGCTCGACCAGCTTCAGGCCGACTGGGGCGACAAGGCCCAGCTGGCGCTGTCGAAGGACCGCGAGGACCTGGCCCGCGCCGCGCTGATCGAAAAGAAGAAGGCGGCCGACATTGCCGACCAGCTCAAGACCGAAATCACCGTGCTCGACGATGCGCTGCGCGCCTACGAGGTCGATATCGAAAAGCTGCAGACCCGCCTGCGCGAGGCGCGCAGCCGTCAGACCGCGATCGCCGCGCGGCTGGAAAGCGCCGAGAACCGGGTCAAGCTGCGCACCCTGCTGGCCAGCGAACGGGTCGACGAGGCGCTCAGCCGTTTCGACCAGCTGGAACGCCGGGTCGACTATGCCGAAGGCCGCGCCGACGCGCTGAGCCTGGCCGACGGGACCAAGAACCCGCCCAGCCTGGCCGACGAGATCGCAGCCCTGGCCGGACAGGACAAGATCGATGAAGAGCTCGAGGAAATGAAGCGCGCACTCTCCGCTTCGTCGGGCAAGGAGAATTGAGCCGTGGACTTTCCATCAGAACTTATTGTCATCCCGGCGATCTTCATCGGACTGCCGTGGGTGATCATGCACTACATCACCCGGTGGAAGACCGCGGCGACGATCACGACCGACGACGAAGCCCTGCTTGACGAGCTCTATCAGCTCGCACGGCGGCTGGATCAGCGGATGGACACGGTCGAGCGGCTGGTCGCTTCGGACAATCCGGACTTCAAGCCCGCGCGCATCCAGGCCGACCGCGCGATCGACAATCAACAGCTTCACGAACTCGACCGTCTGGTGGCGGAAACTAGGGGAACCCGGAAATGACCGACTCGCGCACTTCGCTCTACCGCGACAAGCAGAACGCCAAGTTGATGGGCGTGTGCGCCGGCATCGCCGACTATACCGGGGTCAACGCCCTGTGGGTTCGGCTCGGCGCGCTATCCTTGATGTTCATGACCGGCGGTTCGATCATTCCGTTCTATTTCCTCGCCGGGATCCTGCTGAACAAGAAGCCGGCGCACCTCTATGTCGACCGCGAGGAGCAGCAGTACTGGCAGGGCGTGCGCCAGTCGCCGGCACGGACCGCGCGCGAAGTGCGCTCGCGCTTCCGCGACATCGATCGCCGCCTGGCCGAGGTCGAGACCTATTACGTCACCAGCAACCCGCGCCTGTCCGCCGAAATCGAACGGCTGCGCTGAGACCGTCCTGAGGGGGAGTAAAGATTATGGATGCCGCTTCATTGGGGGCGCTGATCCCGATCGCCGCCTTGATGATCCCGATCGTCGCGATCTGGACCAAGCACAAGCAGAAGATCGCCGAAATGCAGCTGCACACGACGGCCGAAAAGGCCGCCCAGTACGCCACCCAGAACACCGCGCTGGAAGACCGTGTCCGCGTGCTGGAACGGATCGTCACCGACAAGGGCTATGACGTTGCCACGCAGATCGAGGCGCTGCGCGATGCCCGCAAGGTCGACGCGCTGATCGATGCCCGCGAGCAGGATGTGCAGCCGTGAACTGGGGGGGACCGGACTTTGTGATCGCGATCATCGCCATTTCCACCGGCGGCTGGTTGATCAACAACTGGATCCGCGCCCGACACGGCTATGCCCTGGAAGACGAATGGGGCGGCAAGACGGCCACCGCCGAAAGCGACGCGACCCGCCGCCTGGGCGCGGAGAACGCCGAACTGCGCGACCAGCTTGAACACTATGCCGACCGTATCCAGGTGCTGGAACGGATCGTCACCGACAAGGGTTACGGCGTGGCCGACCAGATCGACGCGCTGCGTGATCGTCCGGCTATCGCGGCCCCCTCTGCAACCGCAACTAAGGACGCCGGCTGATGGATTTCGGGAGTTTCATGGGGCTGAGCGCGGTGGTCATCGGCGCGGTATCGATCGTCGGCATCCTGACCGGGGCTTACAAAAGCAAGCTGCGCGTCCGCGAGCGCGAGCTGGAACTGCAGATCCTGCAAGCCGGCAAGCCGGCGGCAATGCCGCCTTCCGCCGATCCGCGGCTTGAGCAGCGCCTGCGCGTGCTCGAACGGATCGCCACCGACAAGGGCCCCAACCTGGCGGCCGAAATCGAACAACTGCGCGACGCGCGCCAAAGCGAGGTTCTGTAGAATGGATGGGGAAGTCTTCAATATCGTGGTGATGGGGATCATCGCCACGGCCCTGGTCAGCGGCGCGGGCATCGCCGGGTGGATCCACACCACACGCCTGCGGATCAAGCACGGCTATCCCCTGAGCGAGGCCTGGGGGCAGAGCGTCTATCCCAAGGCGACCACCGAGGAAGTCGAGCGGATCAAGCTGCTGAGCAACGAAAATGCCCAGCTGCGGGCCGAGCTCGGCTCGGTCAAGGACCGGCTGGCGACGGTCGAGCGGATCGTCACCGACGGCGGTTACGGCCTGACCCACCAGATCGAAGCGCTGCGCGTCCAGCCGAAGAATTGAGGGAGCGAGACCAATGCCTACAGGCGTCGTCATCATTGTCATCGTTGCGATCGTCACCAGCATGATCGTGCGCCTGGTCAAGATCCAGCATGGCATGGATCCGGACCGCAAGCATCGCCGCGACCGGGGCCAGGCCTTTGCCGACCCGGCCCTGCCGAGCCCGCGCGAGCAGGAACTGCAGCGCGAAGTCGAAGACCTGCGCGAGCGCATCCACGTGCTCGAACGGATCGCCACCGACGGCCGCAAGCCCCAGGCGCTGGCCGACGAAATCGAACGCCTGCGCGACAAATAGGCGCTTAAGGACGGGGAGAAACCGCAATGACCAGCGAATATTTCCTGATCGCCCTAACCGGTCTGGTCGGCCTGATCGTCCTCAGCGCCGCCGCGCTGCGCGGCTGGCAGGGCTGGCTGACGCTCAAGACCCGCGAGCTGGAGCAGCACCATCGCCCGGAGATCGAGGGCGGCGTCGGCCAGGGCATGGCCCGGATCGAGATCGCCGACCTCAAGGAACGGATCCGCAAATTGGAAGCGATCGCCGCCGGGGTGGACCTCTAGCCGCCGCGCCGCTAGGGCCGCGGCGATGCGCAGCCTTTCCGACATCCACGAAGAATACGACTTCCTCGACGGTGACGAGCGCTATCGCCTGCTGATCGAGCTGGGCCGCGAACTCGAACCGATGCCCGAACCGCTTAAGACCGATGCCACACTGGTCCGCGGCTGTTCGGCCAGCGTCTGGGTCTATCCGACCCGGCGCAGCGACGGCACGCTGCATTTCCTGGCCGACAGCAACGCCGCGATCACCAAGGGGATCGTCGCGCTGGTCATCGCCGCGGTACAGGATCGCCCGGCGGCCACGGTCGCGGCCACCGACATCGCCGCGCTGCTCGCCCCGTTCGACCTCAGGAACCAGCTGTCGTCCAACCGTACCCAGGGCGTGCCCAACATGATCGCGCTGATCCGCGAAACCGCGGCACGGCTGGCCGACCAGAACTAAGCGAACCCCTTGCCAGACTCGCGCCAGGTGCATAGGCGCAACTTTATGGCCAGCCGACCCCGCACCTTGTACGAAAAAATCTGGGATGCCCACGTCGTCGAACGGCGTGACGATGGCACCTGCCTGATCTACATCGACCGCCACCTGGTCCACGAAGTGACCAGCCCCCAGGCGTTCGAGGCGCTGCGACTGTCGGGCCGCACGGTCCGCCGCCCCGACCTGACCCTGGCGGTGCCCGATCACAACCTGCCGACCACCGCGCGGCGCGACGGCGCCGGCCAGCGCGTCCCGATTGCCGACGCCGAAAGCGCGCAGCAGCTCGCCGCGCTGGAGGTCAACGCCCCCGCCTTCGGCATCCGCCTGATCGGCGATGCCGACGCGGAACAGGGCATCGTCCACGTCGTCGGACCAGAACAGGGCTTTTCGCTTCCTGGGGCAACGATCGTCTGCGGCGATAGCCACACTGCCTGCCACGGCGGGCTGGGCGCGCTGGCCTTCGGCATCGGCACCAGCGAGGTCGAGCACGTGCTGGCCACACAGACCCTGCTGCTGGCCCAGGCCAAGACCATGGAAGTGCGGGTCGAGGGCGAGCTGGGCCCCGGCGTATCGGCCAAGGACGTGGTGCTGCATATCGGCGGGGTGCTGCGCGCCTCCGGCGGGAGCGGCTATGTCATCGAATATACCGGCTCGGCGATCCGCGACCTGTCGATCGAGGGCCGCCTGACCGTGTCGAACATGGCGATCGAACACGGCGCCCGCGCCGGCCTGATCGCGCCCGATGACAAGACCTTCGCCTATGTGAAGGGGCGACCCTATGCCCCCAAGGGCGCGGATTGGGACAAGGCCGTCGCATGGTGGCGCAGCCTGGCAACCGATCCCGGCGCGGCCTATGACAAGGTGGTGGTTATCGACGCCGCCGAGATCGTTCCTTCGGTGACCTGGGGTACCAGCCCCGAAGACGTCGTGCCGATCACCGCGACCGTCCCTGCGCCCGAAGACTTTGCCGATCCGTCGAAGCAGGACGCCGCGCGCAAATCGCTCGACTACATGGGCCTGGCGCCGGGGCAGAAGCTGACCGAGGTCGAGATCCAGAACGTCTTCATCGGCAGCTGCACCAACAGCCGGATCGAGGACCTGCGCGCCGCCGCCGCGGTGCTGAAAGGGCGGACCAAGGCGGCGAACGTGCGCTGGGCGATCGTCGTGCCGGGTTCGGGGCTGGTCAAGCAGCAGGCCGAGGACGAGGGGCTCGACCGGATCTTCATCGATGCCGGCTTCGAATGGCGCGAGCCGGGCTGCTCGGCCTGCCTGGGGATGAACCCCGACAAGGTCCCGCCGGGCGAACGCTGTGCCAGTACCTCCAACCGCAACTTCGTCGGCCGCCAGGGCCCAGGCGCGCGCACCCACCTGGTCTCGCCGGCAACGGCTGCGGCATCGGCAGTGATGGGCAAGCTGGCGGATGTGCGGGCACTGGTTTGAGCGGAGCGCGCGAAATATCCGCCCTCGGCACTTGAACCCTCCGCCCGCGATGGACATAGGAAGAGCATGACCGACCAATCCGACAAGCCCGACAAGTCCAACTGGACCGGCGCCGCCGCGATGGCCGGGGCCGCGATCGGCTCTGCCGCGCTGGCCGCCGCCTTGCTCTATGCCTCGCGCCGCAAGGAGCGCGCCGAAAAGGCCGCGAAGAAAGCCAAGCCCGAACGGGCGCCGGAGACCGATTGATGGAAGCCCTGCGCGCGGTGGAAGGGCGGGCCATTCCGTTTGGCCAAAAGAATGTCGACACCGACGTGATCATTCCGGCCAAGTGGCTCAAGACCATCACTCGCGAAGGCCTGGGCCAGGGCGCCTTCGAAACCCTGCGCGAAGACCCGGACAACCTGTTCGACAGTGCCGCGTACAAGGGCTCGCCGATCCTCATCGCCGGGGACAACTTCGGCTGCGGATCCAGCCGCGAACATGCCGCCTGGGCGCTGCTCGACCTGGGCATCAAGGCGGTCATCGCCCCCAGCTTTTCCGACATCTTTTCGGGCAATGCCTTCAAGAACGGCATCCTGACCGTGGTTCTTCCCCAGGAAGCGGTCGACCGGCTGATGGAGGTCGCGAAGACCGATCCCATCGCCATCGACCTTGAGCAGCAGAGCGTGACCACCCCGTTCCAGGATCGCTTCAGCTTCGCCATCGATCCGTTCCGCAAGCATTGCCTGCTGAACGGGCTCGACGAAGTGGGGCTGACCATGGCGCGCGGCGAAGCCATCGCCACTTACGAAAAGCAAGCGGCCGCCGCCATGCCCTGGCTGGCGCGGACCGGACAGACCCTGGGAGAACACACAGCATGAAGGCCCTGCGCAGCCATTCCGTCGGCGGACCCGAAACCCTGACGCTCGACGAGCTCGACAGCCCGGTGCCCGGTCCGGGCCAGGTCCGCATCGCGGTCAAGGCCTGCGCGATCAACTATCCCGACGTGCTGATCATCCGCGACATGTACCAGTTCAAGCCGGCGCGGCCGTTCTCGCCGGGCGGCGAGCTGTCGGGCGTGATCGACGCGGTCGGCGAAGGCGTGACCCAATTGAAAGCCGGCGACCGGGTCATCGCGATGATGGGCAACGGCGGCCTCGCCACCGAAGTGCTGGCCCCCGCCGACAAGCTGTTCCCGCTGCCCGACGGGGTCAGCTTTGAAACCGGCGCGTCGCTGCTGATGACCTATGGCACCAACATGCACGGCTTGCTCGATCGCGGGCATTTGAAAGCAGGGGATACCCTGCTGGTGCTGGGCGCGGCCGGCGGGGTCGGGCTCTCGGCAGTCGAACTGGGCAAGGCCTATGGCGCCCGCGTGGTTGCCGCGGTTTCGAGCGAGGAGAAGGCCGCGGTCGCGCGCGAACACGGCGCCGACGAGGTGGTGATCTATCCGTTCGCCCCGCTCGACAAGGAACAGTCCAAGGCGCTGGCCGAAGCATTCAAGGCGGCCTGCGGGCCCGAAGGCGCCCACGTGGTCTATGACATCGTCGGCGGCGACTATTCGGAGCCGGCGGTGCGTTCGATCGCCTGGGAAGGCCGCTTCTGCGTGGTCGGTTTCCCGGCGGGCATCGCAAGGCTGCCGCTCAACCTGACACTGCTGAAAAGCTGCGACGTCTGCGGGGTGTTCTGGGGCGCCTATGCCGCGCGCGATCCCAAAGGAAACGCCGCGCATATCGCCACGTTGTTCGACCTGCTGAAAAGCGGCAAGATCAATCCGCGGGTCTCCGCGACCTTCCCGCTTGACCGCGGCGGCGAAGCGATCACCATGCTGGCCGACCGCAAGGCGATCGGCAAGGTCGTGGTGACGATGGACTGAACGGCGAAGGAGCAAGCGCGATGAAGACTGCACGGATCCTGATTGCAACCGGCCTGGCGCTGACCGGCTGGGCTGCCCTGGCCAAGCCCGCTGCCGCGCCCGCCGCGCCCAAGCCCGCCGACATCGTCGCCGCGCGCGAAGCCGCGATGGGGATGAGCGCGACCACGCTGAATGCGCTCAAATCCGCCAGCACCGCCGGTACCCCGGTCAAGAACCTGGCCTTCGGCGCGCGCGGCCTGGCCAAGTGGGGCACCGCCTTGCCGGCCATGTTCGCGCCCTCGACCCGCGCCGTGCCCAGCCGAGCCAAGCCCGAGGTGTGGAGCGACCGCGCCGGCTTTGCCGCCAAGGCCAAGGAATTCGGTGTCGCCGCCGAAATCCTGCTGGCGGCCGCCCAGGCCGACGACAAGACCGCTTTCGACGCGGCGCTTGCCCGCACCGGCGCGGCATGCAAGGGCTGCCACGATTCGTACCAGGCGCCGCCGCCAGCTGCCAAACCCGGCTAAGGCGGCGCGGTGACCATTGCCAGGAGCTGACATGACCGATTTCAACGATCGCGAACGCGCCGAAGAAGCCAAGTTCGCGCATGACGAGGAAATGCACTTTCGCGTCCACGCCCGCCGCAACCGGCTGCTGGGCGAATGGGCGGCGCAGCGCATGGGCCTGTCTTCGGTCGAGGCGGAGGCCTATGCCAAGTCCGTGGTCCAGGCCGATTTCGAGGATGGCGGCGACGAAGACGTGATCCGCAAGGTGCTGGGCGATCTGGTTTCGGCCGGGCACGACGTCAGCGAAGGCGATGTCCGCACTGCGCTCGAAGCCAAGTCGATCGAAGCGCGCCGCGCGCTGATGGGCTGACGCCATGGCCATGACCGGCGATGAAATCACGGCGCGGATCAAGGCCGGCCTGCCCGACGCCGAAGTGATGCTGACCGATCTGGCCGGCGACGACAACCATTGGGCGGCCCATGTCGTTTCCGCCGCCTTTATCGGCAAACCGCGGGTGGCGCAGCACAAGCTGGTCTATGCCGCGATCGGCCCCGAGATGGGCGGCGCGCTGCACGCCTTGCAACTGACCACTGCCCTTCCCACCTGAGGGGACGAGGAGCCTTACCGTCATGTCCGATACCACCCAGAGCACCGCCGACGCCCGCATCGCCGAAATCGTCAATGCCAGCGATGTCGTGCTGTTCATGAAAGGCACGCCGCTGTTCCCGCAATGCGGCTTTTCCAGCCGTGCGGTGGCGATCCTGGAGCATCTGGGGGTCGCCTATGACAGCGTCGACGTGTTGCAGGACATGGAAGTGCGCCAGGGCATCAAGAGCTATTCGGACTGGCCGACCATCCCCCAGCTCTACGTCAAGGGCGAGTTTGTCGGCGGCAGCGACATCATGATGGAAATGTACGAAGCCGGTGAGCTGCACCAGCTGATGGCCGACAGCGGGGTTACGCCAGCCGCTTGATCGCGGCCTCGTAGACCGGCTCTTCCAGCACATCCTCACCGACCAGGCCGGTCAGTTCATCCACGCCCATCGGCATGCCGGTCAGGTGGCCCTGAAACTCGCGGCAGCCGCAGTTCAGCAGGCGGTCGCGCTGCTGCTCGGTCTCGACCCCTTCGGCGATCACGTTGAGGTTGAGCGCGCGTGCCAGCTTGACCATCGCATCGACCAGCGCTTCGGATTCGTCGCCCACCCCCAGGTTGCTGACAAACGAGCGGTCGATCTTGATCTTGTCGACGGCAAAGCGCTGCAGCACGCTTAGGCTTGAATAGCCCGTGCCGAAATCGTCGAGCGCGATCGAGAAGCCCAGCCGTTTCAGCGCATCGACATTGCGCGCCGTATCGGCGTCGTCGCCGAGCAGCGCGGTTTCGGTCACTTCGATCTCATAACGCGCCGGATCGATCCCGCCGGCGGCCGCCAGACGGGTGACCAGCGCGGCAAAGCCGGGGGCGCGCATCTGCACCGCCGAAACGTTGATCGCGACCCGGGTGTGCGTCCAGTGCCCGGTTTCGGCAAAGACCCGGCGCAGCACGAACTCGCCCAGCGCCAGGATCAGCCCGCCTTCTTCGGCCAGCGGCACGAACATCCCCGGCGCTATGCTGCCGCGCACGGGGTGGTGCCAGCGCACCAGTGCTTCGACCGCGATGATTTCCCCGGCCCGATCGACCTGCGGCTGATAGACCATGGTCAGCCCGTCGTTGAGCAGCGCATCGCGCAGGTCGGCCTCGAGCGAACGGCGGTTGCGCAGCGCCGCGTCCATTTCGGGTTCGAAGAAGGTGACCCGTTGGCGTCCCCGTTCCTTGGAGCGGTACAGCGCCAGATCGGCCCAGCGCAGCACTTCGGAGGGATCGAGCCCGGCCTGGTCGAGCATGACGATGCCGATCGAGCAGCCCACCTCAAGCCGGCCGTATTCGCATTCGATCGGTTCGCAGATCGCGGCGATCACGCTTTCGGCGAGGTTGCCCGCGCAGGCCGGTTTGGCGCATTCGCCCAGAACCACGAACTCGTCGCCGCCCAGCCGCGCGATCAGGCCGACCTCGCTGCAGACGGTGCGCAGCCGCCGCCCGACCTCTTCGATCACCAGGTCGCCGGCATGGTGGCCGAGCGAATCGTTCACGTCCTTGAACCGGTCGAGATCGACGCACATCACCGCCAGCGGCGTGCCGCCCGCACCCAGCTTCGCCAGTTCGGGCCGCAGCCGTTCGAACAGCATCGCCCGGTTGGGCAGGCCGGTCAGGGTATCGTGATAGGCGAGATGCTTGGCCCGCTTTTCGCTGGCAACCAGTTCGCTGACTACCGAGCCGCCGCGCTTCAGGATGTTGATGGCGGCGTAGCACAGCAGCACCAGGGCAACGATCAGCGGCACGGCGATCTGGCGCAGCACCATCGTGCCCGGGGCCTGAGGGGTCCAGGTCAGCGCCGCCACCGGCGTGCCGGCATGGTCGCGCAGCACCAGGCGGCCCGGACCGTCAGTCTGTCCGGCATCGCCCGAAACATGCGCATCGCTGAGCAGATAGCGTTCGGCAAAGGCCTCGAGCATCGAGGTGCTGATCGGGATCGCCGTGACCGTGACCGGTGCCATGGGTCCCTTGGGCAGGACCTTGCCGAAATCCGGCTGGACCAGGGTCGCCGTGACCAGATAGACCGTGCCGTCGACCCGCGCGACGCTGTTGGCCTGGATCGGCGGGATCTGGATGTTGTCCTTGCCGGGCCGAACCCTGATCGGCGCTCGCGCCCGTTCGGCCGACCGGATCGCGGGGATCAGCTGCCGCGCGGTTGCGGCAAATGGCGCATAGCTCTCCAGCGCCGCGCGTTGACCCACCACGGCCGCATAGATCGGCCGGGCATTCGCATCGATCACGAAAACGTGCGAGAATCCGTTGAACGTGTGCAGATAGTTGCCGATATTGAAATCGGCCCATTTGGGATCGAGTTTGTTGTCGAGCTTGCGGATCGCGTCGTCCCAGTCGACCTGGGTCGCAACCACCGCGTTGAGTTCGCGGGTCTGGCTGGCGAAGCCGTTCTCGACCACCGAATGCTCGCGCTGCGATGCCGAGGCATCGAAGCGGTGAATCAGATAGCCGGCGCTGATGACCAGCAGCAGCAGCGCCCCGAAAGTCAGCGCGACAATCGGCCCGAACAGGCGGGCATCGCCCCATTCCCGATCCAGAAACGCCAGTCGCTTCAAGGTCTTCAGCCCCCAGCGACAAGATGGACGTCGCACTGCGGGGTGCTAATCACCAAGCATCAAGGAAGGATTAGCGCGCACCTAGGCCGGTGTTTACCATACCTGCTGGACATGCACGGGCGGGCGCGCCGCGGTGTGGATCGGATTGTGCGGGGGAGAAGCAGCGGGGAGGCGGGACCGCGGGAGACCAGGGGGAGTGCGGCCCCGCCTCTACGAGACTGCTTGGGGGTACCGAACACTATGCAGATGCCGTGCCAGTTTCGAGAAACTCCCACTTTTCCGTGATTTCCCGGCTGGAACCGCGACCGAACGGATGCCCATTTGTAAACCCTGCCGACACATGCCCGATGCCCCCGAAATGGCGCTTGGCAAAGCCCGGCAGGCTTGCCACCCTGCGCCGATGGACATCGAACAGGAATATGCCGAACACGACGAGGCCCCGCCGGCCACCCCGGCCGCCACGCTGGTAATCTTTCGCAACGCGCCGGCCGGCGGCGCGCCGCAGATCCTGATGGTCGAGCGCGCCGCGACGATGGCCTTTGCCGGCGGCGCGGCGGTGTTTCCCGGCGGCCGAGTCGACGATGCCGACCGCGATTTTGCTGCTGCCCTGGGTGCGGCCGCGGAAGACGCTCGCGACGAGCTGGCCGCGCGGATCGCCGCGGTGCGCGAAACGCTCGAGGAAACCGGACTGGTGGTAGGTATCGCCCAGCGCCCGACGCCCGATGCCGCGCGCGCGGCGCGCGAACGGCTGCTGGCCGGCAAGGAGCTTGCTCCGGTGCTGGCCGAGATGGGCTGGACGCTCGACCCTGCGCGGCTGCTGCCGTTCGCGCGCTGGCGGCCCAAGCACCGCCACATGCGGATCTATGACACGCGGTTCTATCTGGCCGACCTGGGCACCGGTGCGGTCGATGTGGCGGTCGACCAGACCGAGAACACCCACCTGTTCTGGGCCAGCGCAAGCGAAGCGCTCGACCTGGCCGAACAGGGCCGGATCAAGATTATCTTCCCGACCCGCCGCAATCTCGAGCGTCTGGCGCAGTTCGCCTCGTTCGACGATGCGGTGGCCCATATCGCGCAGTACCCCAGCCGGATGATCACCCCCTTTATGGAAAGCCGCGACGGCGTGCCGTGGCTGGCGATCCCCGGCGACGCCGGTTATCCGGTGACCGGCGAGGTTCTGGAAAGCGCGGCGCGCGGATAAAAAAGCCCCCGCACGCCTGGGCGCGCGGGGGCTGAAGTTGGCCGGTAGGAAGGGCCCACCGGTCGGGTCGCAAGGCCGCTTTAGACAAGACCGTGGCGATTCGACCGTGATGGCGGTCACACCCCTACGAATAAATGCGGATTGGCTGGCGGGCTCGATCAGAAATTGCTGGGAGAATGGCGCGCCCCTGCGGACAAAGTCCGCAAGCCCTGAACAACCACCGGGCGCGTTCGACCGCAGGGAGAATGGCGCGCCCGGCAGGGGTCGAACCTGCGGCCTCAAGATTAGAAGTCTCGCGCTCTATCCAGCTGAGCTACGGGCGCGCGCCGGGCCTCCCCATAGGGCGGGATTGCACGCCGCGCAAATGCAGCTAGCTTGGCGTGAGCCAGTCCTGCTTGGGTTGATGCGTCGTGACGGAGCCGATTTTGGCCGAGCGCAAGGAGAGAGGAGGAAGCCATGCCATCGCATAGTGACCGACGATCGACGCCGCGATCGGCCAAAAGGGGCCCGCCCTTTGGGTTGCTTCAGGAGGCCCCTCGGACCGCGTCAGGCTGCTGGGACGGGCCACCAGCCCGCCCGGCGCAGCCTTCCTTGCCGAGACGCCTCCTGAAGCAATCAAGACGTATCAACCCAAGCAGGACTGGCTCAAAATGACCACGCACCTCAACACGCTCGACGGCCAGGCCGGCGCGCGCCGCCATTTCCGCTACTTCGACTATGTGATGGCGGCCTTCGTCGCGATCCTGCTGCTCTCCAACCTGATCGGCGCGGCCAAGCTGGCGACGCTGGGCGGTTACACCTTCGGCGCGGGGATCATGTTCTTCCCGATCAGCTATGTCCTGGGCGACGTGCTGACCGAGGTCTACGGCTATGCCAATGCCCGGCGCTGCGTCTGGGCGGGCTTTGCCGCGCTGCTGTTCATGGCCTTCATGAGCTGGGTGGTTGTGGCGCTGCCCCCGGCTGCCGGCTGGGGCGGACAGGCGGCCTATGAAAGCGTGTTCGGCAGCACCTGGCGGATTGTCGCCGCATCGGTCATCGCCTTCTGGGTGGGCGAGTTCGTCAACAGCTTCGTGCTGGCCAAGATGAAGATCTGGACGGCGGGCAGGATGCTGTGGACCCGCACCATCGGATCGACCGTGTTCGGCCAGGCGATTGATAGCCTGCTGTTCTACCCGATCGCATTCCTGGGGACCTGGACGACAACGCAGGTGAGCACGGTGATGATCACCAACTGGCTGCTGAAGGTGCTGTGGGAGGCCCTGCTGACCCCGGTAACCTATGCGGTGGTCGGCTGGCTCAAGCGGCGCGAAGGGGTCGAAGTGTTCGACCGGGGCACCGATTTCTCGCCGTTCGCGAAGGCGCCGAGCGCCTAGTCCCGCGGCCTGTGGGTGGTGG
>JBJTLX010000330.1:0-2814 GCA_046063245.1 Novosphingobium sp.
AACCCGTTCTTCTGCCCCGATCCGGTCGCGGCGGCGCGCTGGGAAAAGATCGTCGATGACGCGCGCCTGGCCGGATCCTCGGTTGGCGCGGTGGTCGAATGCCTGGCCACCGGCGTTCCCGCCGGCTGGGGCGCGCCGCTCTATGGCAAGCTCGACGCCGATCTGGCCGCAGGGATGATGGGGATCAACGCGGTCAAGGGCGTCGAAATCGGCGATGGCTTTGCCGCCGCGCGCCTGACCGGCGAACAGAACGCCGATCCGATGCGCCCCGGTAACGACGGACCGGTCTTCACCGAGAACCATGCCGGCGGGATCGCGGGCGGGATCAGCACCGGCCAGCCGGTCAAGGTCCGCGTCGCGTTCAAGCCGACCAGTTCGATCCTGACCCCGGTCGAAACCATCGACCGCGACGGCCAGGCGACCGAAATCCGCACCAAGGGCCGCCACGACCCCTGCGTCGGGATCCGCGGCGTGCCGGTGGTCGAAGCGATGATGGCGCTGGTGCTGGCCGATCACAAGCTGCTCCACCGCGGGCAGTGCGGCTGATCCTCACCGGAACGGGGAGGGGGACCATGCGCAGCATGGTGGAGAGGTACGTGCGAGTGAACCCGACCATGCGGAGGGACGCAACCAGGTCCTGACGCAAGGCCGTGATAACTCGCACGTACCCCTCCACCACCTGCGGTGGTCCCCCTCCCCCATGGGGGAGGAAGTCACCCCCGCAGCACCGCGCCCAGCTTCGCCGCCGCCGCGGTGATCCGCTCGGCAATGGCCTTCAGTTCGGCTTCGTCGAAGCTCTTGTCGCCCGGCTGCAGCGTGACTTCGACCGCCAGGCTTTTCTGCCCCTCGGGCACGCCTTGGCCACGGAAATCGTCGAACACCCGCACGGCAACGATGTTGGCCTTGTCCGCGACTTTGACCGTGCGGACCAGCTCGCCCGCCGGCAGCGCGGCATCGACCAGGAAGGCAAAGTCGCGGGTCACGGCCTGCAAGGCCGGCGGCGCATAGGCGCTGCGGGCGAAGGTGGCGGCGCCCTTGCGGGCCGGGATCGCGTCGAGGAACAGTTCGACCGCGGCGACCGGCACGTCGATGTCGAATGCCCTCAGCGTCGCCGGGTGGATCATGCCGAAGCGCGCCAGCACGGTCTTGGGGCCGAGCCGCAGCGTGGCTGACTGGCCGGGGTGGAACTGCGGCCCGGCCTCTCCCATCACCTGCAGGTTGTCGACCGGCGCGCCGGCCTCGGCCAGCAGGGCCAGCGCCTCGGCCTTGGCGTCGAAGGCGTCGAACACCTGCGCCTTGCCCGAAGCCCAGCCGCGCGAGGTCTTCTCGCCGGCCAGGACAATGCCCAGCGTCAGCCGCTCGTCGGAATGCCCAGCCTCGCCGCGCAGATAGCGCCGACCCAGTTCGAACAGCCGCAGCCCGGCCGCACCGCGATCGACATTGCGCTGCGCCGCCGAGAGCAGCCCCGGCAGCAGCGAGGGGCGCATCGCCTTCATGTCCTCGCTGATCGGGTTGGCCAGCACCCACAGACCGCTGTTGCCCTCGGCAAAGTGTTGCGCCTCGGCTTCGGGCAGGAATGACCAGGTCACCACCTCGCTCAGCCCGCGCGCAGCAGCGGCGCGGCGGACCTTGCGTTCCAGCTTCTGCGCCGGGGTCGCAGTCGGACGGGCGACCCCGTCGGTGCGCGGCAAGGGCGTGCTGACTACACGGTCGAGCCCGTGGATGCGGACCACTTCCTCGACCAGGTCGGGGGCGCCGTCGACGTCGGGCCGCCAGGTCGGGACGACCACGTTCCACCGGGCGTCGGCGGCAAAGCCCAGCGCGCGCAGCGTGGCGCGCTGTTCATCGTCCCCAATCGCGACCCCGCCCAGGGTTTCGGCCAGAGCCGGGTTGTAAGCGACGACCTTGGTCCCCTTGGGCGCTTCGCCGGCGCGCACGACCTCGCTCGGTTCTCCTTCGCAGATTCCGACGATCAGGTCGGTCAGCACTTCCAGACCGGCATCGAGGAAGGCCGGATCGACCCCGCGTTCGAAGCGTTGCCGTGCGTCGGAGGTCAGGCCCAGCTTGCGCCCGGTCGCGCCGATCCGGTCGGGATCGAAGTAGGCAATCTCAAGCAGGACGTCGGTGGTTTCGGCGCTGCAGCCCGAATGCTCGCCGCCCATGATCCCGGCAATGTCGTGCACGCCGCTATCATCGGCGATCACGGTCATGGTGGAATCGAGCGTGTAGACCTTGCCGTTGAGCGCCAGGCAGGTCTCGCCGTCCCGCGCGCGGCGGGCGGCGACTGCGCCGTTCAGCTTGGCGAGATCATAGGCGTGGGCCGGGCGGCCATAGGCCAGCATCAGATAGTTGGTCAGGTCGACCAGCGCCGAGATCGGGCGCTGGCCGGCACTGCCTAGCCGGTCCTGCAACCACTGCGGGCTGGGGCCGTTCTTGACGCCGCGGATGACCCGGCCGTGGAACGCCGGGCAACCTTCGGGATCGTCGGTGCGCACCTCGACCGGGCAGGGGAAGCTGCCGGGGACGGCCTGGGCGGCGATCGGCTTGAGCGTGCCGAGCCCCGCCGCGGCAAGATCGCGGGCGATGCCGTATACGCCCATGCAATCGGGGCGGTTGGGGGTGATCGCCACGTCGAACACCGGGTCGCTGCCGTGATATTCGGCAAAGGCCATGCCGACCGGCGCGTCGTGGGCAAGTTCGATGATGCCGTCGTGCTCGTCGCCCAGTTCCAGCTCGCGCACCGAACACATCATGCCGTTCGACTCCACCCCGCGGATGGCGCTCTTGCGAAGTTCCATCCCGTTCGCCGGCACG
>JBJTLX010000331.1:0-12012 GCA_046063245.1 Novosphingobium sp.
AGGTCGAGGATCACATGGCCTCGGTCATCGTTGCCCAGCTGCTGTTCCTGGAAAGCGAGAATCCGTCCAAGGACATCTCGATGTACATCAATTCGCCGGGCGGCGTGGTCACCGCGGGTCTCGCGATCCACGATACCATGCAGTACATCCGCCCCAAGGTTTCGACCGTGTGCATCGGCCAGGCCTGCTCGATGGGCAGCTTCCTGCTCGCCGCGGGCGAACCGGGGATGCGCATCGCCTTGCCGCAAGCGCGGATCATGGTCCACCAGCCTTCGGGCGGGGCGCGCGGCATGGCCAGCGACATCGAGATCCAGGCCCGTGAGATCCTGCGGCTGCGCAAGCGGCTGAACGAGCTCTATGCCAAGTTCACCGGCAAGAGCGTCGAGGAAATCGACGTGGCGCTTGACCGCGACACCTGGCTCGATGCCGAGGAAGCCAAGACGTTCGGCCTGGTCGACAAGGTCTTCGAAAGCCGTCCCGCGGGCGAGGAACCGGGGGCCGACGCGGCCAAGGACGCCAAGGAATAAGTAACCCTGCCGCTTCAGGTGCGGTCAATTTGACCGTGCTATTGCACAGGATTGAAGAATCGCCGCGCCGGGCTACACTCGGGCGAATCCCCGCCGGCGCGGGGCAGATGGATTAGGGCATGACCAAACTGCAAGGTTCCGACGCGAAGAGCACGCTGTACTGCAGCTTCTGCGGCAAATCGCAGCACGAAGTGCGCAAGCTGATTGCGGGGCCGACCGTGTTCATCTGCGACGAATGCGTCGAGCTGTGCAACGACATCATCCGCGAGGAAACCAAGGCCGGGATCGCCGGCAAGAAGGACGGCGGGGTGCCCAGCCCGCGCGACATCTTCGAAACGCTCAATGATTACGTGATCGGCCAGGACCGCGCCAAGCGCGTGCTCTCGGTCGCGGTGCACAACCATTACAAGCGCCTCAAGCACAGCGGCAAGGGCGGCGAGGTCGAGCTGTCGAAGTCGAACATCCTGCTGGTCGGCCCGACCGGCAGCGGCAAGACCCTGCTCGCTCAGACCCTGGCCAAGACCTTCGACGTGCCTTTCACCATGGCCGATGCGACCACGCTGACCGAGGCCGGTTACGTGGGTGAGGATGTCGAGAACATCATCCTCAAGCTGCTCCAGTCGAGCGACTACAACGTCGAGAAGGCTCAGCACGGGATCGTCTACATCGACGAGATCGACAAGATCAGCCGCAAGGCAGAGAACCCGTCGATCACCCGCGACGTGTCGGGCGAGGGCGTGCAGCAGGCGCTGCTCAAGCTGATGGAGGGCACCACCGCCTCAGTGCCGCCGCAGGGCGGGCGCAAGCATCCCCAGCAGGAGTTCCTCCAGGTCGACACGACCAACATCCTGTTCATCTGCGGTGGGGCCTTTGCCGGCCTTGAAAAGATCATCGCCGACCGCCTGCAAAAGCGCTCGATCGGCTTTGGCGCGCATGTCGCCGATCCGGACAAGCGCCGGGTGGGCGAGCTGCTGCAAAAGGCCGAGCCCGAGGATCTGCTCAAGTTCGGGCTGATCCCCGAATTCGTCGGCCGCCTGCCGGTGATCGCCACGCTCAACGACCTCGACATCGAGGCGCTGGTCAAGATCCTGAAAGAGCCGAAGAACGCGCTGATCAAGCAGTACGCCAAGCTGTTCGACCTTGAAGACGTCGCGCTGACCTTCACCGACGACGCGCTTGAGGCGATCGCCAAGAAGGCGATCGAACGCAAGACCGGCGCGCGCGGGCTGCGCTCGATCGTCGAAGGGCTGCTGCTCGACACGATGTTCGACCTGCCGACCGAAACCGACATCGCCGAAGTGGTGGTCGACAAGGACGTGGTCGAAGGCCGCAAGGAACCGATCCGCGTGCTTAAGGCCAAGGAAGAGGCGGCGTAACTGCCGCCTCGCCCATGAAAACCATCGGCCTGATCGGCGGGATCAGCTGGAAAAGCACCGCCGAATACTACCGTATTCTCAACCAGCTGGTGCTCGAACGGCTCGGCGGCGTCCATTCGGCGCGGATCGTGCTCTATTCGGTCGACTTCGACGAGATCGCGACCCTGCAGCACGCGGGTGAGTGGGACCGGCTGGGCGAGATCATGGCCGCTGCCGCGCGTACGCTGCACGCCGCCGGGGCCGATTTCATCCTGATCTGCGCCAATACCATGCACCTGTGCCTGGATGCGGTCGAGGCGGCGACGCCGCTGCCGGTGCTGCATATCGCCGACCCGACCGGGGAGGCGATGGCGGCGCAAGGCGTGCGCCGCGCGGGCCTGCTCGGCACCGGCTTCACCATGGACCGCCCGTTTCTGGTCGATCGCATCCGCGCGATGTCGGAGATCGAATGCTTCGTGCCCGAAGCGCCGGGCCGCGCCGATATTCACCGGATCATCTTCGAAGAGCTGGTCGCCGGCAGGATCGCGCCGGCATCGCAGGCGCGCTTTCGCGGCCTGATCGACGAACTGGCGGCTGCCGGGGCGGAGGCGGTGATTCTCGGCTGTACCGAGCTGGTCCTGCTGGTCGAACTCGACGCCGCCTATCCGGTGCCGCTGTTCGATACCACCGCGCTCCACGCCGCCGCCGCGGTGGAACGCGCGCTGGGCTGAGGCCGCCTACATCCCCTGCTGAAAGAAGA
This sequence comes from Novosphingobium sp., assembly GCA_046063245.1. Lineage (GTDB taxonomy): Bacteria > Pseudomonadota > Alphaproteobacteria > Sphingomonadales > Sphingomonadaceae > Novosphingobium. Next base: position 2,643 of record JBJTLX010000331.1, read on the forward strand.
CCTCGCCGTCGCGCTTGACCGTGATTCCGGTCTGGACGCTCTTGACCAGCACCCAGGCGCCATCGCGCCTGGCCCAGCTGTCGGTGCCCTTCATGACCATCTCCATGGTGTGTTCGGCGCCATCATCGCCGGTGCGCTTGCCCCCGCCGGCCAGTTGCTGCTCGACCGTGGCGCTGTCGCCGCTGACCACGGCAGAGAGCACCGTGGTTGCGGCCTTGCGCGACGGATCGGGGCTCTTGCCCGCCATCTGCGCCATGCGCTCCATCACTTCGGCGGCGTTATGGGTTCCGCCCTGAATGTCGGTCATGACGTATTCGGGGGCGATGATCTTGCCCATGGCGGCGGCATCGTGCGCTTCCAACGCGCTGCGCAGCTCACCATAGCGGGCCTGGAACTGGGCCTTGGCATCGTCCTGGGCCTGGGCCGGGGCGACCAGCACGGTGCTGGCGCAAACGGCAGCGAGCAGAGCGGCGTGGCGGGCGGTGAAGGGCATGGGATTCTCCTTGGCGCGATGGACCGGATGGCGATTGAGCAGAGCCTGGCGCCGCCGCCTAGACCGGGTTCGATGAACGGGGCTTGAGCATCGTCAGTGGGCGTGTCCGGCGGCGGGATGGTGCAGTTTGCAATCGGCCGCGGCGGCTTCGATCTGGATGGTCGCGTGATGGATGCCGAAGCGGCTGTCGAGCTCGGCGGCGATCGCGCTGAGGAAGCTATCGCCGGCATGGCCGCCGGGCATGATCAGATGCGCGGTAAAGGCGGTCTCGGTGGTGCTCATCGGCCAGATGTGCAGATCGTGGACCGCCTCCACCCCTGGCAGACCGGTGAGGTAAGCGCGCACCGCGGCTTCGTCGATGTGCCCCGGCACCGCCAGCAGCCCCATCTTGATCGCATCCTTGAGCAGATCCCAGCTGCCCCAGGCCAGCCCCAGCGTGATGATCAGACTGGCGACCGGATCGATCCAGTTCTGCCCGGTCAGCATGATTACCAGCCCAGCGAAGACCACGCTGGCCGATACCACCGCGTCGGCGAGCAGATGCTGGAAGGCCGCGCGCAGGTTGAGGTCGGACTTGCGCCCGCCCGCGAACAGCAGCGCCGACGCCAGGTTGATCACGATGCCGACCGCGGCGACCGCCATCATCTGCCAGCCGTTGACCGCCTCGGGCTGCCAGAAGCGCCGCAATGTCTCGATCAGCACCGCCCCCAGCGCGCCCCACAGCAGCGCCGCATTGGCGATCGCCGCGAGGATCGAGCTGCTTTTGAGGCCATAGGTAAAGCCCTTGGACGCGGGCCGGGCGGCCAGCACCGATGCGCCCCAGGCCAGCAGCAATGACAATACGTCGCCCAGATTGTGCCCGGCATCGGCCAGCAGCGCGGCCGATCCGCTGATGAAGCTGGCGACGGTTTCGGCGACGACGAACCCGGCGTTGAGCAGCACCGCGATGGCAAAGGCGGTGCCGTGGCTGCCCTGGCGATGGCCATGATGGTGATGGCCGTGCCCGTGGCCATGCGGCTGTGCGTGATGATCGTGGCCGTGCATTTCGTCTCATTTCTGCCGAAGCGCGCCAGCGTTGCACAAATGCCGCAGTGCAGCAAGAAACCGCCCGTCGACTAGCGCACCTTAGGCACGAGACGCAACGAATCCAAGCCATTGGTGACGCAAGATTTCGGCAATGGCGCGCCTTGCGTCACAAAATTACATCGGTGCAGTTGTGTCACAGCTTCACGCGACCACTGTCAACAATCTGTCACGGAACTCTGTTTTTTGGGTCGCAGCGGACTTGTATGGGACAATGCAGGTTTGGGGATTCGCAGGCGATTCGCACCGGGATCCCAATCTTACGGAATTGAATTCACGCCCTGATTTTCAGGGTCACTGGGGACAGACGACATGCAGCTCAAATTTTTCCTCGCCGCCAGCGCGGCCAGCATCTCTCTCGCATGCGGCATGGTTGCCGCCCCGGCGATGGCGCAGGAAACCACCTCGATCATCCGCGGCTCGGTCGTCACCAGCGACGGCGCGGCGGTCAGCGGTGCAGAGATCACCGTCACCCACGTCCCCTCGGGCTCGGTTTCGACCACCACGACCGGTGCCGACGGCAGCTTCGTCGTTTCGGGTCTGCGCAGCGGCGGCCCCTACACCGTCGAAGTGTCGGGCGCGGCGGGTTCGACCAGCGTGACCGACATTTTCACCTCGGTCGGCCAGCCCTATAACCTGCCGATCACGATCGACGCCAACCAGGGCGCGGAAATCGTCGTCACCGCCACCTCGATCAAGGGCGCCGGGATCACTTCGGACGGGCCGCAGACCGTGCTGACCGCCGCCGACATCGGCAAGGTCGCCTCGGTCAACCGCGACATCCGCGATGTCGAGCGCCGCGATCCCTTCGCCAACATCGACCTGTCGAACTCGGGCGACCGTGGCGGCGCGGTGTCGTTCGCCGGCGTCAATCCGCGCTTCAACCGCTTCACTATCAACGGCGTCACCGTGGGCGATACCTTCGGCCTCAACCAGGACGCCAGCCCGAATATCCGCGGCCCGGTTCCGCTCGATGCCCTGGCCCAGGTTTCGGTCAGCATCGCCCCGTACGATTTCCTTCAGTCGGGCTTCCAGGGCGGGGCGATCGACACCGTGCTGCTGTCGGGCACCAACCGCCTGCACGGCACCGGGTTCTACTCGATCAACACCGACGAGCTTTCGGGCAAGAAGATCGGCACGCTGACTTCGACCGTGCCCAACTTCAAATCGGTTACCTATGGCGCGACCGTGAGCGGGCCGATCATTCCCGACAAGCTGTTCTTCATGATCTCGGGCGAACGGAACACCGATCCGCGGCCCTACTCGACCCAGATCGGGTCCTATACCGATCCGACCGCGATCACCAATGCGATCGACGCGGTCGATACCCGTGCCTCGGCGAAGAGCCTCGATATCGGTGACATCCTGACGATCAACAACCGCAAGGATGAAAAGTTTGCGGCGCGCATCGACTGGAACGTTACCAGCGGACAGAAGCTGTCGCTGTCCTACATCAATTCGTACAACGTACAGGGCAGCCCGAACAACACTTCGACCTCGCTGGCCAGCCCGACCTACGGGATGAGCACCAATGCCTATGCGCTGAGCGAACTGCTGCGCGCCGGCATCGTCCAGCTCAATTCCGACTGGACCGATCGCCTGTCGACCGAAGCGCGCATGATCTATCGCTGGACGCGCCGCGGCCAGGAACCGCTAGGCGGCCGGCCCTATGGTCAGCTTGCCGTTTGCACCGATCCTACCAGTGTCGGCAGCGCGACGGCTTGCGCTTCGGGCAGCAGCGGTCTTCAGGGCAATCCGACGATCTTCTTCGGTCCCGACAACAACCGCCACACCAACCAGCTGTTCTACGACACCTGGGAGGGTTCGCTGTTGATGCGCTATCGCTTCGACGATCAGGTGCTGAAGTTCTTCGTCGACATCACCGAAAACCGCACTTTCAATAACTTCGTGCCGAACAGCCTGGGCAACTGGTATTTCGACTCGCTGGCCGATTTCCAGGCCGGCCGCGCCAACCGCGTCGACTATACGGCCGTCATCGGTACCGATCCGAACGGTGCCGCGGCGAACTTCCATTACACCGCATACACCTTCGGCCTGCAGGACGAATGGAGTGTCACCGACGATCTGACTGTCACCACCGGTCTGCGCTACACGATGTATGGGATGCGCGACTATCCGAAGCTCAATCCCTACTTCGTGGGCCGCTACGGGTTCTCCAACCTCAAGACCTACAAGGGTCTCGACCAGTTCGAACCGCGCATCAGCTTCGATTACAAGCCGTCCGGCGCGAACTACAAGCTGCGTGGCGGGGTTGGCATCTTCGGTGGCGGATCGCCCGACATCTACCTGTCGAACAGCTTCTCGAACACGATCACGACCAACGCCCTGACGATCAACCGCGATGCAACCTGCAACACGGTCGGCTCGCTGTGCGATGTGGCGCTGAACAATGTGACCGCGCAGGTCCCGGCAGCGCTGGCCACTGCCGCTGGAAATGTGACCGGAAGCACCACGCTGCCGCGGACCCGTACCGGCGCGCTGTCACCCGACTTCCACTTGCCGCGTTCGCTCAAGGCGACGCTCTCGGCCAGCACCGAACTGTTCGGCTTCGACCTCGGCGCCGACTACTACTACTCGAAGACCATCGACGGGGTCGGCTTCACCGATCTGCGCTCGGTTCGCTCGGGCACCCTGCCTGACGGTCGCCCGCGCTACGCCAATCCCTATTTCGGCGCCGGTGACAACAACTACGACATCATGGCCTACAACACCCATCAGGGCCGGTCGCACGTTGCCGTCATCCACTTCGAGAAGGAGTTCGAGGAAGGCCTGTCGTTCGGCGGCAGCTATACCTGGCAGGACGTCAAGGACGTCTCCAGCGCGACCTCCTCGACGATCAACTCGAACTTCCGCTTCCAGTCGTTCTCGGACCCCAACCTGCCAGCCTATGGCGTGTCGGACAACCAGATCAAGTGGGCGTTCAAGTACCACGTCGGTTTCGATCACGCCTTCTTCGGTGATTACAAGACCATCATTTCGCTGTTCGGTGAAACCCGTGCGGGCCGCCCGTACAGCTTCACCATGCTCGACAACACCAGCAACCGTTCGTCGGTGTTCGGTACCGTGCTGAACAATTCGGGTGCGTCCTCGACGCTGCTCTATGTCCCGACCGGGACCAGCGATCCGATCGTCAGCTATGACAGCACGACCACGCAGAACGCGCTCGATGGCTTCATCAACGGATCGGTGCTGAAGGACTATCGCGGCAAGATCGCGCCGAAGAACATTTCGCGCAACCGGGCCTTCACCCGCATCGACCTGCACCTCGAGCAGCAGATCCCGACCTTCGTCGGCGGGTCGCGCATTACGCTGTTCGCGGACATCAATAACCTGCCGAACCTGATCAACAAGAACTGGGGCGGCCTGCGCCAGCTCGGCTTCCCGTACAACGCAGCGCTGGTCAACGTGCAGTGCCTGACCACCGCGACGCCGACAGGAACGGCACCTGGCGCCGGGGTGGTCAACACCGCTTCGACCCAGACCTGCACGCAGTACCGCTATTCGAGCTTCAGCAACCCGAACACCAGCTCGGTCAACTTCAACGGCTCGCTCTATGCGATTCGGGTGGGCGCGCGCTTCACCTTCTGATCCTGGCGATCAGGCTCAAGCAAAGGGGGCGGTGCACTGCGGTGTGCCGCCCCTTTGCGTTTGACGCTCAGCGATAGACGCAGGCGTCGGTCGCTTCGTTGCGCACCGCCCCGCTGCGTGCGGCGATGGCGTTGCCGTGGCGGCGGGTAAAGCCGCCGGGGGAGACGACTTCGCGGCGTTTGGGCGCGGGGAGCGCAGCGGCGATGCGCGCCGCCTCGACCCGGGTCAGCCGCACGGCGGAATGGCCGAAGTATTTCTGCGCCCCGGCCTCGACCCCGTAAGTGCCGATCCCGGTCTCGGCGACGTTGAGGTAGACCTCCATGATCCGCCGCTTGCCCCAGATGTTCTCGATCAGCACGGTGAACCAGGCTTCCAGCCCCTTGCGGGCATAGCGGGTCCAGCCGGTGCCCTGCCACAGGAAGACGTTCTTGGCGGTCTGCTGGCTGATCGTCGATCCGCCGCGCAGGCGCGTTGAGCGGGCGTTGCGCGCGATCGCTTTTTCGATCGCTTCCCGGTCGAAGCCGCGGTGGCTGCAGAACTTGGCATCCTCGCCCGCGATGACCGCATCGACCATGGTCCGGTCGATCCGGCTGAGCGGGGTCCAGTCCTTGTTGAACCCGTTGGGATCGAGCACCATGGTCAGCGTGACCGGCACCGGCACGAACTTGTACAGCACGGTCAGGCCGACGCTGAGCACCAGGAAGGCGATGATCGCCCGCCCGATCCACCAGCCGATGCGGTAGGCCAGACCATGTTTGGGAGAGGGCCGCGAGGGCGTGAGAAAGCGCATCATCGCCGTCGATTCTAGCGCCGCCTTGGCCCCGCGCAAAGAAAAAGGGGCCGGATCGCTCCGGCCCCTCCCTCGGTGAAGCGAAATCGGGTCCGCTTACATGCCCGAACCCGGACCATAGGTGATTTCCACCCGGCGGTTCTGCAGTTCGCGCACGCCATCGGCGGTCGGCACGCGGGGGTTGTTTTCCCCGAAGCCTTGGCTGGTGATCGCGCCGTCCGGCACGCCGTGCGAGGACAGATAGCCGCGCACCGCGGTATTGCGGCGTTCCGACAGGCCCTGGTTGTAGGTCGGGCTGCCCGAACGGTCGGCATAACCGGCCAGCATGACAGGGGTGTTGGCGCAGTTGCCATAGGCGGTGATCGCCGAATCGAGGATTGCGGCGGCCTCCGGCGTGATGTCCGACTTATCCCAGTCGAAGAACACGATGTACGGCCCCTTGTTGCATTCCACGACCGGCGGCGGCGGCGGGGGAGGCGGCGGGGGCGGAGGGGGAGGCGGCGGCGGCGGGGGGGGCGGAGGCGGAGCCGCCGGCGCACCGAAGTTGTAGGCCAGCGTCAGCAGCGCCGAATGCGACTGCAGACGCCCGCGGACGGTGTCGGTGCTGGTGAACACGCCCTCGCCGCTGAAGGTGTAGGTCGCCGGGACATCGATCTTGCTCTGGTTGAAGTAGCGGTACTTCAGCCCGATATCGACATGATCGCTGAGCGGATAGCGGACCCCGGCCAGCAATTGCCAGGCAAAGCCGTCATCGCTGCCGTCCATGCCGAAGGCGGTGAACGACGCGGGCGTGGAGGCAACCTGGATCTTGGCGTGGCTGTAGCCGACACCGCCACCGGCAAAGCCTTGCAGCCCGTCGTCACTGCCGACATCGATCAGCCCGTTGAGCATGAAGCTGAGCGCGCTGACATTGCCGGTGCCAGGCGAAGTCGGGTAGGTCGTCGAACCGTTCCAGACGGTCAGCGCCTCGGCCGATGCGCGGCGATAGCTGGCCTCCGCCTCAAGCCGGAAGGGGCCGAAATCATAGCCGACGATCCCGCCGAAATCGAAGCCGGTCTTGGTATCGACAGTGGCGATCTCGGTTCCGGCAACGGCTTCGAAATTGTTGGAGATCTGCGGCAGCGAGAAATGGCTGTCGCGGAAGAACGACACGCCGCCATCGGCCTCGACATACCATGAATCGTCGCGCGCGATCGCGGGCGAGGCGAAGGCGGTGCTGGACAGCGCGGCCAACAGGATAAGCTTACGCATTGGAATTCCTCTCATTCCCTGAACAAGCGACCCTAAAGAATGCGCAGCCCTTTTTGCTGTCGTCGCGGGCGGTATAGCGCGGTTGCAGCGCGAACAATTTGTCATTTCCGACATTGCAGCGGATTTTTTTGCTTTTTTCAGCGCACCCTGCGCGCCAGCGAATGGACCGGGCCGAAGCCGATCAGCGCTGCGCCGAGCAGCGGCAGCGCCACCAGCCACAACCGCACCCCGGTGACGCCTGCGGGACTGGCGATGCTGATCGCCGCGGTCCCGGCCAGCCCGACGCAGATCATCACCAGGCTGACGACCAGCCGCCACAGCGGCAGTTCCCGGTCGTCGTCGCCGCGGCCCATGTTCTCATAGCGGCTGAAGCGCGCGATCATCGGCAGCAGCGCCAGCACATAGACCGCGAACCACAGCGGCCGCGCCAGCCACCAGGCGCCGCTGCCGGGGGTGACATGGAGGCCCAGTCCGCCGGCCAGCCAGGCCGCGACCATCACCAGCACGAAGGCGGTCAGGTGCCACAGGTAGATCGTCATGATCATGCCGTTGACCAGCACCACCGCGGTCCACACCCGCGCCCGCTGCAACCAGCGCCGCGCGGCCGGCTCGAGCAGCAGGGCGATTCCGGTCTGGGTCAGGCCGAGCGCGAGCAGGGCGAGGGTCGGCGGCATCGAATTGCTCAGCTCCGACCCGGGCACGCCGATCATCGCGATTGGATAGGGGCCGAAGTGCACCAGCGCGAGCAGGGCCGTCAGCCCGCCCAGGGCCAGCGCAAGCGCCCCGCCGCGGCCGATCCGGCCCCGACCCCAGGCATAGCCCAGCTGGTGCACCGCCAGCCAGACGAAGCCGAAGTTGGCGAAGGCGATCAGCGGCACGCCGAAGTGCAGCCGCGCCACGTCGACCGCCACGGCGCCAAGGATCAGCGCCGCGATCGAGCCCAGGCCAAAGCGCGTCCACGCCGCCCAGGTCCACGGCACCACCGCCGCAACCATCAGGTAGACCGCAAGGAACCACACCGGGACCAGCGCCAGCTGCGCCGCCAGCTTGACGATCCCGCGCTCCACCCCCAGCGCCGTGCCGAACAGGGCGAACAGCGTCCAGATCACGAACAGCGGCATCAGCGGCCAGACCAGCCGCCGCAGCCGTCCGGCGTACCACCCGGCATAGCTGCCGCCATCGCGCCGGTTGGCGGCCCACGACACTCCGTTGGAATAGCCCCCGACCAGGAAGAACAGCGGCATCACCTGGAACAGCCAGGTCAGCCACTGGCTCCACGGCACAATGCCGAGCAGATGCCCGCCAACGACCGCGCCGTCCTTGATATAGGGCGCGGCGACCAGCCAGTGCCCGACGACCACCGCCAGGATCGACAGCGCGCGCAGGAAATCGACATAGCGATTGCGGCTGGGCGGGGTCTGCTGCGCTATTTGCGCGGCGCGCGCCCACAATCCGCGTTTTGCAGCCGGTGCTGCGTCGCTCATCAAAAAGGCCCCCGTGGTCGCTCCACGAGGGCCTTTAGCATCAAGTTCTTACCGATGGAATCACGCCGCCAGCAGGCGCTTGTCCGTCGCGATCCGCAGCATCGCCTTCTGCAGCTTTTCGAAAGCGCGCACCTCGATCTGGCGGACGCGTTCGCGGCTGACGTTGTATTCCTGGCTCAGCTCTTCCAGCGTCTGCGGATCGTCGATCAGCCTGCGCTGGGTGAGGATGTGCTTTTCGCGGTCGTTGAGCGTGTCCATCGCCTCGACCAGCAGGGCGTGGCGGGTGCTCGCCTCCTGCGCGTCCTCGACGATCTTGTCCTGCAGCGGGCCGCTGTCTTCGAGCAGGTCCTGCCACTGGCCCTCGCCGTCCTCGTTGAACGAGATGTTGAGGCTGGCATCGCCGCCCATCATCATCCGGCGGTTCATGTTGACCACTTCGGTCTCGGACACGCCAAGGTCCTTGGCGATCTTCTTGACCTGGTCGGGATGCAGGTCCGAATCCTCGTAAGCGTCGAGGTTCTTCTTCATCCGCCGCAGGTTGAAGAACAGCTTCTTCTGCGCCGCGGTGGTGCCCATCTTGACCAGGCTCCAGCTGCGCAGGATGAATTCCTGGATGCTCGCCTTGATCCACCACATCGCATAGGTGGCCAGGCGGAAGCC
>JBJTLX010000332.1:0-15665 GCA_046063245.1 Novosphingobium sp.
GGCGCCGCGCGCGGAAACCGGCGAGCAGGCCCTTGGGCTGCTTCTTGGCGAACTGATCGTCCAGCTGAGCCAGAAACAGCCCGGTCAGGTGGCCGACGCGCTTCGCCTGCAGAAAGAAGTACTGCATGAAGCGTTCGACCGCGCTTTTGCCCGGGCGATCGGCAAACTGCATCCGCGCGGCGACTTCGCGCTGCAGGTCGAAAGTCAGGCGGTCCTCGGCCCGGCCTGTTATGGTGTGCAGGTGGCAGCGCACCGCCCAGAAGAAGTTTTCGGCGCGGCGGAAGGCGCGCAGCTCGTTCGCACTGAGCAGCCCGACCCCAACCAGTTCGGACACGTCGCGGACGTGGTGGATGTACTTGCCGATCCAGTAGAGCGTGTGCAGATCGCGCAGGCCGCCCTTGCCCTCCTTGACATTGGGTTCGACGACATAGCGGCTGTCGCCCAGGCGCTTGTGCCGCTCGTTGCGTTCGGCTAGCTTTTCGGTGACATATTGCCGCTCGGTCCCGGCGACGACTTCGGCCCAGAAGCGCGCCTGGGCTTCGTCGAACAGGGCCTGGTCGCCCCAGACGTAGCGCCCTTCGAGCATCGCCGTGCGGATCGTCAGGTCGCTGCGCCCCATCCGCACCATGTCGTCGAGGCTGCGGCTCGACTGGCCGACCTTGAGCCCCAGGTCCCAGAGGAAATAGAGCACGGCCTCGATCACCTGTTCGCACCAGGCGGTCTGCTTGCCGGGGGTGATGAAGGCGATATCGACGTCGGAATGCGGCGCCATTTCGCCGCGGCCATAGCCGCCCACCGCCATGATCGTCAGCCGTTCGCCGGTCGAGCGGTTGCCCGAAGGATAGACATCGTGAGTGACGTGATCGTGGATCACGCGGACCAGCTGATCGACCAGAAAGGCCTGGGCCTCGGCGCAGTCGTGCCCGGCAGAGGGTTTTTCCGCCAGGCGCCGGGCTATTTCAGCGCGGCCGGCGGCCAGCGCCGCGCGCAGCAGCTCGACCACGTGCGGCCGCGCCTTGGTCGCACCAGCCGCCGCAACGGCGTCGGCCACCGCCCCGGCCAGCGCGCGGCGATCGATCACCGTGCGCTGGTTGGCGATGTGCGCGGCCTTCACGCCGGGTTCGTCTGTTCGCTTTCCCACACCGTCAGGTAACGGGCCTTGAGCGTCCGCTTGTCAACCTTTTCGGTGCCCAGCCGCGGCAGCGTGGCATGTTCCTGCCACAGCCGCACCGGCACCTTGAACGGGGCGATGCGGGTCTTGAGATAGGCGCGCAGCTCGTCCTCGCTCAGGCTTTCGCCGTCCTTGGTCAGATAGACCCCGGTCGGCAGCTCGCCAAAGCGTTCGTCGGCCATGCCGAAGACGCTGGCCTCGGCGATCTTGGGGTGGCTGTAGATCGCCTGTTCGACCTCGATGCAGCTGATGTCCTCGCCCCCGCGGATGATGATTTCCTTCTTGCGGTCGACGATGAACAGATAGCCGTCGTCGTCGAGATAGCCGAGATCGCCCGAGCGGAACCAGCCATCGGGCATGATCGCGTCCTTGGTCGCCTCGGTGTTGTTCCAGTAACCGAGGAAATTGCAGATCGAGCGGATCGAAACCTCGCCGATTTCGCCCGCCGGCAGTTCATGGCCGGCATCGTCGAGGATGCCGATTTCGGCCAGCGGCCTTGACGCGGTGCCGGTCGAGCCGGGCTTGGCGATGTAGTTTTCGTTGAAGTTGCCGCAGCCGACCCCGTTGGTTTCGGTCAGGCCGTAGCCGAGCAGCGGGAAGGCATGGGGCAACGCCTCGCGGATCCGGGTGACGTGATCGACCGGACGCGGCGCGCCCCCCGCGGCGAACGAGACGCACGACGACAGGTCGTATTTATCGCGATTGGGATGGGTGGCGATCTCGAAGCTCATCAGCGGAACGCCGACGAAATAGCTGACCTTTTCCTTTTCGATCAGCCGCATCGCGGTTTCGGCGTCCCACTTGGGCATCAGCACCAGCTTGCGCCCGATCGCGAAGCTCTGCAGGAACAGCGGCACCTCGCCGGTGACGTGGAACAAGGGCACGTTGACCAGGCTGCACGGCTGGGCCGATGGCGCCTCGCCCTTTTCGCCCAGATAGGTGAAGACCATCAGGGTCTGCGCGGCATAGTTCATCACCGCCTGGACGACCCCGCGATGATCCGACCAGGCCCCCTTGGACTGCCCGGTCGACCCCGAGGTGTAGAGGATCGTCGCCAGATCGTCGCCGTTCAGTTCGGGCAGCGGCGTGTCTGCGTCGCCGCCGCCGGCCAGCAGCGGGGCCAGTCCGGTGCGCCAGTCGGCATCGTGACCGAACACCACCAGCTTGCCCGGATAGCTCATCCCGTCCAGCCGCGCGGCGCGCTGCTCGTCGGCCAGGGTCAGGGTGCAGCCGGCCAGCTCGATCCCGCCGGCCAGCTCCTCGCCGCTCCACCAACCGTTGAGCAGGGTGGCGCAGCCCCCCGCCATCAGCGTGCCGAGATAGGCGACGATCCAGTTGATCGAATTGCGCGCGGCGATGCCGACGCGGTCCCCGGTCTTGATGCCATGCCCGGAAACCAGCCCGCCGGCGACGGTCCGCGCGGCGGCATGGACCTGGGCAAAGGTCATCCGAACATCGCCTTCGACCAGAAATTCCTTGTCGGCCTGTTCGGCGCAGTAATGCGCCAGGAAATGCGCCAGCGTCGGCGGGGCATGCTTGAACATCGGCAGGGTGCGGCCGAACCGTTCGAACGGCACCGTTTCCAGCGGCGCCCCCGGCGCGGTCAGACGTTCGATGACAGAGGTAAGGGCAGTATCGAGTTCGCTCGCCATGCGGCTTCCTTTTTCCCGTGTTTTTCGCAGGACGCGCCCTTCTCACGCCCACGACCGGTTTGTTTCCGGCATTTGATGTGCCACAAGCGACCTTGGACGAATGGGGTGACCGCCCCGTTCGCATTTGCGGCAAAGATTTCTTTAAGGGGTTAACCACTTGCTGTCACTATGGCTCGCGGCGGCAGCGGATCACGCGCCGATCTTCTTCGAAAACCTTGGCCTGAAACGCTATCTCTTCGCGTGCAACACCCCGCTGGGCGAGTTCCAGCTGCGCTGGTACAGCCTGGCCTATCTGGCCGGGATTATCTTTGCCTATTGGCACGTCTCGAAGACGCTGAAGGCCCCCGGCGCGCCGCTGGCGCAGCGCCACGCCGACGACCTGTTCTTCTATTGCACGCTGGGCGTCATCCTGGGCGGACGACTGGGCTATGCCACCTTCTACTCCGGCGGCGACACTGGCATTCCCAGCCTGTGGACTCACTTCTCACCCGACAAATCTCCAAGCTGGGATTTGCTTCGCCTGTGGGATGGCGGGATGAGCTTTCATGGCAGGCTGATCGGGGTGCTACTGGCGATCGCCTGGGTGTGCTGGAAGAACGGCCTCAGCTTCCTGCGGGTCTGCGATTACATCGCGATCCCGGTGCCGATGGGCATGCTGTTCGGGCGGCTGGCCAACTTCGTCAATGGCGAGCTGTGGGGCCGGGTGGCCGGGTCCGACGTGGCCTGGGCGATGGTCTTTCCCGGGGCCGGGCCGTTGCCGCGCCATCCCAGCCAGCTGTACGAGGCACTGCTCGAAGGGCTGTTGCTGGCCATCGTGCTGTTGGTGCTGTTCTGGAAGACCCGTGCCCGCTGGCGGCCGGGCCTGCTGGTCGGCACCTTTACCCTGGGGATCGCGCTGGCCCGCTTCACGGTCGAATACTTCCGTCAGCCCGACGCCCAGTTGCAGGATTTCGCGGTGCGCACCGGGCTGTCGATGGGCCAGTGGCTGACCTTGCCGCTGATGGCGGTGGGGCTGTTCTTCATGGTCCGGGCGCTGATCCGCCCGCCCTTGGGCAGCGCGGCGATGGCGGCGCCAGCACCGGCAGCCGATGCGTGACGGGGACGACGGTGCCAGCCTGGCGGCAATCTTCCGCCGGCTGATCGCCAATACCGGGCCGATCAGCCTGATGCATTACATGGGCGAGGCCAACGCCCGCTATTACGCCAGCCGCGATCCGCTGGGCACGGCGGGCGATTTCGTCACTGCGCCCGAAATCAGCCAGATGTTCGGTGAACTGATCGGGCTGTGGCTGGCAGACATGTGGATCCGCGCCGGGCGGGTGGAGCCGATCCACTATGTCGAGCTGGGCCCGGGCCGCGGCACTCTGGCTGCCGATGCGCTGCGCGCGGCCAGGCGCTATGGACTGGAACCGCAGGTCCACCTGGTCGAGGCTTCGACCGCGCTCAAGGACGTCCAGCTGACCACGGTGCCCGGGGCACAGTGGCACGCCGACCTGTCGAGCGTGCCGATGTACGGCCCGGTGCTGATCGTCGCCAACGAGTTCCTCGATGCGCTGCCGGTGCGCCAGCTGGTCCGGACCGCAGAGGGCTGGCGCGAGCGGATGGTGGTCCCCGAAGGCGAGCGCTTCGCTTGCGTGGCCGGCAGCCAGCCGATGGACGCCGCCGTGCCCGAAGCGCGCCGCGACGCCCCCGAAGGCACGATCATCGAAACCTGTCCCGGCGCCGCCGCCACGATCTATGAAGCGGCCGGGCGGCTGATCGATCAGGGCGGCGCGGCGCTGTTCATCGACTATGGCCACGATGCCCCGCGCGATGGGTCGACCCTGCAGGCGGTGCGCCAGCACCTGAAAGTCGATCCCTTCGTCAACCCCGGTGAGGCCGACCTGACCGCGCATGTCGATTTCGCCACGCTGGCGCAGATCGCCCAATCGCGCGGCTGCAAGTGGCTCGGCACGGTGCCGCAGGGGCGCTGGCTGCGCGAGCTGGGGATCGAAACCCGCGCCGACGGGCTCGCCGCGGTCGCCCCGCAGCACAGCGCGGCGATCCACGCCGCCAAGGACCGGCTGATCGGCGAGGGCCAGATGGGCGCCCTGTTCAAGGTCATGGGGCTGGCGGCACCAGGCTGGCCGGACGGCGTCGGCTTTTCCGGCTAGCTGCCGGGGACATGGCCCAAGGTACCCCTCGCCTTCGGCCGGCATCGTGCTAAACCGGACGCGGGAGAAATCGATTGCCGGATGGTCAACACCTGCGTCCGTCGCTGCTGTCGCGCCTGTTCAAGGCGCTGCTGCTTGGCCTGTACCGCTGGAAGGGCTGGACCCTGGTCGATGTTCACCCGGTGCCGAAAAAGTGCGTCATCCTGGGCGCGCCGCACACCACCAACTGGGATTTCGTGTTCTTCCTTGGCGCGACGCACGAATGCGGGATCAAGCCCAGCTTCATGGGCAAGCTCAGCCTGTTCAAGTGGCCGATGACGCGCTTCATGCTGGATATGGGCGGCGTCCCGGTCGATCGTTCGCGCCGCGCCAACTATGTCGATCAGGTGGTGGACGCGTTCGCCCGGCGCGACGAACTGGCGCTGGTCATCGCGCCGGAAGGAACCCGCGGGGCGATCACCGCCTGGCGTTCGGGCTTTTACCACATCGCCCACGGCGCCGGGGTGGCGATCGTGCCGGCCTGGGTCGACAATGCGGCGATGACGGGCGGGATCGGCCCGGCGATCATGCCCAGCGGCGATTTCGCCGCCGACCTGCGCCGGATTGCCGACTTCTACCGCTCGGTCATGCCCGATCATCCGAAGCTGGCCGTGCTCTATGCCCAGGCCGCCAGCGCAGGGGAGAAAGCCGCTGCTTGATGCTTTGCTGATCAACCTGGCGGTCGACGCCGCGTTGCTGCTGGCGCTGTGGCGGGTTGCCGTAGCGATCAACGACGTGTCGTTCATCGATGCGGTGTGGGGCGGCGGCATGGCGGTGCTGGCGGCGGCCAGCTGGCTGCAACTGCCCGACCCGGGACCGCGTGCCACGCTGCTGCTGGCGATGACCGCGATCTGGGGCCTGCGCCTCGCCCTGCACCTGTTCACCCGCTGGCGCGCCGCGGGCGAGGATCCGCGCTATGCCCGCATGCTGGGCAAGGCCAAGGAGCAGGGCCGCTATGCCCGCGCCGCGCTGACCGTGGTCTTCGCGCCGCAGGCCTTGCTGCTGTTCCTGACCAGCCTGCCGGCGCAGCTGGGCATCCTCGCCGCGCCCGAACCGGCGGAGATCGGGACGCTGGGGCTGGCCGGTTTCGCGCTGTGGCTGCTGGGCATGGTGTTCGAGGCGGTCGGCGATGCGCAGCTGAAGGCGTTCCGCGCCGATCCGGCCAGCAAGGGCAAGGTGCTCGACACCGGGCTGTGGCGCTACACCCGCCATCCCAATTACTTCGGCGACTGCTGCGTGTGGTGGGGGATCTGGCTGGTCGCGGCGCAGGCCGGGCCGTGGATCGCCCTGGCCAGCCTGCCCGGGCCGCTGTTCCTGACCTTCACCCTGACCAAGTGGTCGGGCAAGCCGCTGCTCGAAAAGGGCCTCGCCAGGACCCGCCCGGGCTATGCCGACTATGTCGCGCGGACCTCTGGCTTCATTCCCTGGCCGCCCAAACAGGGTTAGCCCTGCGCCACGCGGCGGTGTAGGATCGCCGCTGCACCGGAGTCGTTTCCGGCGCTCTTACAGGAGGTTATCCCCCCATGCGCAAATTCATCCTGCCGGTTCTGGCGCTCGCGCTGGTCGCCGGTTGCAAGGGCAAGGCCCCCGAAGCCGTCGCCAGCGACGCGGTCGATATCGCCACCACCGCCTCGGCTGCCGAGATGCCGGCGCTGCCCGCCGATCCCAAGGGTACGGTCACCGTCGCCGGCAGCTATGCCAGCCAGGGCGCGGTCCTAGTCCTGGGCGCTGACGACAGTGCGACGATGACCGACGCCGCGGGCAAGGTCACCAAGGGCAAGTGGGCGTGGTATTCGGATGGCAAGCGCATCCTGCTGACTGCCGACAAGTCGGTCTGGGCGGTTGCCGACGGCGCGCTTTACAAGCTGGCCGACAAGGACGCCCCGCTGACCGGGCTGACCGCCGACCAGATCTGGGCCAAGGCCAAGTAAGCCCCAAGGTCCCCGCAATCGGAAAAGGCGGCGCCCCAGGCGGGGCGCCGCCTTTTTCTATTTCGCCGCTTCGCTGGTGCGCTCTTCGGCGGGGACGGCGCGCAGGGCCGAACCGCCGAGCCAGGCCTCCATCGCCTCGACATCGGTCAGCGGGGAAATCGCCGCGTCGCGCTGGCGGGCGAAAGTGGCAAAGCTGTCCCCGCCATTGGCGAGGAAGCTGTTGACCGTGACGCGGTAGGTCTGGGCCGGATCGATCGCCTTGCCGTCAAGCGTCATCGCCAATACCCGGCTGCCCGCCGGACGGGTCAGGTCATAGCTCCATGCAAAACCTTGCGAGGCGCTGAGCAGCTGTTTGGGCTGGGAATCGTCAAGTCCTTCCTCCAGCGCGGCTTTCAGTTCGGCCCCGGTCAGCGACATCGTCACCATGCCGTTGGTGAAGGGCTGGACCGCATAGATCTGCCCGAAGGTGATGGTCCCGTCGGCGCCGGGCGACAGCGTGTGCGGCGCGCGAATCCCGAAGGGGTTCATGAAGGCGATCTGCGCCCCGGCCTTGCGCGTCGCGGCCAGCTGCGAATCGGCGATCAGGTTGCCCAGCGTCCCGCCGTTCCACGCTGCATCCCCGCCGGGGCGCTTCACCTCGCCCGCCAGCTTGCCGACCGGGCGCTGGATTTCTGCCTTCGACGCATCGACATAGCGGGCGACATAGGCGGCAATATCGGCGCGCGGGGCAAAGCGGGTGAACCGATCCGTGGGTTCGATCCGCCCGATGCGGGTAACATAGCCTTCGCTCTGCACGATGACGTTGCTGGCGCGCTTAGCCACCACGCGCTTTGCTGCCGGATCGATGTCCAGCGCGATGTCGGTGACCAGCTGGCCGAACACCCCGGCGCTGGTCAGCAGGAACGGCCTCTGCGGATTGTACTGGCCGTAGTCGCAGACATAGGACCAATGGGTATGGCCCGAGACGACCACGTCGACCCGGGGATCGAGCCGGTCGAGGATCGGGCGGATCCCGCCGGTCAGCCCCGGGCAGGTGCTGGGATCGGGGCTGCTTCCCGCATCGGCCTTGGTATAGCCGCCCTGGTGGATCAGCACCACGATCGCCGCGGCGCCCTTGGCCTTGAGGCCGGGGACCAGCGCGTTGACGGTATCGGCCTCGTCGGTGAAGTGCACCCCCTTGAGCCCTTCGCGTGATGACAGGTCGCCGGTTTCCTTGAGCGTCAGCCCGATCAGGCCGACCTTGACCCGGCGCTTGCCGCTGCCGAAGCTGCGGATCGCGCTGGCCGGGAACAGCGTCTTGCCATCGGCCTCGATGCTGTTGGCGGCGAGGTAGCCGAAACGGGCGCCCTTGAACGGTTCGAGCCGGCAGGGCTTGAGCGCGGTGAACTGCGCGCAGCCGCCGCTGGCCTTGCGTTTCAGTTCGTCGCGGCCGCGGTCGAACTCGTGGTTGCCGACCGCGTTGAAATCGAGCCCGATGCGATTGAGCACGCCGATCGACGGCTCGTCGAGAAACAGCGAGGACGAAAGCTGCGTCGCCCCGATCAGGTCGCCCGCCGCCACCGTCAGGTGATTGGGATAGTTCGCCCGCACCCGGTCGAGCGCGCTGGCGAGGTAGGCCGCGCCGCCGGCCGGAACCTGCATCACGCCGCCCTTGCCGTCGCCGACCACGACCGAGGTCCGCGGCGGTTCGAGCGCCCCATGGAAATCGTTGATCGCGGCGATACCGACGGTGACCGGCGCGGCCGGCGCAAGTGGTCGCGCGCCCGGGCCGGCGGCGCATCCGGCCAGGACAGAAAGGATGAACAGGGGGAGAAAACGGCGAAATCGCATGGGTGCAACCTTCGAGAGTCAGCGGTGTCTCTGCCCAATCGATGCGCGCGGCGCAACGGCGATTGCGTATTAGGCAATTAAGACGGTTTCTTGAAACTTTCACCGACTCTTTCTATAATCAGTCGCAATAGCATCCCTGGGGAGTTTCAAGCATGGCGCGGCCGCAAACCGATATCGACGCTGGACGCGACAGCTTGGTCGAACAGGCGATCGACCTGATCGAGGAGCGCGGCAGCAGCGCGATCACCATGACCGAGCTGGCGGCGCGCGCCGGCATGTCGCCCGCAAACCTCTATCGCTATTTCGAGAACAAGGACGCGCTGGTCGAAGCCGTGGCGGAATACTGGTTCCGCCCCAAGGTGGCGATCATGGAAGAGGTTCTGGCCAGCGATCTGCCGCCGCGGCGCAAGATGTACGAGTTCTTCGCCCGCCGCTTTGACCTGATGAAGGCAGAGTGGGAACGCGATCCGATGGCCTTTGCCACCTATGTCGAACTGGGCAAGGAGAACTTCGAACAGGTCCGGTCCTACGTCGATCTGGGCGATCATTACCTCTCGCTGATAATTGGCGAAGCCATGGCCGACGGACATTTCGAAGGGCTGAGCATCGACGAGACGCTGAGCCTGATCAACCAGATGGTCAGCGTCTATGTCAACATCGGGGCGATGGAACAGGTCATGCCGCGGTTGACCGCGGACAAGCTGGCGCGGATTGTCGATGCCCTGTTCGACGGCCTGTCCGCGCAGGATCGCGGTGCCAAGGGGCTGACCGGGCTGCGCGCGGCCTGACTATTTCAGCGCCTGTCTGGAAATTGTCATCCATCGGTGCTATTTACACCGGTGTGAACAACGCTGCCCCCCATTCCTTCGCCATTGCCGTCGATCCTGCCGACATCGATTTCATGGGCCACGTCAACAACGCCAGCTATCTCAAATGGGTCCAGGACGCGGTGATCGATCACTGGCGCAGCCTGGCGCCGAGCGAAGCCGTCACCGCCCACCTGTGGGTCGCGCTGAAGCACGAAATCACCTATCTCAAGCCGACCTTCCTTGACGACGATGTCGTCGCCACGGTGCTGCTCGAAAAGTTCCAGGGCGCCCGCGCCTTTTACGACACGGTGATCCGCCGCGGCGAGGACGTGTTGGCCGAAGTCAAGTCGAGCTGGTGCTGCATCGACGCCGAAACCCTGCGCCCGACCCGCCTGGCGCGCGACATCGTGGCGAAGTTCTTTCCGGCGATCGAGGCGAATTCCGCCGCCTAGACGTCCAGATTCGCCACATTGAGCGCGTTTTCCTGGATGAAGTCGCGGCGCGGTTCAACCACGTCGCCCATCAGCCGGGTAAAGATCTCGTCGGTGACGTCGGCATCCTCGACCTTGACCTGGAGCAGGACGCGGTTGTCGGGGTCGAGCGTGGTTTCCCACAATTGCTCGGCGTTCATTTCGCCCAGACCCTTGTAGCGCGCAATCGACAGGCCCTTGCGCCCGGCGGCGAGGACGTTTTCGAGCAACTGCGAGGGCCGCGTGATCGCCCCGTCGCCCACGGTGGCACGCGCGGCGGGCGCGGCGTCCTGCGCTTCGGGCTCCAGTCCGGTGCTTTCCACTTCGGGCTCCGGCTCTGTCCCGATCCGGGCGAGGCGCGCGGTGCCGCGATAGACCTCGGCCTGTTCCCCGGCCAAGCGCGCCAGCTTGCGCGCTTCGGCTCCGCTGAGGAACGCCGCGTCGATCGGGAAGGCGTCGGTCACCCCGCGCCACAGCCGCTTGACCAGCAGCGAGCCGTCATCCAGCACCTCGGCGCTCCACTTCGCCTCACGGTCGCCGCGGCCGAGCCAGGCAGCGGCTTCCGCCAGGGTGGAGGCGCGATCGGCCTGACTGATGTCGGTGGCGAAGACCCCGGCCAGCGCCAGCGCCTCGATCACCCCGGGCTCATAGCGCTTGGGGACGAAGGCCATCAGGTTGCGCAGCCGCATCGCGTGTTCGACCAGCGCCTTCAGCTCCTGACCCGAACGCGCCCCGCCGGTGGTTTCGAGCATGCGCCCCTGGATCCCGGCATCGACCAGATATTCGTCAAGCTCGCGCGCGTCCTTGAGATAGACCTCGCTGCGGCCCTTGGCGACCTTGTAGAGCGGCGGCTGGGCGATGAAGAGGTGCCCGTTCCGAATAATCTCGGGCATCTGGCGGTGGAAGAAGGTCAGCAGCAGGGTGCGGATATGCGCGCCGTCGACGTCGGCGTCGGTCATGATCACGATCTTGTGATAGCGCAGCTTGCCCAGGTTGAACTCGTCGCGGATCCCGGTGCCCATCGCCTGAATCAGCGTGCCGACTTCCTTCGAGGAAATGATCCGGTCGAACCGCGCGCGCTCGACGTTGAGGATCTTGCCTTTCAAGGGCAGGATCGCCTGGATGTTGCGATCGCGGCCCTGCTTGGCCGATCCGCCGGCGGAGTCTCCTTCGACCAGGAACAGTTCGCACTTGGCGGGATCGCGTTCCTGGCAATCGGCGAGCTTGCCCGGCAGACTGGCGATGTCCATCGCCCCCTTGCGCCGGGTCAGTTCGCGCGCGCGCTTGGCCGCTTCGCGGGCGGCGGCTGCATCGATGATCTTGCCGACGACCTGCTTGGCGAAGGCGGGGTTTTCCTCGAGCCATTCGCTCATCTTGTCACCCATCAGCGCTTCCAGCGGCTGGCGCACTTCGGACGAGACCAGCTTGTCCTTGGTCTGCGACGAGAACTTGGGATCGGGCAGCTTGACCGAGACAATCGCGGTCAGCCCTTCGCGCATGTCCTCGCCGGTCAGGCTGACCTTTTCCTTCTTCAGCAGCCCCGACTTTTCGGCATAGTTGTTGAGCGTGCGCGTCAGCGCGGCGCGGAACGCCGCCAGATGGGTGCCGCCGTCGCGCTGGGGGATGTTGTTGGTGAAGCACAGGACGTTTTCGTAGTACGAATCGTTCCATTCCAGCGCGACATCGATACCGATCCCGTCGCGGTTAGCCGAAATCGCGATCGGATCGGGCAGCAGCGCCGCCTTGTTGCGATCGAGGTACTTCACGAAAGCGGCGATCCCGCCTTCGTAGAACAGGTCGTGCTCGATCACTTCGGCATGGCGCCGGTCGCGCAGCTTGATCCGCACGCCCGAATTGAGGAAGGCCAGCTCGCGGTAGCGGTGCTCAAGCTTTTCGAAGTCGAATTCGGTGACGTTCTTGAACGTGTCGGTGCTGGCGAGAAAGGTCACGCGGGTGCCTTTCTTTCCTTCAGGCGCCGGGCCGACCACGCGCAGCGATTCGACCGCATCGCCGTGGGCGAACTTCATCCAGTGTTCCTCGCCGTCGCGCCAGATGGTCAGCTCGAGCCATTCCGACAGCGCGTTGACCACCGAAACGCCGACCCCGTGGAGCCCGCCGGAAACCTTGTAGGCGTTATCGTCGCTGGTGTTCTCGAACTTTCCGCCGGCGTGGAGCTGGGTCATGATCACTTCGGCGGCGGAGACGCCTTCCTCGGCATGGATTCCGGTCGGGATGCCGCGGCCATTATCCTCGACCGAGACCGAGCCGTCGGGGTTGAGCTCGATCAGCACCAGATCGCAGTGTCCGGCCAGCGCCTCGTCGATCGCATTGTCCGACACTTCGAACACCATGTGGTGCAAGCCCGAGCCATCGTCGGTATCGCCGATGTACATGCCGGGGCGCTTGCGCACTGCATCGAGGCCCTTGAGGACCTTGATCTGATCGGCGCCATATTCGTTGGCGTTCGGCTGGTTTTCGGGTTCGTCTGACATGCGCAGGATATAGGGATTTCGGCCTCGGTTTGAAACCCGCGCCGCCCCCTTCCATCCACAGTGAATTGCAAGCCGGCGCGCCGTCGCCCGGCCTTGGCCGGCGCAAGCGCGAATAACGTTATTCGCGGTGACCCACCGGCACCCGGGCTGGAAAAGCACGCAGCCCGGAGAAATTCCATCACTGGTCGAAACAAGAATCCATTTCGAGAGTTCTTGATGTTCTTGAAGCAGTCAACGAACACTCGATCAGGATAACCATTTATGCGCAAAGTTGTGTTAGCTGTTACCTTGAGCTTGTCTGCGTCTTCGCTGGCCTATGCTCAGGAGATCAACATAATCGTCGAATCGATGGTGCAGTCAGGTTTGCCCCAAACGGTGGCCCAACAACGTTACGACCTCGATCTCGAAGCGCGCGCCTTGCAGGAGCGCCTGCGCCGGGAAGAGCCGAGTTTCGCGGGCATGTACGGCGATGCAAGCGACGGCACTATGCGCATTTTTGTTCGGCTGACCGGAGAAGCGAAGCGCACTCTTGCGCGATACACGACCAACCCGGCGTTTGTTGCGGTTCAGGGCAGAACCCCACTTGCCGCGCTTGAGCGACGACAGGAAGCACTGGAGCGCTCGCTCGCTGCGCGCGGCGTGGTGGCTGGGCATTCGATCGACATGCGAACCGGCAAGGTGCGGGTGACGACCCGGCAAATCGCCCAGGCAAGTCAGGCAGTGCCCGGGATCGATACCGACCCCGATGTTGAACTGCTTGACGACAACCCGGTCGCGACCCCGGCCGTCACGATTTACGGCGGCAAGCAGACAACCTATCAGTCCGTCAGCGGCACCACGCTGACCAGTGACCGGGGCTCGCTCGGCTTTGCTGTGAAAAGCGGAACCATCAGCGGTATCCTGACGGCGGCTCACTTCGGGCGCTGCATCAACAGTTCGGGCGGAATGACGCCGGGCTGCACGGTGAATGGCGCAGCCTTCTATAACCCATCCAATATCAGTTCCGGAGCCATCGGCGGAACTCCGAGCCTCATCTGGCAAGCCGAGCGGATTGGCGGGGCCTACGACGCAGAATGGCGAACCAGCTCAACTGACACTTTTCCCAACACCATCCAGTACGGCAGCGGTACCTCGATGGCCGTGACCGCGGTTTACAATCCCGACAATTTGGTGGTCGGCTCCAGCAAAGTTTGCAAACAAGGCTTCACCACTGGCTATACCTGCGGCACCTACCGGGAGCGATACAGTATGCCATGGTTCGGTACGACAGGCATCCACTATCTGGTCAGCAATGATGCAGGTGGCGCGATGGCGGCGGGCGGCGATAGCGGCGGCCCGGTGTTTGCCGCCGCTACCGCAATCGGACTGGTCAGCGGAGTCTTCACTGATTCGGCTTCGACGCGATACAACCAGATGAGCTTTACCAGCGTTACCTTGGCCGCGTCGGCGCTCGGAGTTACGGTCAAGACCGCGCCATGATCGGCCGCCTGCTGATATTGGCCTGTGCGGCGGGTGCTGCGGTCGGCTGTGCCACGTTGCGCGAAGCTGTCCCGCAGCTTGCCGACCGGTTGCTTGTGCTCGAAGCGGTCGATGGCGTACGCGTGAAGGATGTTGCGACTTTCCAGCTGCGTTTTGCCGGCAATGGCAACTATGTCGCGGCTTACGACTGCGGCGAGCACTCGGGCACCTACCGCTTGGGCTCGCGGCTGACATTTCAGCCTGGAGCATCGACCGGTCAGACCTGCGATCGCACTGATATCGCATCCGGACGGACAATCAGGTTCGACCGGCGCCACGTCGATCGCTTCTTCGCCGATCCGGATTTTGGGATCCGAGCCAGCGGTGCGCGGATCGTACTGAGCAACCGCCAGCACACTTTCCGCTTCAGCTGGGAGCGCTGAACGCCGCACCTTGCAATCCCCACCGGCTCGCTTTGCGCTTCCCTTGCGCTGCCGAAATTGCTTTACCGCAGTATCAGGCACCAGGAGGAAAGCATGAAAAAGACCATTGCGGCGCTGCTCGGCGCGTCCTTGCTGACCGGCTCGGTCGGCGCGCAGACTGCCAGCCCGATCCGCCCCGATCAGGCCGCATTCCGCGAACTCTACAAGGAACTGGTCGAGACCAACACCGCGCTTTCCAACGGTTCGTGCACCCTCGCCGCCGAGCGGATGGCGGCGCGGCTCAAGGCGGCGGGGCTGAAGGACGATCAGCTCACGCTGTTCAGCGTGCCCGAGCATCCCAAGGACGGCGGCTTGGTTGCGGTCTATCCGGGGACGGACAAGAAGCTGAAACCGATGCTGCTGCTCGCCCATATCGACGTGGTCGAAGACAAGCGTTCGGACTGGGTGCGCGATCCGTTCACGCTGATCGAGGAGAACGGCTATTTCTATGGCCGCGGCACGGTTGACGACAAGGCGCAGGCGGCGATCTTCACCGACGCGCTGATCCGGATGGCGCAGTCGGGGTACAAGCCCAAGCGCACGATCAAGCTCGCGCTTACCTGCGGCGAGGAAACCTCGGGCGCGTTCAACGGTGCCGAGTGGCTCTCGGCCAATCGCCGCGAGCTGATCGACGCCGAATTCGCGCTCAACGAGGGCGGCGGCGGGCGTTCGGACGGCAAGGGCAAGGTCCTGGTCCAGACGATCCAGATCGGTGAGAAGGCCTATCAGGACTTCACCCTTACCGCGACCAACCCCGGCGGGCACTCCTCGCAGCCGGTGCGCGAGAATGCGATCTACGCGATGGCCGATGCCGTGGCGAAAATCCGCGATTACGAATTCCCGCTGCAATTCAACGATGTGACCCGGGTGTTCTTCGCCAAGGCCGGGGCGATGCGGCCCGACGCGATCGGCGCGGCGATGGTCCAGCTCGCAGCCAACCCGGCAGACAGCACCGCCGAGGCGGTGGTCAATCAGGACAAGATGCTGCACTCGCTGCTGCGGACAACTTGCGTTGCGACGCTGATCGATGGCGGTCACGCGCTCAACGCTTTGCCGCAGACCGTCACGGCCAACGTCAACTGCCGGATGTTCCCGGGCCGCACTGCGGAAGAGACCCAGGCCGAGCTTGAACAGGCCATCGGCAACCCGGCGGTCCGGATCGTCCAGCGCGTGACCAC
>JBJTLX010000333.1:0-15423 GCA_046063245.1 Novosphingobium sp.
GGGACCGCTGCCGCAGGCAGGGGTGGAGGGGTACGGGCGAGTGATCCCAACGCTGAAAGGCCCGGATCACTTGCGCGTACCCCTCCACCATGCTGCGCATGGTCCCCCTCCCCGTGCCGGGGAGGATTTCAAACCTTGACCACGCCCTTTTCAATCAGGCTGCGCGCGCAGTCGAGAATGCTCTCCTCGGGCGGACGCGGACTCCAGCCGAGCACGGCTTGGGCGTGCGCCGAACTGGTCGCGCGGACCCGGCCCAGTTCGCCGAGCAGTTGCCGCGCCGGCGGCATCACCATCGCCAGCAGCCGCACGCCCCAGTTGGGCATATTGCGGCTGGGCACCTTGCGCGCCTGCGGGCCAAGGTTATCGCGCAGCACGCGGGCCACGTCGGCGAATTTCTGGAACGGCCCGGACGAACCGATGAAGCGTTCGCCGTGGATCGTGGCGGCCGGGGCCTCAAGGGCGCGGATATGCAGATCGGCTATGTCGCGGACATCGACCACGCTGAAGCCGACATTGGGGATCGCGGGGATCGAGCCATTGAGCAGCCGCTCGACGATTTCGATCGAGGCGGCAAAATCGCCGCTGGCGACGGGGCCGAGCACGGCGACCGGACAGACCGCGCAATAGTCCATCTCGGGCGCGTTGGCGGCAACCCAGTCGCGCGCGGCGCGCTCGGCGATGGTCTTCGACTTGATATAGGGCTGCACCCCGGGGGCATCGATATTGGTCCAGTCGCTCTCGTCGTACTGGCTCTTGCCCCGGGGGTGGCCATAGGCGATCGCGGCGGCCGAGCTGGTCATGACAAAGCGCCGGATCCCGGCGGCGTGGGCAAAGCGCAGCGCACGCAACGCACCTTCGCGCGCCGGGACGATCAGCTCGTTCTCGTCCTTCGGCACCGCCGAGGGGAACGGTGAGGCCATGTGGCACACCGCGTCGCAACCGGCCATCGCTTCTGCCCAGCCAAGATCGCTGGGCAGGTCGGCGGCGAAGAACTTCAGGCTCTCGGCCGTGCCGCCCAGCTGCCCGCGCAGCTCGGGCTCGCGCGACAGGCTGCGGACCGAGGTGTGGACCGCCCAGCCCCGCGCCAGCAACTGGCGGATCGTTTCCCCGGCAATATAGCCGCTGCCGCCCGATACGAATACGGTACCTGTCATCGCCAATCCCCTATGCGTTGATCAAAATCCGCCGCGCCAGAGCCGGCGAAATCGAATGGACCACCTGAAGCAGCTTGACCATGCCAACGTTGGCCTCGTCAGCATTTCGTTCCATCGCCGCAACGATCTGGCGGGCGCATTCGGCAACAGGCAGCTTCTTGCCGGTCAATGCGGCGGTCATCTTGGTTTCGACCACCGGGGGCAAGACCTCGAGAACATGGATATTGGTATCGGCAAGCTGTGCCCGCAGCGCCAGGGTATAGCTCCGCAGCCCTGCCTTGGTGGCGCAATAGACCGGGCTGCTGGCGAGCGGCGCGATCGCCAGGCCCGAGGTGACGTTGACGATCATCGCTTCGGGGCGCGAGCGCAACACCGGCATCAGCGAGGTGATCAGATGGATCGGCGCGTCGAGGTTGAGGAAGATCGCCAGGTCGGCAGCATCGGCATCGGGCGCGGCCTCGCGAAAGTCGTGATCGACCCCGGCCCCGGCGTTGTTGACCAGAATGTCGATCGGGCGGCCCGCCACGGCGGCGACAACGCTGGCCACGCCGGCGCGGGCCGAAAGATCGGCCTCGATCACTTCAAATCCGTCGGCACGGGTTGCCGCGCAGCGCTCCGGATTGCGACCCTGGGTGATCACCGTGGCGCCCTTGTAGCGCAATTGCCGGATCAGCTGCGCCCCGATCCCGTCGGTGCCCCCGGTCACCAGTGCGGTCTTGCCAGCCAGGTTCATCGCATGCTCCCCTATCGTTGTGGCGACGTTCCTAGCTGATTGGTTGCGAATTGCAACCTAGCGCATCAAGACCAGTTCCTCGGCCATCGAGGGGTGCAGCGCGATGGTGTCGTCGAACTCGGCCTTGGTCAGCCCGGCGCGCACGGCAATCGCCACGGCCTGGAGGATTTCGGGCGAATCCGGGCCGATCATGTGGACCCCGACGACCCGGTCGCTCGCCGCATCGACCACCAGCTTGTAGAGCCCGCGCTCGTGCCGACTGGCGAACACGTTCTTCATCGGGCGGAAGTCCGAGGTGAAGATCTTGACGTTGCCGGCAAACATGTCGCGCGCCTGGGCCTCGGTCAGCCCGACCGAGGCGAGCGGCGGCTGAGAGAAGACCGCGCTGGGCACGGCGTCGTAATGGGTCTTGCGCGGCTTGCCGCCGAACAGCGTATCGGCCACGGCGTGGCCCTCGCGGATCGCAATCGGGGTCAGCTGGACCCGGTCGGTCACGTCGCCGACGGCATAGATGCTGGCGCAGGCGGTCTTGCTGTACTGGTCGACCGGGATTTCGCCGCCCTCGCCCAGCGCAATCCCGGCGCTTTCCAGCCCCAGGCTTGCGGTCTTGGGCCGGCGTCCGGTGGCGACCAGCAGAACATCGGCGGGGATCGGATCCTGATCGCCGACGCTGACCATCAGGCTGCCGTCGGCCTGCTTCTCGACCTGCTTGATCGGGCAGTTGAACTTGTATTCGATCCCGCGCGCCATGGTGATCTGCAGCAGCCGGTCGCGCAGCGCCGCGTCATAGCCGCGCAGCAGGGTTTCGCTGCGATTGACCACGGTGACGTGGCAGCCCAGCGCGTTGAAGATCCCGGCAAACTCCATGGCGATATAGCCTGCGCCCTGGACTATCACCCGCTTGGGCAAGCTCGGCAGGTGGAACACCTCGTTCGAGGTGATGCAGTGCTCATTGCCGGGAAAGTCGGGCATCACCGGCCAGGCGCCGACGGCGATCAGGATGTACTGCGCGGTGATTTCCCGGCCCGAGGCAAGTCGGACCGCGTGCGGCCCGGTGACCGTGGCGCGCTCGTGGAAATGATCGAACTTGTTGGTGTCGAGCGTGGCGGTGTAGGCCGCCTCGAGCCGGTCGACATCGCGCAGCACGGTATCGCGCAGCACGTTCCAGTCGAAGCGCATCCCCTCGACCGACCAGCCGTAATGCGCGGCGTCCTGCAGTTCCTCGGCAAAGTGCGAGCCGTAGACCAGCAGCTTTTTGGGCACGCAGCCGCGGATCACGCAGGTCCCGCCGATGCGGTGCTCCTCCGCCACCGCCACCCGCGCCCCGTGCGACGCGGCAATCCGGCTGGCCCGCACCCCGCCCGAACCCGCGCCGATCACGAACAGATCGTAGTCGTAGTCTGCCATGTCTTGCTCCTGTTGCCGCGCGATATGGGGCGACGGCGGCGTATTTGCCAACCCAGTTTTGACCACCCGTGCACCATTCGACCTGCCCGCGGGTATCCGGGCCGTTTGTGATTGCGATTATGCGCCTTCGCGACCATCCTTTGGCCATGGCTGCATTGCGTTACTGGGCCGGAATATTCGCGTTGGGATTTGCGCTCGGCGTCATCCGCACGCTGTGGCTGACGCCGTTGTTGGGTGCACCGCTGGCGGTGACCTGCGAACTGCCGATCATGCTGAGCGCTAGCTGGCTTTGGGCAAGGCACCTGGTCGCACGCCATCACGTCGCTGCAGAAGCTCCTGCCGTCGCCATGGGCGTGAGCGCTTTCGTGTTGCTGATGATTGCCGAGTTCGTGCTTGGCGCTGTCGGCTTCGGGCAAAGCCCTGCCGATTGGTTCGCCAGCTTCGCGCGGCCGGAAGGCAAGATCGGCCTTGCTGGTCAGGTGGCCTATGCCTGCCTGCCGTTCTTTGCCGCGCGGACCCGGCGCTAACGCCTACTTGATCCCCGCCTCGGCCAGCAGGGCTTCGGTGCTGGGATCGAAGCTGGCGCTGCCGGCGACGATCGACTTGGCAATCTCCTTGCCCAGCTCGACCCCGAACTGGTCGAACGAATTGATCCCCAGCAAGACCCCGTTGCAGAAGGTGCGGTGTTCGTGGAATGCGATCAGCGCGCCGAGTGTGGCGGCGTTGAGGTCCTCGCACAGGATCGTCGCCGAGGGCCGGTCGCCGGGATAGGCGCGCGCGCCGTCCTTGCTGGCCTTGCCCGCCATCAGCGCCGCACCTTGCGCAAAGCAGTTGGCCAGCAGGTTGCGGTGATGGTCCGGCGACAGGCTGTCCCCCGGAATGATCGCGGCGATGAAATCGACCGGGACCAGGTTGGTGCCCTGGTGGAGCAACTGGAACACTGCGTGCTGCGCGTCGGTCCCCACCCCGCCCCAGGTGATCGGCGCGGTCGGGCGTCCGACCGGCTGACCGTCCAGCGTCACCGACTTGCCGTTCGATTCCATCTCGAGCTGCTGGAGATAGCTCGGCAGCAGCCGCAGCCGCTCGTCATAGGCGAAGCAGGCGCGGGTCTGGGTTCCGCGCAGCTGGGTGTAGTAAAGGTCGGCAAAGGCCGCGCGCAGCGGCAGGTTGGCCATGCCGTCGCTTTCCAGGAAGTGGCGGTCCATCGCCGCCGCGCCGTCGAGGAAGGCGGCAAAATCGTCCCAGCCGACTGCCAGCGCGATGGGAAAACCGATCGACGACCACAGCGAATAACGCCCGCCGACCGATTCCGCGAACGGCAGCACGCGGGTCTCGTCGACGCCCCATTCGACCGCCTTGTCGGGATAGGCGGTCAGCGCGATCACCCGGCCATAGGGATCGGTGACGCCGTTCTGCCCCAGCCAGTCGAGCGCCGACCGGGCGTTGGTCATGGTTTCGGTGGTGGTGAAGGTCTTCGATGCCACCGCGATCAGCGTGGTCGCGGGATCGCAGGCCCGGAACGCCTCTTCCAACGCGCAGCCATCGATATTGGCGACGACGTGGACCTGGACCAGCGGCTCGTCGCGCGCCAGCGCATCGACCGCGAGGTTGGGACCAAGCGCCGAACCGCCAATGCCGATGTGAATCAGGTGCTTCACCTCGCCCAGCGCGCCAGCGTGGATCGCCTCGACCAGGCTTTTCATCCGCAGGTGCAGCGCGTGGGCTTCCTCGACGCTCGTCTCGCGGCCGACCCCGCGCAGCGCGGTGTGTTCGACCGCGCGGTCCTCGGTCACGTTGATATGCTCGCCCGCGAACATCGCGGCGCGGCGCTGAGTGAACCCGGCGGCCTCGGCCAGGGCCATGAACCCCGCGACGTGGGCACCGTCGAGATGGGTCTTAGACCAGTCGAAGCGGATCGTGCCGCCGGGCAGGTTCAGCAGGGCCGAATAGTCGGCCAGCCGGTCGCCCGCCGCGAACAGCGCCTTGAGGCCGGGCTTGTCGAGCGCGGCAAGGGCCGCCCAGGCAGCGGTGGTTGCGTCGGTCATCTCATACTCCTTGCCGGGGCGAATCCGTGCGCTGCTATGGCGGCTGCCTGCGCCCGCGCCAAGGCAGGAAACGTATGCGCCGCTGCGCGTTCGCTGATTGCTGATATATTCATGTAATACACCTTAGACCTTGACGCGAAGCCCCCGCGCCAACATGGACAGCGCCATGACCGAAACGCCCCCCGCCACGCCCGCTGCCACTGCCCTGCCCGACAGCGCCGCACCCGCGCCCGATGCTGCGGCCAAGCCTGCCAAGAAGGAGGACAGCTTTGCAGTCTTCCTGATCAAGCTGATCCTGTTCGTCGCGGTGTTCCGCAGCTTTTTCATGGCGCCGTTCTATATCCCCAGCGAATCGATGCTGCCGCGGCTGCTGGTTGGCGACTATCTGCTGCTGGCCAAGTGGCCCTATGGCTATTCGCGCAAGAGCCTGCCCTTCGGCGTGCCGCTGCTGCCCGAAAGCCGTATCCTGGCCCACCAGCCGCAGCGCGGCGACGTGGTCATTTTCAAGGCCCCGCCCGAGAACAAGGATGACTGGATCAAGCGCGTGATCGGCCTGCCCGGCGATACCGTGCAGATGCAGGACGGGGTATTGTGGCTCAACGGCCAGGCGGTGCCCAAGGTCCGCGTCGCCGATTTCGAGGTGCCGATCACCCCCAACACCCGCTGCTATTCCACCGGGTTCGAGGCCAAGCTGGCCGACGGCACCGACGTCTGCCGCTATCCGCAATATCGCGAGACCCTGCCCGGCGGGAAGAGCTACACCGTGCTCGACCTCGGCCCGCGTGAAAACGACACCACCGAACCGGTGATGGTCCCCGAAGGCACCGTCTTCCTGATGGGCGACAACCGCGACAATTCGGCCGACAGCCGCGTCCCGTTCGAACGCGGCGGTCTGGGCGGCCCGGTGCCGCAGGACAACCTGCTCGGCCGCGCCACGGTGATGATGTTCTCGACCGATGGCGGAGCGGAATGGATCAAGCCGTGGACCTGGTTCAGCGCGGCGCGCTGGAACCGCATCGGCAGCGGGTTCTAGGCGCGGTGCTGGGCAAGGAGACTCACGATTTCCTGACCGCGCTGGCCGGCCGGGCGCCCGCCGACGAACCGCTCTGGCTCGAAGCGCTGACTCACGGCAGTACCGGGGCGGCGCGTGATTACCAGCGGCTCGAGTTCCTAGGCGACCGGGTGCTGGGCATGGTCATCGCCGAATGGCTCTATGCGCTGGAGGATGCCGACGAGGGGCGGTTGTCGCAGCGGCTCAACGCCCTGGTCAGCCGCGCCACCTGCGCCGCCATGGCCCGCGCGATCGGCCTGGGCGACCACATCCGCCTCGGCAAGCAGGCCCGCGACGATGGCGGGCGCAACAGCGACAACATCCTGGGCGACGTGATGGAGGCCGTAATCGGCGCCAGCTTCGTCACCCATGGCTTCGACGCGACCCGCGACATGATCCGCCGGATCTGGGCCGATGCCGTCGGCGGCAAGGCCGGCCAGGCCAAGCACCCCAAGTCGGCGCTGCAGGAATGGGCCGCGGGCAACCGCCGCCGCGGCCCTGAATACCGCCTGGTCGAACGCAGCGGCCCCGACCACGCCGCGCGCTTCACCGTCGCGGTCGAGGTCAAGGGCGTCGGTGAAGCCGAAGCCACCGGCACCTCGATGCGCGAGGCCGAGACCGCGGCGGCGGAAGCGTTTATGAAGAGGTTTGGATGACTCAACACTGCGGCCTCGTCGCTGTCATTGGCGCGCCCAATGCGGGCAAGAGCACATTGGTCAATGCGCTGGTCGGGCAGAAGGTGGCGATCGTTTCCGCCAAGGCGCAGACCACCCGCGCCCGGCTAATGGGGATCGCGCTGGAAGGCCCGGCGCAGATCATCCTCGCCGATACGCCTGGCCTGTTCGAGCCCAAGCGCCGGCTCGACCGGGCGATGGTCCACGCGGTGTGGGAAGGTGCGGCCGAGGCCGATGCGATTTGCCTGGTGGTCGATGGCCGCAAGAAGAAGCTCGCCTACCTCGATCCGATCCTTGCCAGCCTCAAGGACCGGCCCGAGCGCAAGATCCTGGTGCTCAACAAGGTCGACGAGACCGCCAAGGAGCCGATGCTGGTCGCGGCGCAGGCGCTGGCGGGGGAAGGCCAGTTCGACGAGGTGTTCTTCATCTCCGCGCTGACCGGCGACGGGGTGCCAGAGCTCAAGGCGCGGCTTGCGGCGCTGATGCCGGAAGGCCCGTGGCACTATCCCGAAGACCAAGTTTCGGACGCCAGCGAGCGCCTGCTCGCCTGCGAAATCACCCGCGAACAGCTTTACCGCCAGCTCCACGACGAACTGCCCTATGACAGCGCGGTCCGCCCCGAAAGCTACACCAGCCGCAAGGATGGCTCGGTCGAAATCCACCAGCAGATCGTCATCGCCCGCGACAGCCAGAAGGGCATCGTCCTGGGCAAGGGCGGATCAAAACTGAAGGCGATTGGCGAAGCGGCGCGCAAGGAGCTGACCGAGCTGCTGGGCGTCAAGGTCCACCTGTTCCTCCACGTCAAGGTCGACGAGAAGTGGAGCGAGGACAAGGAAATCTATGAAGAGCTGGGGCTGGAGTGGGTGAAGTGAGGGTTCAAAGCATCTTGAAATTTTGCTTGGCACTTGCGCTGTTGCCTTGGGCCGCGTCCGCTCAAAATGGTTCGAAATACATTCCTATCAGACTTCACTCTGGATCTAACTTGATTCCAAATATTGCTGGCGATGGTCGCACAGGTACTATTTCACTGAGTTGGCGCGACAACGGCAATGCTTGGGGGTATGACGTCTTCACAGTCGCCGTTTCGGGTTCGATTGCAACCATTGACGGGCGCGATAATCTCACCGACCAGCCGCATACCGGCGAAGACACAATCAAGTCGGTGCGATTTGCCCGGGCAGCGTTACGAGGTCGAACAACCACTTTTGCCTTGATCGCGGATCGGCGTATCTTGAACTCCGTGCCTGAAGCAGCAGACACCACAGTCAGCATATATGCGCTAGTTCAAAACGATACTGGCACTGGAACACCTTATGAGTTTGTGCTGATCAAGAAATATCAAACTCGGCGCACGTACTGCAACGCGGAGATGGCTCTCAAAACTGAATTGGGTCTACCGCTTTCGAGGTCTTATCAGGGACCGAAATCCGTCAATGGTTGCTAAGTTTGCAACTGTTCACCGCAACTTCGCAATCCCGATCCCGTCGATCTTGGCGCGTTCCTTGGTCGATTCCTCGCTGCGGCTCAGCGCCTTGGCGATTTCCTTGAGGCCCTTGCCCTTGCCCGCCAGGGTCCGCAGCTTGGCGACTTCGTCGGCCTTCCACGGCTGTTTGTGCTTGGTGAATTGCTCGGCCATCGGCACCTTGTAAGGCAATCTACCAGCAAACCAACCCCAACCCGCTCGTCCTGAGCTTGTCGAAGGACTGTTCTGGTTCTTCGTGGGTCTGGCCGCGCCGCACGAAGTCAAGGACAGCCCTTCGACAAGCTCAGGGCGAACGGAAATTGGGTAACAGTTTAAGCTACTTCGCCTTCTTTGCGGGAGCCTTCTTCACCGCCGCCTTCTTCTTCGGGGCGGCCTTCTTCTTGCCCTTGGCCGGGCCCTTGGCGGCGCGTTCGGTGATCAGGACCACGGCCTCTTCCTCGGTCAGGTCCTCGGGCTTCTTGTCGCGCGGCAGGGTGGCGTTGGTGGTGCCGTCGGTGACGTAGGGGCCATAGCGCCCGGCCATCAGCCTGATCGCCCCGCCGCTTTCGGGATGCGCGCCGAAGGTCTTGAGCGGCTCGGCCGCGGTGCGCGCCCCCCTGCCCCCGCCATTGGCGGCCTCGGCCAGCTTGGCGACCGCGCTGTTCATCCCGGTTTCGAAGATTTCGGCGGTGCCGCGCAGCTTGGCGTATTTGCCGTTGTGGGCGAGATAGGGGCCATAGCGGCCCAGGCTGGCGGTGATCGGCTCGCCGGTTTCGGGATGCGCACCGATGGTCCGCGGCAGGCTCAGCAGCTTGACCGCCCAGTCGAGATCGAGCTCGCCGATGTCTTTGGGGATCGAGCTGCGCGCCGCTTCCTTGCCGCTGCCCATTTCGATGTAGGGTCCGAAGCGGCCGACCTTGCGGGTGATCGGTTCGCCGGTTTCGGGATGCTTGCCAATCTCGCCGTCCTCGCCCGCATCGCCGTTGCCGCCGGGCTGGGCAAACTTGCGGGTGTACTTGCACTCGGGATAGTTGGCGCAGGCGACGAAGGCGCCGTAGCGGCCGCCGCGCAGCGCGAGCCGCCCGCCGCTGCGCCCCTCGGTCTCGCACAGCGGGCAGCGGCGCGGATCGGTGCCGTCGGCGCTCGGCGGGAACAGATAGTCGGAGAGGAATTCGTCGAGCGCCTCGGTCACTTCGGACGGCTTGCGCTCCATCACCTCGTCGCTCTTGGGCTTGAAATCCTTCCAGAACTTGGCGAGCAGGACCTTCCACGCCTCGCGCCCGCCCGACACGTCGTCAAGCTCGTCCTCCATCCCGGCGGTGAAATCGTAAGCGACATAGCGCGGAAAGAAGCGTTCGAGGAAGGCGGTCAGCAGGCGGCCCGATTCCTCGGCGAAGAAGCGGTTCTTCTCGGTGCGGACATAGGCGCGGTCCTTGATCACCTGGATCGTCGC
This sequence comes from Novosphingobium sp., assembly GCA_046063245.1. Lineage (GTDB taxonomy): Bacteria > Pseudomonadota > Alphaproteobacteria > Sphingomonadales > Sphingomonadaceae > Novosphingobium. The sequence goes on from JBJTLX010000333.1 coordinate 9,980, forward strand.
GGCATAGGTCGAAGGGCGGCCGATGCCGAGCTCTTCGAGCCGCTTGACCAGCGTCGCTTCGGAATAGCGCGGCGGCGGCTGAGTGAAGTGCTGGGTCGCGTCGACGCCTTGCCGCGCCGGCTGGTCGCCGTTGTTGAGCACCGGGAGCATCGCGCTCTCGTCCTCGTCATCGCCCGGCTTGGCATCGAGCGTCTCGTCGTAGACGGCCATGAAGCCCGGGAACTTGATCACCTGGCCTGTGGCGCGCAGCTCGTGCTTGCCGGTGCCGTCGCGCAGGGTGACGGTGGTGCGCTCGATATTGGCGCTGGCCATCTGGCTGGCGATCGCGCGCTTCCAGATCAGCTCGTAAAGCCGGCCCTCGTCGCCGCTGCCGTACTTGTCCTTGGCAAAGTCGGTCGGGCGGATCGCCTCGTGGGCTTCCTGGGCGTTCTTCGCCTTGGTTTCGTAGATACGCGGTTTTTCAGGCAGATAGTGGCCGTTGCTGTAGCGATCGCTGATCGCCAGTCGCGCCGCCGAAATCGCGCTCGAATCCATCTGCACCCCGTCGGTGCGCATGTAGGTGATCGCGCCCGCCTCATAGAGGTTCTGCGCCACGCGCATCGTGTGACTGGCCGAGAAACCGAGCTTGCGCGCCGCTTCCATCTGCAGGGTCGAGGTGGTGAACGGCGGATAGGGATTGCGCCGGGTCGGGCGGGTATCGACCTCCTCGACCCGGAACGTCGCGCCTTCAACGGCGGCCTTGGCGCGTTCGGCGCTGCCGGCGTCGCCCAGTGTCAGCTTGTCGAGCTTCTCCCCGTCGAACTTGACCAGCCGTGCGGGAAACTGCGTGCCGAGATGCTCCATCCGGGCGATCACCGACCAGTATTCCTGCGGCCGGAACACCTCGATCTCGCGCTCGCGCTCGCAGATCAGGCGCAGCGCGACCGACTGGACCCGGCCCGCGCTTTTGGCGCCGGGCAGCTTGCGCCACAGCACCGGGGAAAGGGTGAAACCGAACAGGTAATCGAGCGCGCGGCGTGCGAGATAGGCGTCGATCAGGTCCTGGTCGAGTTCGCGCGGGGCCTTCATCGCCGCCAGGATCACATCCTTGGTGATGGCATTGAAGGTGACCCGCTCGACCTCCTTGGGCAGCGCCTTCTTCTTGGCCAGGAGTTCGCGCACGTGCCAGCTGATCGCCTCGCCCTCGCGGTCGGGGTCGGTGGCAAGGATCAGGCGGTCGGCGGTCTTGGCGGCATCGGTGATCGCTTTCACCTGGCGCGCCTTGTCGCCATAGAGTTCCCAGTCCATCGCGAAGTCTTCGTCCGGGCGGACCGAGCCGTCCTTGGCCGGCAGGTCGCGAACGTGGCCGAAGCTGGCGAGGACCTTGTAGTCCTTGCCCAGATACTTCTCGATGGTCTTGGCCTTGGCGGGGGATTCAACAATGACAAGTTGCATGATGGTTTGAAACGGCCTTCTACGCGTATGTGTACACGCGCGAGGGTGGGGGGTTCATCAGAGGCCCGTCAAGGGGCTGTTCGCCGCCAGGCGAGATAGAACCCCAGGCCCAACAGCAGGTCGACCACCGCGAAAGCCGCGACCGGCCTGTTCACCGGATAGCCCTGGGCGAACAGCGCAAGGCAGGGACCGCCGAACACGACCTTTTCGGCCACCGAGGGCAGCATCAGCGCGCGGTAGCGCTGCGGGTCGCTGCCGATGATCCAGAACACCGCCTGGAACACCAGCGCCAGCCCGACGAAGCCGAGGAACACCTCGCCCCCCAGCGGCGGTAGCGGCGTGAGATAGAGCGGCAGCAGCACGATAACGCCATAGATCGCCGCCCAGCGGAACATGCGCGCCGCAAAGCTGCCGTCGGTCATCCGCCTGCCTCCCGGTGATCCCCTCGATCGCGCAGGAGATGAACCGGGCATGGCCGCCCCGTCAATTGCCTAACGCGAAGATTGCAGCACCCCGACCAGCTGGGTGTTGGCAAGCGAGGCGGCCTTGACGGCACCGGTCTCATAGCTGCCCGGCTTGGCAGTGAAGGCGAACTTGCGGGTCTTGCCAAAGCGCATTCCGCCAAAGCCGAAGGCCGCTGCCACCCCGCCTGCGACGTTGGCCGCCGCCTGGGTGGTCTTCGACGTGCCGCTGGTGGTATCGCGGCGCTCGACGAAATCGCCATCGACCGAAACGCCCTGCTTGAAAGTGACCGTCGCGGTCTTGCCGTTCGCACCCAGCACGGTCATCCGCGAAAAGCCGGAGCTGACGGCAAGGTTGGCGTTTACTTCCAACCCGCCAAAACTGAAGGCGCCGGGACGTTTCTGGTCGGAGAAGTCGATCAGATAGGTGACGTCGATCACCGGAATGCCTGACTGTCGGGCATAGCTCGACAGTTCGCCGCTGGCCTGCCCGGCCGCCATATTCATCCCGATGCTCGACATGCCGCTGCCGGTGAAGTCGCCCGGCAGGAAGATCAGCACCGGCAGGGCGGCGGGCTTGACGTAGGTCGCCTTGCCCTTGCTACCCTTTTCCAGCGCGATGTTGACATCGGCCGGGGCGGGCTGGCCGTGCGGCTTTACCAGCGCCGGAGCGGCGAAGGTCACCGCCGGATCCTGCACCGCGAAGCCGGCGGCGCCAAGCTGCTGGACGAAATCGGCATAGGCGCGATCGGCCACGGTCTGCATCATTTCCGGCGTAACCCCGACCAGTTCGCTTTGCGCCTTGGTGGCGCCGCCAAAGGCACCCATCAGCCCGCCGGTGGCCTTGGTCTGATCGACCGATTCGAAGATGAAGCCGACATTGAACGCCCCGACGGTTACCGTCTTTGCCCCGCGCAACGCCTCCTGCCCGGTGACCTTGAGCGGCGCTTCGGTGCCGGCCGAAGCGGCTCCCGCGGTCCCGAGTGCCAACGCCGCAGCGCCAAGGGTAGCGGTAATGGTGTGCTGCGCTTTCATGTCGAGGGTCCCCCTTGCGCGCGCCGCGACTTGCCAGCGCGCTGACGTGTGCTAGCCGCTGTCGTTCCGGAAACCTTGGAATATCGCGCCAGACGAACGACCTAGCCGACCAGGCTGACCCGCCCGGCGGCGTGGCGCACCAGTCGCCCGGCCAGCTCGAGCTCGAGCAAGGCGAGCTGGACCGCGGCCGCGCTTTCGCCGCTCTGGCGGATCAGTTCGTCAACCCCGATGGGTGCCACGGTGAGCAGCGCGGCAATGTCGGCGGGGGCAAGATCGAGATCGTCGGGAAGCGGCGTGTAGGACGCGGCGTCCTCGCGAAAATGCGAGCGCGGGCTGCCGTCGAAACTGCTGACCAGCTCGATCACGTCGGCAGCCGACTGGACCAGCACCGCGCCGTCGCGGATCAGCTGGTTGCAGCCTTGCGAACGCGGCTCGAGTGGGGAACCGGGCACCGCCATCACCTCGCGTCCCGCCTCGCCCGCCAGCCGCGCGGTGATCAGCGAGCCAGACTTGGGCGCGGCTTCGACCACCACCGTTCCCGCGGCGAGTCCGGCAATGATCCGGTTGCGCGACGGGAAATGGCGCGCCAGCGGCTCGGTCCCCGGCGGCTGTTCGGCCAGCAGCAGGCCCTGGCTGGCGACTGCTTCCTGCAAATCGGCGTGTTCGGGCGGATAGGCCACGTCGATCCCGCTGGCGATCACCCCGATGGTCCCGCCCGAAAGCGCCGCCCGGTGCGCCGCGCCATCGATCCCGCGGGCCAGGCCCGAGACGACGACCAGCCCCGCATCGGCGAGATCGCCGGCCAACTGGCGTGCCAGTTTGACCGCCGCGGCCGAGGCGTTGCGCGCGCCGACGATGGCGACGCAGGGCCGCGCGGCCAGCGCCGCATCGCCGCGAAAAGTCAGGATCGGCGGGGCGCTGTCAAGCTCGCCGAGCAGCGCGGGATAGTCCGGCGCATCGTGAAACAGGTACTTCGCCCCGGCCTTGCGCACCGCGGCAATTTCGTCGGCGATGCGGGTTTCGGGGGCGGCGCGATAGCCCCCGCCGCCGCGCCCGGCGAGATCGGGCAAAGCCTCCAGCGCGGCCTGGGCGTCACCGAAGCGGCGCAGCAGCTGGCGATAGGAGACCGGCCCGACATTGGGCGAACGCAGCAGGCGGATGCGGGCAAAGGCTTCGTCCTGCGCCAGCATCGGCTTAGCCCTTCTGGCCGATCCTGGGCTCGGTCCCGGCGCGCAGGCGGGCGATGTTGGCGCGGTGCCGCCACAGCACCACCAGCGCGATCCCGGCCAGCGCCACGACCAGATCGCCGCGACCCAGAACCCAGGCGGCAAGCGGCCCGGCCAGCGCCGCGCTCATCCCACCGAGCGAGGAAATCCGCGACACCGCGACCACCACCAGCCACACCACGGCGCAGGCCAGCGCCACCGGCCAGGCCAGCGCCAGCGCGATGCCCAGCGCGGTCGCCACGCCCTTGCCGCCCTTGAAGCCGAGCCAGACCGGGAAGCAGTGCCCGACGATCGCGCCGAAGGCAGCTATGGGAGCCGCTTGCGGCCACCATTGCGCGGTCAGCCACACCGCCAGCGCGCCCTTGCCGGCATCGAGCAGCAGGGTGGCCGCTGCCAGCCCCTTGCGTCCGGTGCGCAGCACATTGGTTGCACCGATGCTGCCCGAGCCGATGCTGCGCAGATCGCCCGCGCCGAACAGCCGGGTCAGGATCAGGCCGAACGGGATCGAGCCGAGCAGGTAGCCCACCAACGCTGCTGCAACTACGTCCATCGCTTTCCCTCAACCGTTTGGCCTGAGCTTGTCGAAGCACGTCCTGAGCTTGACGAAGGGGCCTGCCTTTTCTTTTTTGCACGACCGCCGCTAGAAGGACAGCCCTTCGACAAGCTTAGGGCAGGCGGATTGATTTGAAATGGACCCATCGGCACCGCTCCTGCTGTTCGATTCCGGCGTCGGCGGGCTATCGGTGCTGGCCGCGGTGCGTGCGGCCCTTCCGCAAGCGCCGGTGATCTATGCCGCCGACAACGGCGGGCTGCCCTATGGCACCAAGAGCGAGGCGGAGATTGCCGCGCGGGTCTGCGGCCTGCTCGGGCGGATGAGCGAGCGGTTCCGCCCGCGGCTGATCTGCATCGCCTGCAACACCGCCAGCACCATCGCGCTGGCCATGGTGCGCGATGTGCTGGCGGTGCCGATTGTCGGCACGGTCCCGGCGATCAAGCCCGCGGCAGAGGCGACCCGCTCGGGCACGATCGGTCTGCTCGGCACCGCCGCGACGGTGCGGCAGGGCTATGTCGACCGGCTCGAGGCCGAGTTCGCCAGGGACAAGACCCTCCTGCGCTTCGCCGCCAGCGAGCTGGTCGGCGCGGCCGAGGCCAAGTTGCGCGGCGCGCCGGTCGATCCGCAGGTCATCGCCCGCGCCGTGGCCGGGCTGCGCGACCAGCCCGGCGGCGGCGCGATCGACACGGTGGTGCTGGCCTGCACGCACTTTCCGCTGCTGCGCGATGAACTGTC
>JBJTLX010000334.1:0-10340 GCA_046063245.1 Novosphingobium sp.
GGACGCCGCGACGTGTGGAACGCCGGAAAGACATAGCCGTCTGGCCCGGTCAGCGCGAACAACTCATCCAGATAGGCCAGCACCTGCCGGGACAGGGGAGCCTCATGGGGGCGGCGCATCTTCATGCGCTCGGCGGGGATTTTCCAGACTGCCTTTTCAAGGTCGAACTCCGACCATTCCGCCATGCGCAATTCGCCGGGCCGCGCCATGACGTGGGGCGATACCTGCATGGCCAATCGCGTGATCGCATGGCCGGAATAGGCATCTATCGCGCGCAAAAGCTCGCCCATCTGTTTGGGATCAAGGATCGCCGCATGATGCTTGACCTTCGGCACGACCAGCGCGCCGCGCAGGATCGAGGAAGGATCGCTCTCGCCACGTCCGGTTGCGACGGCATAGCGAAAGACACGCCCGGCAAACGACCGGCAACGTCGGGCGGTTTCATGCTTGCCCTTCGCCTCGATCCGCTTGAGCGCGGCCAGCAGGTCAATGGGCTTGAGATCTGCCACTGGCCGGGCCGCGATTGGTTCCAGTTGCTCCAGCAGCCAGTTGGCCTTCTGCGTCGTGGTATCTGCCTGGCCCTGGGCCACCTGCTTGTCGATATACTCCTTGGCGATCTCGCCGAAGGTGTTGGCGGCCTTGAACACGGCAACCAATTTCTCGTGCTTGCGTTCGGCTAGCGGATCGGTCCCCGCTTCCAACTGCCTGCGAGCATCGTCGCGACGTTTCCGCGCCTCGGCCAGGCCGACATCGGGATAGCGACCAAGGGCCAACCGCTTCTGCTTGCCCATGTAGCGATATTTGTATCGCCACAGTTTCGACCCGTTCGGATGAACCTCCAGATAGAGGCCTCGGTCGTCGGTGCATTGGATCACTTTATCGGTCGGACGGATGTTCCGGATTTGCAACTCCTTCAGTGCCACGGTCGAATCTCCTCAGCTGGTCCGGGAGAGGACCGGCGAGGGCTTTTTGGGGCAATGGGGCCATCAGTTTTTGCGTGGGGCCATATTGGCCTAACCGTGGCACCTCATGGCCCCGGATTGCCTGATATCGCCTGGCACACTCCGGGATTGGTGAGGCTTGAAAATGGCAGATTTCCGCCGGTTTGTCGACCCTTGTGGGATAGCCTGACACGGAAAAATGGTGCCCAGAAGAGGACTCGAACCTCCACGCCCTTGCGAGCGCCAGCACCTGAAGCTGGTGCGTCTACCAATTCCGCCATCTGGGCACGGGTGGCACGCGGGGCAAGTCCGCCTCGTGCCGGGTAGGAGCGCGCCCCTAGCGGGGGGCGGGCTTGCTTGTCAACGGTGCATCGCCATGGCACTCGCCGATTTTGCGGGAGGGGCAGGCGGCGGTGAGCTTTGGTGCGGCGATGATCGGGCGGGTGCGGCGGCTGGCGGCGTGGCTGGAGCAGGTGCGGTTTGGTGCGGCGCTGGCCAATGTGGCGGCGCTTGCGCTGTCGCTGCGGGTGGCGCTGCGCTGGCAGCACGGCGTGGGCAACTACTGGGGCGAGGGCTACGGCTTTTTCTGGGACATTGCCCGGAACATTGCCCAGGGCCGCGGCTATGTGCTGATCGAAGGATCGATGACTGCGTTCCGGGTGCCGGGCTATCCGCTGTTCCTGCTCGGCGTGACCGGGGGCGGCTGGCATCCCTGGGCGATGGTCTGGGCCGGGGCATTGCTCGGCATGCTGAGCGTGGTGGCAACCGGGCTGATCGCGCGCGCGCTGTTCGGGCGCGCAGCGGGCCTGGCTGCGGCTTCGGCCTGTGCGCTCTATCCGTACTACCTGTGGCACGACACCGCGCTGCAGGAGACCGCGCTAGTCACCTGCCTGACCGCCTGGGCCGTGCTGATGCTGCTGCGGCTTGCGCAGGGCGGAGGGATCGGCCGGGCGATGCTGGCCGGCGCGCTGCTCGCCGCAGCGGTGTTGACGCGCGAGACGGTGCTGCCCTTTGCTCTCTTTGCCTGCGGCTGGACGGCGTGGCGGGTGGCCACGCGGACTGATGCGCGGCGCGGGCTGCTCGCCGGGGCGGCGATGCTGGCGACGATTGGCACAGGGCTGGCCCCATGGCTCGCCTACTCGCATCGCGAAAACGGCGAATATGTGCTCGGCACCGAGTTCGGCGCAGCGCTTTATGCGGGGAGCAGCCCGCTGCTGTTCAGCGCCTATCCCGATGGCTCGGTCGACGACAGCCGCGAGATCATTTTCTATGACCTGCCCCCGGCTGTGCAGCAGCAGCTCGATTTCGCCGAACCGCTCGAGCGCGATCATTGGCTGCAGCAAGCAGCGCGGCGCCAGATCGAAGCCGATCCGCTCGGCTGGGCGGCGCGCGCCTTGCGCAAGGTGTGGATCGCGTTCCGTCCGCTACCGAGTCCGCTGCATGGCGCGGCGGAGAATTATCTCTACGCCCTCACCTGGGTGCCGCTGCTGCTGCTGGGACTGGCGGGCATGTGGCGGAGCCGGGCGGACTGGCGGCGGCAGAGCCTGATCCACGCGCAGATTGTGCTGTTCGCCGGGATTACTGCAGTGCTCTGGGCGCAGACCGCGCACCGGGTGTTCCTTGACCTCTACCTGATGGTCTTCGCTGCGGGGTTTATCGTCCAGTGGCTGTTGCAGCCAGGCCGCCAGATGTGCCAAGGCGCGGGCGAGCAAACTCCAAGGTGACGGACGGAAAATGGCGCAGGATCTGAACGGCAAGCTGGTGGTGGTCTGGGGCGGGAGCGGCTTTGTCGGCCGACACCTCGCGCAGGAACTGCTGAGCCGCGGTGCCCGCCTGCGCGTGGTCAGCCGTAACCCGGAGCGCGCGGGCGTGCTGAAGCCGCTGGGCAATCTCGGCCAGGTCCAGCTGCTGCGCGGCGATGTGACGCGGATCGACCAGCTGCCCCATCTGCTCGCCGGAGCCGATGCGGTGGTCAATCTGGTCGGCAGCTTTGGCGGTGATCTTGACGCGGTGATGGGCCGCGGCGCCGGTGCGCTGGCCGCGGCGGCCAAGGCGGCAGGGGCGCAGGCCTTCGTGCAGATCTCGGCGATTGGCGCCGATACCGAGGGCGAGACGGCCTATGCGCGCGCCAAGGGTGCGGGTGAAGCAGCGGTGCTGGCGGCATTCCCCGGCGCGACCGTGCTGCGTCCATCGGTGCTGTTCGGACCGGACGACAATTTCATCAACATGTTCGCCGGACTTACCGCCAGCCTGCCAGTGTTACCGGTGTTCGGCCCTTCGGTGAAGCTGCAGCCGCTGTTTGTCGATGACCTCGCGCTGGCGATCTGCGCTGCGCTGGAGGATCCGGCGGTGCATGGCGGCAAGACCTATGAACTGGGCGGGCCCGAGGTCGTGACCATGGGCGAGCTCAACCGCCGAGTCGCGCAGGCGGCGGGGCGCGCGCCGGTGTTCGCCGAGCTGCCCGATGCGGTGTCGTCGGCATTCGCTACGCTCACCGGCTGGCTGCCCTTGACGCCGCTCAGCCGCCAGCAGTGGAAGTTGCTCAAGGCCGGCAATGTCGCCTCAGGTCCGGGGATCAAGGCCTTGGGTGTCACCCCGCGCGCAATGGGGCTGTTCCTCGACAAGTGGCTGGTGCGTTACCGCAGGCACGGCCGCTTTGCGAACCGCGCGCAGGCCTAGGCGTTAACGTCCGCGTAGTGTGACGGCGGCTGGATCACTTCCATCCGCTCGGCGAGTAGCGGACGGAAGCTCGGCCGGCTCTTGAACACTGCATACCAGCCTGCGGCCTGTTCGTGGCCGGTCCAGTCGAGCCCGCCGAGATAGTCCGCGACCGAGATCTGCGCCGCAGCAGCCAGATCGGCGAGGCTCATCGTCGCCCCGGCCAGCCACGGGCGGTGATCGATCAGGTGGTCGATGTAATAGAGGTGCTCATGCGCCAGCTTCATCGCTTCGCGCAGCACGCGGCTATCCGGTGACTGGCGATAGACCAGCCGCTTCTTCATCCGCTCGTGCAGCAAGGGCGCGGTGACATCGCCGAAGAAGTTCTCGTCGAACAGGGCGACCAAGCGGCGAATCTCGGCACGGCCCGCGGCGGTGCCGTTGATCATCGGCAGCTTGTCGACCGTTTCCTCGAAGTATTCGCAAATCGCCCGGCTATCGACCAGGGTCAGCCCCTTGGCCGGATCGTGCAGCACCGGGGTGCGTCCGGCGGGATTCAGCGCGTAGAATTCGTCGCGCCCTTCCCACGGGTTCTCGCGCCACAGTTCGTAAGGCACGCCCTTCTCGCTTAACAACAGGCGGACCTTGCGGCTGAACGGGCACAGGGGAAATTGGTAAAGCTGCCACATCAATAGAGCCATGCCTTGATGCGATTCGCGCATCAAGGCGCGCGGGATGAAGCGGACAATCTTTTCAGGTGGAAAACTCGACCCGCACCGGCCGGCCGAGTGCCGTGCCAAGCCGCGCCAGTCGCCGCTCGATCGGTCCATCGACCAAGGCGGCTGCGGCTTTCCTCGGTGCGAGCACCAGCGTTCCATCGGCATCACGGTGGAGCGGAACCTGGCGCAATGCCGCGGGTGAGCCGCCGCTGAGCCGCTGCGCGAGCCGCAAGGCAAAGCCCCAGGCGCGGGCGCGGTCGAGACGTTCGGCGGGGGCGAGAGGGGCGAGGATCGCGGGCGGACTGTCCGGCGCGCCGCCCAGCCCGACGTGCAGCGCCATCGCCATCACCGCGCGGTCGGCAGCGTTGACCCCGATCCAGTTGCCGTGCAGCGCGATGTCCTCCCCCGCGACCGCGCGGAAATCGGGGTCCGATGCCCAGCTGGTCCCGGCGATCAGACAGGCGGCGTGGCGCAGGCGGCGCTCTTCGTCAGGCTCATCTGCAAAGATCTCGTCACCCCAGGCGAGCAGGGCATCGGCGTGCCCCTCGACTGCCTGCTGCCCGGCAAGCGCGTGGCGGATGCCTTCGATCAACGGATCGAGCTTGCGCAACTTGGGATCGAGCGCCTGATACAGCAGCCCTTCGCGCAGGCCGTGCGCAGAGACGATCACTTCGCTTGGATCGGTGACCAGAACCAGCGCAGCGAGCAGCGCAGCGGCATCATCGAGTTGCAGCGCGCGCGCAGCCTTGACCCCAGGCACTGCAGCGAGTTCCGAACTGCTCATCGCGCGGACGTGCAGCTTCAGCTCGCGCGCGTCGGCAGCAGAAAAGCAGTAGTCGCCGATCACCGGCAGCGGGAACTCGCTGCGCATCATGTGGACGCGGGCGAGTGCGCGCCAGGCCCCACCGACCAGATAGAGCGGCTGGCCTTTTACACCCGAAAGCCAGTGGTGCGGTTCGGTCGCCTTGCGCAGCGCCTTGCGCAACTGCCCGCGCCCGCCGCTGCGGATCGCCGCCACGCGCATCGCGCCAAACAGCAGCGAAACCTTCTCGTGCACCGCGCCATCGGCCACGCGCACCAGTTCAAGGCTGCCGCCGCCCATATCGGCGACCAGCCCTTTGGCTTGCGGATGGGCAGAGATCACACCGAGGCCCGAAGCTTCCGCCTCATCGTCGCCGCTGAGCAGTTCTGCCGGCAATCCCAGCTTGCGCACGGCCTTGAGGAAGGCTTCGCCATCACTCGCTTCGCGCACCGCCGCGGTGGCGACGACGCGGACCCAGCCCGGCTTCATCAGCTTGATCAGTGCAGCGAACCGGGCGAGCCCGCCCAGCGCCATGTCAACGCTTTCGGGATCCAGCCGCCCGGCGGCGACCACGCCGCGGCCAAGTCCGGCCATCAGCTTTTCATTGAACAACAGCGAGGGAGCGCGCAGCGGCCCGCCGAAGACAACAAGGCGGATCGAGTTGGACCCGATATCGACGATAGCCTGGCGGGGGTCCTTCATGACGCCAGCGCTTTAGGCGAGCTTGGACGGCCTTGCCAGCGGCAATCAGCGCGCAGTCGGAGTAAATTCGGGCGCAACGGCGGCGAATTGCGGGAGGCAGGCTGCATATTCGCCGTCGAGCGCGGCAGCAGGATCGGCGGACCTGGTCAGGCTGTCCTTCAGCGCTCCCAACCGGGTCACGTAAAAGCCTTCGATGGTTTCAAGCGTGGCGGCTTTTTCATCGAGCGTGCGGGCCCCGGTTCTAACGAAAAATTCGCGCGCCGACTTGGCCATTGCCGGGAAACGGTCGGCCCGCGGTTCGGCATTGCTCTGCTGCCGGGTCACTTCGGCGAAAACCAGCGCGCAGTGGGCCTGGTCTTCCAACGGGGCAAGCTTCGGGGCAGCGCTTGCTGCAAGCGGGATGGCGCCAAGCATGGCGGCGATCAGGTAGGCGGGCGGTTTGATCATGCGGCAGGTTCTAGCGCGGCGGCGATGAACCGCAACTGTCAGCCGGACACCCCGATTGACCGCGCCGTCCACCGGCCTACAAGTGGCGAATCGAAACCAAACAGGCAGGAGAGAGCCCGATGTACAGCCACAATATGGTTGGCAGCAACGATATCGCCGCGTCCAAGAAATTCTACGACGCCACTTTCGAGGCCATGGGCGGCAAGGCCGGCATCCAGGACGACAAGGGCCGCCTGATTTACATGCACAACGGCGGCATCTTTCTGGTCACCCCGCCGATCGATGGCCAGCCGGCCACGGCAGGCAATGGCTGCACGATCGGTTTTGCGATGGAGAGCCCCGAGCAGGCCAATGCGTGGCACGCTGCAGGCGTTGCCAATGGCGGCACAGCGATCGAAGACGCGCCCGGAGTGCGTTCGGGCGGCATGGGTGACCTCTATCTCGCCTACTTGCGCGATCCTGATGGCAACAAGCTCTGCGCACTCAAGCGGATGTGAGCGAAGCCACCGAAGTAGGCTTTGACGGCACCCGGCGCGCGGTAACGCGCGACTGGGTGCCGGAAGCGCCGGTGGCGCTCGAATTTAACGGCCTGTCCTATGCCGTGATGATGGCAACGCCAGCGGACCTTGAAGACTTCGCCTGCGGCTTTGCGCTGGGCGAACGACTGGCCGCCGCGCCCACTGACATAACCGATATTGCAATCGCCGAAGTTGAACACGGCTGGATCGTGCGCGCGCAGCTCGCCGGGCTCGGCGTCGACAAGTTGACCGAACGGGTCCGCGCCCGTGTCGCCGAATCGAGCTGCGGGCTGTGCGGGATCGAAAACCTGACCGAGGTTACGCGGCCCCTGCCCCAAGTTGCACCGCACCCGGCGATCGATCCGGCCGCGATATTCACCGCGCTTGCCGCTTTGCGTCCGTTGCAAGCGTTAGGCCGCCAGACTGGTGCGGCGCATGCCGCTGCCTTTGCTGGCAGCGACGGCGTAATCGAATTCCTGCGCGAGGACGTCGGACGGCACAACGCGCTCGACAAGCTGGTTGGGGCCTTGGCGGTGGCGGGCCGGACACTCGGCCAAGGATTTGTCCTCTCCACCGCGCGGTGCAGTTACGAAATCGTCGAGAAGGCCGTGCGCGCCGGGGCGACAACGCTGGTCTGCGTCTCGCTCCCCACCTCGCTGGCGGTCGAACGGGCCCAGGCGGCGGGGCTCAGCCTCTGGGCCCTTGCCCGCGATGACAGCGTGTTACTGGTGAATGATGCCTCTTCCTAGGTCCTCTCCATTTTTGTCGGATGCCACAAATGGGGAGGTGGATCGTCCGTAGGACGAGACGGAGGGGGATTCCACGCCAGCGTCGAAGCCCCTCCGTCAGTCGCTAAAGCGCCTGCCACCTCCCCAGATGTGCTTCGCAAATCTGGAGAGGACCTTTTTAGCGTGACAGCAGGAACACCGCGTGTTCGGCGCGCCACGCCGCTGCCGCAGCGCTGATCTGATGATCGCCTGACAGAAACCACTCGTCTTCGACCCGGTAACCCTTCTCCGCCACCAGCGCGCGGAAATCGCGCACGGTCACGTGGTGGATGTTGGGGGTTTCGTACCAGGCGATCGGCAGCAGCCGGGTGACCGGCATGCGCCCGTTCCACAGCAGGCTAGCGCGGACTTTCCAGTGGGCGAAGTTGGGAAACGAGACGAACGCCTTGCGCCCGACCCGCAGCAGTTCGTCCAGCACCAGATCGGGCCGCTTGGTGGTCTGCAGCGTCTGGCTGAGGATCGCGTAATCGAACCCGCCATCGGGGTAGAAGGCCAGATCGCTGTCGGCATCGCCCTGAATCACCGAGAGCCCGCGCGCAACGCATTCGGCGACGTTGTGTTGATCGAGCTCAAGCCCGCGCGCGTCGACTGCGCGGCTATCGCGCAGCACCGCCATCAGTGCGCCATCGCCGCAGCCGACATCGAGCACCCGCGCACCCGGTGCGACATTGGCGGCGATTGTTGCCAGATCGGGGCGCAAAGCGGCGCTCATCCGAGGAACCCCGCGATGACGCGGTCCTGCGCGGGTACGTCGAGCAGGAAGCTGTCGTGCCCGAAAGGCGCGCTGAGTTCGACAAAGCTCACCGCTGCCCCTGCAGCATTAAGCGCATGGGCAATGCCGCGGCTTTCGCTGGTGGGGTAAAGCCAGTCGGTATCGAAGCTGACCAAGCAGAATCGCACGGGGGTCCCGGCGAAGGCATCGGCCAGCCGCCCGCCGTGCTCTTCGGCGAGGTCGAAGTAATCCATCGCCCGGGTGATGTAGAGGTAGCTGTTCGCATCGAACCGGTCGGTGAAGCTGAGGCCCTGGTGGCGCAGGTAGCTTTCGACCTGGAAATCGGCATCGAAGCCGAAGGTTTTCTCGCTGCGGTCCTGCAACTTGCGCCCGAACTTCTCGTGCATGCCCTCTTCGGAGAGATAGGTGATATGCGCCGCCATCCGCGCCACTGCGAGGCCATTTTCCGGACCCTTGCCGCCATAGTCGCCGCCCTTCCACTTGGGATCAGCCATGATCGCCTGCCGGCCGACTTCGTGGAAGGCAATGTTTTGTGCCGAATGCCGCGCGGTACTGGCGATGACCAAGGCGGCGCGGGTCCGCTCGGGCCAGTTAGCGGCGAAGCTCAGCGCCTGCATGCCGCCCATCGACCCGCCGATCACCGCGTGGAGCTGTTCGATCTCCAGCGCATCGAGCAAGGCGACCTGCGCGCGGACCATGTCGCGGATCGTGATCACCGGAAAGCGCATGGCGTAGGGCTGGCCATCGGGAGCTTGGCTGGCCGGGCCGGTCGAACCCATGCACCCGCCCAAGACATTGGCGCAGATCACGAAATAACGTCCCGTGTCGATCACTTTGCCCGGCCCGACCGACTTGGCCCACCAGCCCGGCTTGCCGGTCTTGGGGTGGGTGCCGACCACGTGCTGGTCCATGGTCAGTGCGTGAAACAGCAGCACCGCGTTCGATTTGTCGGGGTTGAGCGTGCCGCAAGTCTGGAACGCGACTTCGACGCGCTCGAGCACTTGCCCGCCGTCGAGTGGCAGCGGCGCCGGCAGCACCAGCGTATCGTTGACGATGTTGAGATCGGCCCCGGACATAGCCCCAGCGATTGGGCGAGCGGCTTCCCTCTGTCAATTGCCGCCATTCTTGCTATGCGCTGCGCGCGATGACCAATGCGCCCACCCCCAAGCCCTGGATCGCAGGGATCCACGCTTACGTTCCCGGCAAGGCCGCGGATGATGACGGTCGTGTGGTTGCGAAGCTTTCCGCCAATGAGAACCCGCTTGGGTGCAGCCCGCTCGCGCTGGAGGCCATCGCCAAGGCGCAGCATCCCTCGCGCTATCCTGATGGTGACAGCACCGCGTTAAGGACCGCTTTGGGCGCGCATTATGGGATCAACCCGGCGCGGATCATCATGGGTGCCGGTTCGGGCGAGCTGCTTTACCTTGCGGCGAGTGGCTACGCCGGGCCGGGCGACGAGGTGCTGTTCTCCGAATATGCCTTCTCGCTTTATGGCATCGTCGCGCGCCGCGCCGGTGCGACACCGGTCGAAGCGCCCGCGCGGGACTATGCCAACGATGTCGACGCGTTGCTCGCGCGGGTAAGCGACAAAACCCGCGTGGTGCTGGTGGCGAACCCCAACAACCCGACCGGCACTTACCTGCCGCGCAGCGAAATCGCGCGGCTTAACGCGGGCCTGCCGGCTGAGGTGCTGCTGGTACTAGATCTGGCCTACGCCGAATATGTCGCGCCTGAAGATGACGACGGTTCGATGGAGCTGGCAGCAAGCCAGCCCAACGTACTGGTTACCCGCACCTTCTCCAAGGCCTATGGCCTTGCTGGGGAACGGGTGGGATGGGGCACCGGCCCGGCCGAAGTGATCGGCATCCTAAATCGCCTGCGCGGGGCGTTCAATATTGCTAACACCGCACAGAGCGCCGCACTGGCTGCGCTGGCGGACCAGGCATTCGTCGAAAATTCGCGCCGCCACAACGCTGACGTCCGCGCGCGCTTTGCCGGTCAAGTGGCAGCGCTGGGCAACCACGGGCTGCGC
>JBJTLX010000335.1:0-4090 GCA_046063245.1 Novosphingobium sp.
CGAAGAGGGGCGAGGTCGGGATGGCGGGCCACAAGATCGACCTTTCCAAGGTGACCAGCGACCTGTTCATCCTCGGCGGAGTGACCGATCACATCACCCCGTGGAAGGCGACCTATCGCTCGACCCAACTGTTCGGCTCGACGGACGTGACCTTCGTGCTCAGCCAGTCGGGCCACATGCAGGCCATCCTTAACCCGCCGGGCAATCCCAAGGCCAAATATTATGTGTCGAAAAAAGCCGGTCATCCCCCGGCCGAGGTTGACGACTGGCTCAAGGATGCCGAGGAAGTGGCCGGAAGCTGGTGGCCGTTCTGGATGGAATGGGTGCAGAAGCGCTCGGGCAAGATGGTGCCGGCGCCCAAGGCCGTCGGCAGCAAGATGCATCCGCCGCTGGAACCCGCCCCCGGCCTCTACGTACTCGACCAGGCCTGAGGGGATCGTCCGGCGTGCACACTGATCTGACTGCCGCGTTCTCGATGGAAACCGTCGGCGGGCGCACCCTGCGCGTCGCGCGCTGGCGCTGGGATGCGCCGTCCGAGCATTTGCCGATCCTGTTCTTCAACGGCATCGGCGCCAATATCGAGGCGGTTGCTCCGCTGGCCGAGGCGCTGACCGACCGGCCCTTCATTATGTTCGACATGCCCGGGGTCGGCGGCAGTCCCGAACCGCTGGTGCCCTATAACCCCTTCACCATGAGCTGGACCGCCAAGGAACTGCTCAAACGCTTCGACGCGCCCCAGGTTGACGTCATGGGGGTATCCTGGGGCGGCGCGATGGCGCAGCATTTCAACCTGCAGCACGCCGGCACCGTGCGCCGCCTGATCCTTGCGGCGACCACCGCGGGGATGCTGATGATCCCCGGCAATCCCGCCGCGTTGACCAAGATGGCCAACCCGCGCCGCTATGTCGACGCGGCCTTCATGGAAGAGCATTTCCGCACGCTGTACGGCGGACTGACCGGGGGCAAGCAGGAACACATCAGCCGCCTGACCCCGCCCAGCCCGCGCGGTTATGTCTACCAGCTGCTGTGCATGCTGGGGTGGACCAGCCTGCCGATGCTGCCGTTCCTCAAAAAAGAGGTGCTGATCATGATGGGCGATGATGACCAGATCGTCCCGCTGAGCAACGGCAAGATTCTGGAATCGCTGATCCCCAACAGCCGGCTGGAGATCTTCGAGCAAGGCGGGCACCTGTTCATGCTGACCCACCGCGAGCAGACGATCTCCTCGATCCGCGGCTTCCTCGACGGACCCGACCGGCAAGACAGGAAAGCGGCCTGACCCCATGCGCCATATCGCGATCATCGGCTCGGGCCCGGCAGGGTACTACACGGCCGAGGCCGCGCAGAAGCAGTGGGGCGACGGCGTGCGCGTCGATATATTCGACATGCTGCCGGTGCCCTACGGCCTGATCCGCACCGGCGTCGCGCCCGATCACCAGTCGATCAAGGGCGTATCCAAACGCTATGAAGGCACCGCGCTGACCGAGAATGTCCGCTTCGTCGGCAATGTCACGATCGGCGAAGACATCAGCGTCGAGGAACTGCGCGGGCTGTACGACGCGGTCGTGCTGGCCACCGGCGCACCGAACGACAGGCCCGCCGGTATCGCCGGCGAAGGGCTGGAAAACGTCTTCGGCAGCGCCGCCTTCGTCGGCTGGTACAACGGCCATCCCCAGTTCGCCAAATTGAACCCCGACCTCAGCCGGGGCCACGCCGTGGTGATCGGCAACGGCAACGTCGCGCTCGATGTCGCGCGGATCCTGGCCAAGACTCCGGACGAGTTCCACGGCAGCGACATCGTCGGCCACGCGCTCCACGCGCTGCAGAAATCCAAGATCGAGCAGGTCACCATCCTGGGGCGGCGCGGCCCGCACCAGATCGCGATGACGCCGAAGGAGCTGGGCGAGCTGGCCCACCTGTCGCGCGCCTGCCCGCGGGTCGATCCGGCCGATCTGCCCGCCGAAGCCGAAGACGCCTTCCTCGAACCCGGCCAGCGCAAGGCGGTCGGTCATCTGCGCAGCTTCGCCGCCATTCCCGAGGCGTTCCGCGCCGACAAGCCGGTCGAGATCGCCTTCGATTTCTTCGCCAGCCCCAAGGGCATCCGGGGCAGCGACCGCGTCGAAGGGGTGGAGGTCGAACGGACCGTGCTCGACAGCGACGGCCGCGCCAGCGGTACCGGTGAGAGCTATGTCATCCCCTGCAGCCTGGTGGTGACCGCGATCGGGTACAAGAGCTCGCCCATCCCCGGCGTCCCGTTCGAGGAGCGTGAGGGCCGCTTTGCCAATGTCGAAGGGCGCATCCTGCCCGGGCTCTACTGCGTCGGCTGGGCGCGGCGCGGTCCATCGGGGACGATCGGCACCAATCGTCCCGACGGGTTCTCGGTGGTCGAGCGGATTGCCGAGGATCTGGATGCCGGGCTGATCGCCACCGGGGATCGCAAGGGCCGCCCCGGCTTCGACGCCCTAGCCGAGGCGCGCGGGATCGATGTCGTCACCTTCCGCGACTGGAAGAAGATCGAGGCCGAGGAAGTCGCCCGCGCCCGCGACGGCGCCCCGCGCGAAAAGTTCGTCGACGTGGCGGAGATGATCAAGGCGCGGGGTGAGTAACTAGCTTCTGATCCTCTCCATTTTAGGCGGATGCCACAACTGGAGAGGTGGCAGCGGCTTTAGGCCGCTGACGGAGGGGCTTCCGCGCTGGCGTCTTTACCCCTCCGTCAGCCGGTTGACCTACGGTCGACTACGTCTCGCGTCTGCCACCTCCCCAGATGTGCTTCGCAAATCTGGAGAGGACCTTTCATCTTGCCCCTTGCTGCACTCCGTGTTTTAATCGCCCGATTAAAGCGCCACCACCGGAGTCGCGCAGCAGTGGAGAGAGCCATGCCCGCCTATGACCTGATCATCCGCAACGGCACCATCGTCGACGGTACCGGCGCCCCGCGCTTCAGCGGCGACGTCGCGGTCAAGGACGGGCTGATCGCCGCGGTCGGCAAAGTTCATGGCGACGCCAAGGAAGAGATCGACGCCGGCGGCAAGGTGATCGCGCCCGGCTGGGTCGACGTCCACACCCATTACGATGGCCAGGCCACCTGGGACCAGGAAATGGCCCCGTCGAGCTGGCATGGGGTGACCACCGTGGTCATGGGCAATTGCGGGGTCGGCTTTGCCCCCGCCGCGCCCGACCGTCACCAGTGGCTGATCGAACTGATGGAAGGGGTCGAGGATATCCCCGGCACTGCGCTGGCCGAAGGGATGAAATGGAACTGGGAGACCTTCCCCGAATACCTCGACGCGCTTGAGGCGATGCCGCGCACGGTCGATGTCGGCACCCACGTTCCCCACGGCGCGGTTCGCGCCTATGTACTGGGCGATCGCGAACGCCCTGGAGCGGTGCCGACCGACGAAGACATCAGGAAGATGGCCGAGATCGTCGAAGACGGCGTGCGCGCCGGCGCGCTGGGCTTTTCGACCAGCCGCACCGTGCTGCACCGCTCGATCGACGGCGAAGTCGTCCCCGGCACCACCGCAACCAAGGAAGAGCTGATCGAGATCGGTCGGGCGATGGGCCGCGCCGGCCACGGCGTGTTCGAAATGGCCAGCGACATGCGCCGCGAATGGGACGAGTTCGGCTGGATGGGCGCGCTCAGCCGCGAAACCGGCCTGCCCTGCACTTTCGCCGCGCTGCAATCGATCGCCAAGGAGCAGCCGCTTGACGAGCAGATTGCCAACATGCGCGCCGAGAACGACAACGGCGCCAATATCGTCGCGCAGATCGCGCTGCGCGGCAATGGCATCGTGATGGCCTGGCAGGGAACGGTCCACCCCTTCCGCCTGCGCCCGAGCTTTGCCGCGATTGCCGAGCTGCCGTGGGAGCAGCAGAAGGCCAGGCTGTTCGATCCGGCGTTCAAGGCGCAGCTGCTGTCCGAAGCGAGCGACTATTCCGAGGTCAATCCGGACATCGTCGGGCTGATCATGGTGGTCTGCGGTGGCTGGGCGATGCAGTTCCAGATGGACGACGACTTCGATTACGAGCCCCAGGCCGAAGCCAGCATCGCCGCGCGCGCCGCGGCCGCCGGCAAATCGGCCGACGAATA
>JBJTLX010000336.1:0-4653 GCA_046063245.1 Novosphingobium sp.
CTGAAAAGCGCGGTGCTGCGCGCGCACGACACCGGCAACTGGTGCGCCGCTGATATCGCCGCGTCGTTTCAGCAGGCCGCGATCGATTGCGTGATCGACCGGACCCGCGGCGCGCTGCACCAGGCCGACGGCGTGACCGCACTGGTCGTTGCCGGCGGGGTTGCCGCGAACCGCGCGGTGCGCGCGGCGCTGGAGGCTCTGGCCGCCGCGCAAGGCCTGCCCTTCGTCGCGCCGCCGCTGGCGCTGTGCACCGACAACGCCGCGATGATCGCCTGGGCCGGGATCGAGCGTCTGGCCTTGCCCGGCTTCACCCCTGACCCGCTCGACATCGCGGCGCGCCCGCGCTGGCCGCTCGATCCCGATGCCGCCCCGGTGCGCGGCGCGGGGGTCAAGGCGTGACCCGGCCAGCAATCGGTGTGATCGGTGCCGGGGCCTGGGGCACGGCGCTGGCGCAGAGCCTGGCCAGCGACGGCACGCAAGTGCTGCTGTGGGCGCGCGAGGTGGAGCTCGTCGCCGAGATCAACACGCAGCGCTGCAACAGCCTGTTCCTGCCCGGCGCGGCGCTCGCCCCGAGCATTCGTGCAACTGGCAATCTCGCCGAACTCGCCGCGCTTCCGATCCTGCTGGTGGTCACCCCGGCGCAGCACCTGGCCCGCGTCCTGGCCGACCTGCCCCCCGGCCAGCGCGATCTGGTGCTCTGCGCCAAGGGGATCGAGGCTGGGACTGGGCGGCTGATGGCCGATGTCGCGGCCGAGGCGGCACCAGGCGCGGCGATTGCCGTGCTGTCCGGGCCGACCTTTGCCCACGAAGTCGCCGCCGGGCTGCCCACGGCGGTCACCCTGGCCTGCGCCGGGGGCGAAGCGCAGTGGGCCCGGCTTGCCCCGGCAATTTCCCGCCCCGCGCTGCGCCCGTACTATTCCGACGATGTCATCGGCGCGGAAATTGGCGGTGCGGTGAAGAACGTGCTCGCCATTGCCTGCGGCGTGGTCGAGGGGCTGGGACTGGGGCAGAACGCCCGCGCCGCCTTGATCGCGCGCGGGTTCGCCGAAATGACCCGGTTCGGCCTGTCCCGCGGCGCCCAGGCGGAAACGATGGCGGGACTGTCGGGGCTAGGCGATCTGGTGCTGACCTGTTCGTCCACGTCCAGCCGCAACTTCTCGCTGGGCAAGGCGCTGGGCGAAGGCATGAGCGCGGCCGCGGCCCTGGCCGGCAAGAACAGCGTGGCCGAAGGCGCGCATACCGCCCCGGTGCTTGACGACCTGGCGCGGCGCGAGGGCGTGGCCATGCCGATCGTCGCCGCGGTGTGCCGCCTGCTGCGGGGCGAGGCACCAGCACTGGCGGTGGTGGCCGAATTGCTCTCGCGCCCGCTCAAGGCCGAAGGGGAAGCCGCTTGAGCGAGGATCCCACCTCCGCAGAGCGGCAGCAGCAGGACATCCAGGCGCTGGCCAAGGGCGGTCGGACCAATTTCTTCGGCTTTCTGCTGCGCCTTGCCGCACGCCTGCCGTTCCTGTTCATTGCCGGGCGGCTCTATGGCGCCGAATCGCTCGGGCGCTTCGCCCTGGCGCTGGTCGTGGTCGAATTGTCGGCGCAGCTGTGCACGCTGGGGCAGAAGCGCGGCCTGGCCATGCGGCTCAGCCACGAGCGCGAGCATCCCGCCAATGCCGTGGCCGACGCGATGCTGCTGGGCGGGTCGCTGGCGGCGCTGGTCAGCTTGGTGATCTACCAGTTTCCCGACGTTATGTTCAACGGCGCCTATACCCAGGCCGAACGGCTGGTGGTGCTGGGCATCGTCCCGCTGACCCTGACCGAGATCGCGCTGGCCGCCCAGGCCTACCGCTTCGACATCGCCACCTCGGTGCGCGCCCGCGCGCTGGTCGAGCCGTGGACCCTGTCGATCATGTCGGGGCTGCTGTTCTTCGTCTATCGCCAGGCCGGGCTGCTGATCGCCTACAACGTGTCGGTGATCGCTGCGGCGATAACCGCGCTGTGGCCGATGGTCCGCACCTACGGCCTGCCGCACCAGTGGCAGCCGCGCCCGTTGCAGATCGGCCAGCTGGCGATCGCCAACCTGCCGCTGGCCGCCGCCGACGCGATCGAATGGGGGACGCGGCGCTTCGACATCTACATCCTCGGCTTCTTCGCCGGGGACAAGGCGGTCGGGGTCTATTACGTCGCCCAGCAGATCGCCTCGGTCCCGCAAAAGCTCAAGACCAGCTTCGAGCCGATCCTGGGACCGGTGATCACCCGCAACCTCAAGGAAAACAACTACGCCGCGATCGCCAGCCAGGTCTGCCAGGTGGGGTTCTGGATCACCGCGGCTCAGGCCGGGGTGGCGCTGGCGCTGGGGATCCCGGGCGAAGGGGTGATGGGCCTGGTCGGACCGCTGTTCGTCGGCGGCACCGGAGCTTTGTGCTTCCTGCTGGCGGCAGAGGTTTCCGCCGCCACCGCCGTGGTCAGCGAAGCGGTGCTGATCTACGTCGCGCGGATGCAGAACCTGTGGGTGTCGCTGGTCACGCTGGCGCTTCAGGCGGCGGCGACGATCGGCTTGATCAAGCTGGTCGAAGCATTCGGTCTGAACGACAATTTCAAGGCGGCGATGGCCGGGGCCGGGCTGATGGTGGCATTGGCCATGGCCAGCTGGGTCAAATCGCGGCTGCTTGCGCGGTTCCTGCAGCAGTCGGTCAACAACTGGCGCAGGCCGCTGGTCTGGGCCGCTGCCCCGGCGGTGGTGATCGGCTGGATCGCGACCGAATTCCTCCCCGAATGGGCCGAACTTGCATTCGGTATTCCGGCGATCCTCTTGGCTTACGGCTGGGTGATCTGGCACAAGGGCTTCGGCCCCGAAGACCGCGTGCTGTTCCGCCGCAATGTCGGGGCCTGAGCTGAGGGAGCGTGCAAGCGATGGTTGAGATCGTCGAAGCCAACTGGATGGTGCTGGCCGCGGTGCTGGTTGCCGCGCTGCTGATCGCCTGGTGGCTGTTCGGCCGCGCTACCAGCGCACCCGCGCGGCGCGACTACAAGCCCGACGTGCTCGACGAAGGGGTTGGTCCGGCGCAGCGCAATCAGGCCCTGATCGACGCGCCGCCCGCCGCGCAGATCATCACCCCGCTGCCCGGTGCGGGCGTTCTGGGCGGGATCGGCGAGGCTGTGGCGATCGGCGCGCAGGACGTGGTCGAGGAAGCCGCGGCGGCGCATGCCGGCGAGGGCGACGACCTCTCGCGGATCAAGGGCCTGGGCCCCAAGCTCCAGGCGCTGCTGCCCGGCCTCGGCATCACCACCTTCGCCCAGATCGCCGCGCTGGACGATGCCGGACTGGCGGCGCTGGACGCGCAGCTGGGGCCGTTTGCCGGGCGTCCGGCGAAAGACAATTGGGTGGAGCAGGCGCGGCTGCTGGCCGAAGGAGATGTGGCGGGCTTTGAGGCGCGGTTCGGGAAGGTGTAAGGACTAGGCAGCGCGCTTTTGCACCGACAGCTCGAGGCCGAGGACCTTCAGGACGGCGATCAGCGTTTCCAAAGTCGGGTTTCCGTTCTCGGACAGAGCAGTGTAAAGCGCCTGACGTCCCAAGCCAGCCTTCTTAGCGATTTCCGTCATGCCCTTGGAGCGGGCAACATCGCCAAGCGCCGATGCGATATGCTTGGGATCATTACCCTCCATTGCAGCCTCAAGATAATAGAGGATGTCCTCCTCGGTCTCGAGGTGTTTGGCCGGGTCAAATGGGGTCAACTTCAATGCCATCGTCAGCGTCCCTAGCTAGCTGCTTGGCCTTCGCAATATCGCGCGCCTGTGAGCTCTTGTCTCCGCCGTTAAGCAGGATGATGAGAACACCATCCCGCCAAATGTAATAGATACGATATCCGGGACCGAAGTGCAGGCGCAGTTCCTGCACACCATCACCCACCGACTTCGTATCACCGGCATTGCCCCCGGTTAAGCGTTTCAGCCGGTCGTCAATCCTTAGCCTGGCCTTCCGGTCGCGCAGGCTAGAAAGCCAGTCACGGAACAGACCAGTTTGAAGAATGGTTGTAGAACCAATGTCTTTCACAGCCTCAACCTTCGAAAATGGGAGTTGACGATCACTCACGATCCACGTGGCTCGACGTCTACTCGCCATTTACAGGAGGCGGCCCTGATCAACGTGTCTCCTAAATAGGACAAACGGGAGTCATTGTCAATGTCCATTCTCACCGCCCCCACTTGCGCTTGCTCTCCCGCCCGAAGCGGCCCTTCCGCGTTCCCGGCTTGCCTTCGTTGCTCCGTCCCACAATCGGTGCGCGTTTTTCGCTGTCGGGGATGCCCAGTTCGTCGGCTTCGAGCCGCCTGATCTCGTCGCGGAGCCGTCCGGCTTCCTCGAACTCGAGGTCGGCCGCTGCGGCGCGCATCTTCTTTTCCAGGTCCTCGATGTAGGCGCGCAGGTTGTGGCCGACGAGGTTGTTGGCGCCTTCCGCTTCGATCTCGACCAGCACGCCGTCGCGGCTGGCGGTATCAGCGACGATGTTGTGGATGTCGCGCTTGATCGTGGCCGGGGTGATCCCGTGCGCCTCGTTATAGGCGTGCTGCTTTTCGCGCCGGCGGTCGGTTTCGGCGATGGCCCGTTCCATGCTGCCGGTCATCCGGTCGGCATAGAGGATCACCCGCCCGTCCACGTTGCGCGCG
>JBJTLX010000337.1:0-4618 GCA_046063245.1 Novosphingobium sp.
GCCATGGTGACCGGGGACAAGCGCCCGTATCTGGTCGGGCTGGTCGTGCCCGACGCCGAATGGGCGCTGGAATGGGCCCGCGCCAATGGCGAGAAGTTCGACCTTCACGCGCTGCAGGATCTGCCTGCGTTCCGCTCGGCGGTGCGCGCCGCGCTCGACCGGGTCAACCAGGACCTCTCGGTGATCGAGAAGGTCCGCCAGTTCGCCTTCGCCGACGAGGCCTTCGGGATCGAGAACGAGGAAATGACCCCGAGCCTCAAGATCCGCCGCCACAAGCTGAAAGAGCGTTACGGCGAACGGCTCGACGCGCTTTACAAAAGCTAGGCCGCGATCCGGCTGAACACGCGCTGCAGCGCCGCGGCGATCCAGGCTTCGTCGACGGCCGCATAGGCGGTGGCCGAAGGATCGCCCTGGTTCAGGCGGAAGCGGCTGCGCTCGATCGCTTCGGCATCCATCACCGCCTGGCCGCGGACCAGGCCGACCGCCACCGCGCAGACGCGGATCCCGTGGACCTTGAGCACGTAGCGCTTGATGTTTCCGGCCGAGCCTTCTTCGGCAAGGTCATAGTCCTCGCGCGGTTCGATCGCCGCCAGGGTCAGATCGGCCAGCCGGGCGAGCATCGGCCCTTCCTCGCGGGCCCAGCGCATGCGCTCGAACTGGGCCTGATCGACCGCGGAAGACAGCCGGTCGCATTCGCGTTCGAATTCGGTGTGGAGCACGGCTATCCTTCGGCGCTGGGCGTCGGACAGCGGCCGGTCGACGGGCGGCAGTGCAGCCTATGCACCGGCAGGTCCTAACAATTTGCCCAGACGGGACGGTCGCCGCTCAGCGCCGCCCCAGCCAGGCGCGCAGGCGCGCCCACAGACCCGGCCGCTGGACCGGAATATCCTGATCCAGACCGGTTTCGGCGGCGGCGGGTTCGTCTTCAAGCCAGCCGATCCCAAGCGGCCAGACCGGGCCGAGATCGGGCACGGCCGGCTTGGCCTCGGCCACCGGCTCCGCGGCGCGGACAATCGGGCGCAATTCGGGCAGACGCGGGGCGAGCAGCGATTCGAGCCGGTCCTGCAGGCTCGGTTCGAGCAAGGCAAAACCCGGACCGACCGGTGCCTGGCTGGGAAAGCGCGGCCGCGGCGGTGGCTCGCTGGAAACGGGTTCCGGCGCGCGCGGCGGCAAGGGCAGGTCGGCCAGCGGCGGCGGCGGAAAATCGTCCGCGGCGGGGGTTGGAGCAGGCTCGTCCTGCGGCGCCGCATCTTCAAGGCGGGCGCTCTCGAACGGCAGGTCGGCCACGGGCGGCGCGGCCGGCACCGGCTCGGGCGCGATCTCAGGCGAAGCAAAGTCGGGCGCGGCATCGATCGGCGCGAAGGCATCGCGCGCAGATGTCTCGAACGGCAGATCGGCAACCGGTGGCTTTTCGGGCGGCCAGTCTGCAGACGGCAGGTCTTCGGGCGAGACGTCTTCGGGCGGGAACCCGGTATCGTCCGGCGCTGCGTCATCGCGCGGCGGGCCGAGCATGTCGCGGAAGTCCCAGGCATGGCCCGGGGCCTTCTTGGTCAGCAGCGGTCCATTGGCGACCGGAATGATTGCGGTCTCCGCCTCGTGCGGCATGGGCACATCGGGTTCGATCGCCGGGGCTGCGGGTGCAGCCGGCTCCTCGCGGTGATGGATGCCGCGCAGGTTGGAGATGCGCACCGCCATTTCCTCTTCGCTTTCTTCCAGCACCAGCACGGCGCGCTTCTTGGCGCGGGGGATGCCGGTGACGAGCAGGCTGGAATAGCGCGGACCAGGCACGCCGCGGTCGACCACTTCCTCTTCCTCTGCGGCTTCGGCGGCCTTGCGGACATCGTCGGGCAGGCCGACCACTGGCGCGTCGAAATAGGGATAGACCCCGTTGCTGCCGGCCATGACGCAAAGCGGACGGGGCAGGCCGTCGCGGGCGATGCGCTCGCTGACCGCCTGGTGGAGCAGCACCGACAGGACACAGGCGCCCAGCGACCCGGCGCGGATTTCGTCGGCGTCGGGCTCGTCGCTGGCCAACAGCCGCGCCTCGAGCAGGGTCAATGCGCCGTGGAGGTCGTCGATCCCGCCGAGCGAGAGCAGGTTATCGCGCGCCTCAAAATCGTCGGCCCAGGTGCAGCCGTGGAACGAATAGCCATCGAGCAGGTCTTCGCGGCCGCTCGCCGAAAAGGGAAAGGCGTCGTCGGTGTAATAGCCGGTTTCGATCAGCGGGCTGAGCCGGCCGTCGGCATCGGGCAAGGGTGCATTCTCGCCCGCCCAGCCGAAGGCGATCGACAGCGCCGTGACCGGCCGGCCAGGCCGGTCATGGCGGCGCAGGGCATCGCCCAGGCCGTCCCAGCCGTAAAGGTTGAGCTCGCTGGCAGAGACGGTCAGGAAGCGTTCGGGCAGGATCCCGCCGGGCTGGGTAAAGGGCGCGATCAGCGCGCGCAGACGCTCCAGCGCGGCACCGGCCAGATCGTGGCGCAGCCGCATTTCGATCGAACGACGGAACTCTTCTTCGCTCAGTCCGTCCAGGGTAATGGTTGTCACGCGCGTTTCCCCGCCGCTTGCAAGCACGGACCGTGGCGCAGAATGGTTGATATGGCGTTACGAGCGAGGCGGCTCACGGTAATTTTACGCCGCTTCTTTCTCGACCCATTCGGGATAGAAGCTCGGCTCGCGTGCCGACCAGCCCGGCGCGGTGGCGGCGGCTTCGCTGATCGACTGGAGCAGGAACTTGCGCTTTTCCGGGCGGATCTGCGGCAGCGCCGCGGCAGCACAGAAGGCCGAGGGCAGGAACGGGCGGACATCGGCACCGAGCAGCCGCTCGTAGAGGAAGCGGAACGAGGAGAAGCCCTCGATGCGCTCCTGCGCCAGATCGAACGCGGCGATCCGCACCAGCTTGCCGATATAGCTTTCCAGCGCATCGAAGCCGGTTTCGGCGGGAACCTGGCCGCGCAGGGTCTTGAGTTCCTGATAGACCAGGTACTGGCTGCGGATCGAGCGGCTTTCGGCATCGTCGCGTGCCCAAAGCTTGAACGCATCCTGCCGCCCCAGCCCGACGTCGAGGCTGCGCTTGATATAGCGCTGCTCGCTCGGCGTGAAGCTCGCAAACTCGCGCAGCTCGGCGATGGTCAGCGATGCGGTACCGGTATTGGCCATGGTCTTGCCCCCAAATGTCGGGAGCAAGATCGCGCAAGATGGTTAATTAGCCGTTAGCTGGCCTGGAGCCCTGCAGCGCGATCACCCGCGCATCCGGATCATCACGACCATGATTATCATCAGAGCGACAAATGTCATGATGCCCAAGACCCACAGCATGTCCTTCAGCGCCCGGCGCCGGGTTGCCGGGGTTGCCAGGTCGCGCCTGAGGTTCCGCACGAACAGCGTCAGATCGAGCAGCTCCCACATGGCAAGTGCCTAGATCAGTCCCGCCAGCGGGCTGCTGGGATCGGCGTACTTGCGCGTTCCCATCCGGCCCGAGAGGTAGGCATGGCGACCGGCCTCGACCGCCAGCTTCATCGCCCGGGCCATGCGCAGCGGGTCTTTCGCTTCGGCGATCGCGGTGTTCATCAGCACCCCGTCGCAGCCCAGCTCCATCGCCACCGCGGCGTCACTGGCGGTGCCGACCCCGGCATCGACCAGCACCGGGACGCTCGCGCCCTCGACGATCAGACGAATCGTCACGCGGTTCTGGATGCCCAGGCCCGAGCCGATCGGCGCGCCCAGCGGCATCACCGCGACCGCGCCGGCGCTTTCGAGCTGCTTGGCGGCAATCGGATCGTCGGTGCAATAGACCATCGGGGCGAAACCCTCATTTGCGAGGACTTCGCAGGCCTTCAGCGTTTCGCGCATGTCGGGATAGAGCGTGCGCGCCTCGCCCAGCACTTCCAGCTTGACCAGGTCCCAGCCGCCCGCCTCGCGCGCCAGCCGCAGCGTGCGGATCGCCTCGTCGGCGGTGAAGCAGCCCGCGGTGTTGGGCAGGTAGGTGATCTTTTTGGGGTCGATGAAATCGGTCAGCATCGGCGCCTTGGGGTCCGACACGTTGACCCGGCGCACCGCGACGGTGACGATCTCCGCACCGGAGGCGGCCAGCGCGGCGGCGTTCTGCTCGAAATCCTTGTACTTGCCGGTGCCGACGATCAGCCGCGAGGTGAACGTGCGCCCGGCGACAGTCCAGCTATCGGATGCCCGATCCGCCCCGTTGTCCGCGGCCGCGCCCTGCCCGCCGCCGACGAAGTGGACGATCTCGAGCACGTCGCCATCGGCCAGCGGGCGCGCGGCCAGGGTCGAACGGGGCACGATCACGCCGTTGCACTCGACCGCCACCTTGGCCGGATCGAGTTCCAGCGTGCGGACGAGGTCGGCGATCGAGCCGGGCTGCGCGCGCTGCGCGGTGCCGTTGACGGTGAGGGAAAGCTGGTCGGTCATCACCGACCGCAGATAGCGATCAGAAGCTGCGGCGCAAGTTGCGCAGGTGCGCCCAGGCGACCAGCGAGACCCCGAGAATGGTCAGCACCGCCTCGTCGCTGCCATGGCCGACGAACAGGGCGCTGAACATGGCGGTAAGCCCGGCGCCGCCGACCAGCAGCGGCAGCGGATCGCCGTGGCGCATCACCCCGAT
>JBJTLX010000338.1:0-8066 GCA_046063245.1 Novosphingobium sp.
AGCTTGACTTCCGCAGCCATCTGAACGAATGGCCCGCCTTCTTTCGCTCTCCGGAGCGGGGATTCGCAATTCCCAGGGTTACCCCTTCGTACAAGGAAAGCTGGCCATGAAGGCGCTCAGCAAGGTCACCCGGTCGATCAAACCGGCCGAGGTGGAAAAGAAATGGCATCTGATCGATGCCGATGGTCTGGTGGTCGGGCGTCTTGCCGTGGTCATCGCCAACCATCTGCGCGGCAAGCACAAGCCGAGCTTCACCCCGCATGTCGATTGCGGCGACCATGTCGTCGTGATCAACGCCGACAAGGTGCAGCTGACCGGCAACAAGCTCAAGCAGAAGACCTATTACAAGCACACCGGCTATGCCGGCGGGATCAAGGAAGTCACCGCCGACAAGGTGCTGGACGGCCGTTTCCCCGAGCGTGTGCTTGAAAAGGCCGTGGAACGCATGATCCCGCGCGGCCCGCTGGGCCGGGCGCAGATGCGTGCCCTTCACCTCTACGCCGGCACCGAGCATCCGCATGGCGGCACCCAGCCGCAGCCGCTCGACGTTGCTGCCATGAACCGCAAGAACAAGGTGGGCGCCTGATGTCCGAAGAAACCGTCACCGATCTCGCCGATCTCGGCGCGATTGCCGAAACCCCGGTCGCGCCCGCCGCGCCGACCATGCCGCTGCGCGACAAGCAGATCGACGCCCAGGGCCGCGCCTATGCCACCGGCCGCCGCAAGGATGCCGTGGCCCGCGTGTGGATCAAGCCCGGTTCGGGCAAGATTACCGTCAACGGCCGCGATCAGGACGTGTACTTTGCCCGTCCGACGCTGCGCCTGGTGATCGACCAGCCGTTCCAGATCGCCGACCGCGCCGGCCAGTACGATGTCATCGCCACGGTCAAGGGCGGCGGGCTTTCGGGCCAGGCCGGTGCCGTCAAGCACGGCATCGCCACCGCGCTGACCAAGTTCGAACCGGCGCTGCGCAGCGTGGTCAAGGCCGCCGGCTTCCTGACCCGCGACAGCCGCGTGGTCGAACGCAAGAAGTACGGCAAGGCCAAGGCGCGCAAGAGCTTCCAGTTCAGCAAGCGCTGATCCGCCTGCCAGATCGAATTGCAAAAGGGGTCGGCCTGGCGGTCGGCCCCTTTTTCATGCCCGGAGAACAGCAATGCCAGGACAGATGCTGAGAAGTGCGGGACTGGCGCTGGTCGCCAGGGCCAATGCCCAGCGCTGGCTGACCGGTGCGATCGGTGCCGCGCTGGCCATTGCCGCCACCGGCCTGAACGCCGCATCGTTCGGCGCGGTGGCAGCATCCGGCGCGTGGCTGGTCGCCTCGATGGGGGCGTCCGCCGTCCTGCTGTTCGTGCTTCCCGCCAGCCCGCTGTCGCAGCCCTGGCCGGTGTTCGGGGGGCATATGCTGGCCGCCGCGACCGGACTGATGGTTCGGGCCATCGTTCCCGAACCCTGGCTCGCCGCCGGCATCGCAGTTGGCGCGGCGATAGTTCTGATGAACCTGGCGCGGTGCCTTCATCCGCCAGCGGGCGGAACCGTCCTGATCACCACCCTGGCCAGCCCGGCGGCCTTGACCTGGTCATTCCTGGTCTTTCCGCTTGCGCTGAATGTACTGGTGCTACTGGCTGGAGCGGTTGGCTGGAACCGGCTGACGGGCCACAGCTATCCGCATCGTACCCCGCCGGTTGCCGAACAGCGGACATGGGTCGGCCATATCGACGATGCCGATCTGGACGCGGTGCTGGCCGAATGGAACGACGTCCTCGACATCAGCCGGGAAGACCTGCTGGGTGTGCTGCACGCCGCCGAAGCGCGCGTCTTTGCACGAACAAACCCGCGCCAGCGCTAAACCCCGCCGGGCAAGGGACCGCTTGGCACTTCGCCGACCTGAATCTGCGCACTTGCCAGGTGATCGCGGTTGCGCACGGAGACACGGACCACGTCGCCGCTCAGTTCGACGCGGTTGTAGCTGGCCGGGGTCGAACGCAGCCGGGTCGACAGCGTTCCCGCACCGATCAGCCGCAAGGGACCTTGCGCCGTCTGCTGGACCAGGTCGAAGGGATCGTGAACGTGCCCGGTCAGCACCGCGGCGACGCCGCGCCGGGCCAGCTCGGCCATGGCATGATCGCCGCCGATGGTCAGGCGCTTGCCCGCGGGCGAGCGTTCAGGCAGCGGGTGGTGCGCGGTGACCAGTACCCGCGTTCCGGCGGGCAGGGCTTCGATCGCCGCCAGGGTGTGGGCCAGGGCCGCTTCGCTGACCCAGCCGTCGACCCACGGCCAGCGCCACTGCGCCCGTGCGGTGGTGCGCAGCGGCACGATCGCAAAGCCCGGAAAATCCAGCTCCCGCTCGAGCAACCGCTCGATCGCGTGATAGCGGCGATAGGGATCGGTGAAGCGTTCCCACAGGTTGAAATAGGGCAGGTCATGGTTGCCGACCTCGACCGTGACCGGCACGCCGAGCGCGCCGATCCAGGCGCAGGCCGCGGCAAATTCGCGGCGGCGGGCGCGCATCGTCAGATCGCCGGTGATCAGCACCGCGTCGGGCCGTTCCAGCGCAATCGCCGCGGCAACCCATTGCAGGGCATCGTGGTCCTCGCGCCCGAAATGGAGATCGCTGAGATGGAAGAAGGTGAGATCGGCGGTCATCGCGGCCATGCAAGCCGTCCGATCGCTGCCGGCGCAAGCAAAAACGTCAAAACCGTCACACCCGGCCGCCCAGAATCAGCCAGGCGGCGGCAGCATTGACCGCAGTATAGCCGGCATAGAGCAGCGCCCAGACGGTGCTGCCTTGCGCCACCAGCAGCAGCACCCCGAGCAGCAGCACGAACTCGACCAGCGCCGGGGCGCGGCCGCCGAGCAGGTGGAAGAACCCGGCCATCGATTCGAGCAGCGGATGCCCGCTTTCGACCACCGCCTTGTGCAGCACGAAATTGGCCACGCCGAGCAGGAAGGTGACGAACAGGGCCATGGCCCAGCGTAGAGCGCTATCTCTCGCCTTGGCAATCGCGATGACGGGGTCAGCGCCCCGCCATGGCCTTGGCCCGGGCCAGATAGGTCCGCCCGATCCGCACCGAGCTGCCGTCTTCGAGCTCTGCCGACCACACCCCCAGCCCGTCGTAGCGCAGCCCGGTGATGCGGTCGCGGCGCAGGATGGTCGAACGGTGCAGACGGATGAAGCGTTCGGGATCGAGCCGCGCCTCCAGTCCGGTCACGGTCTGCAGCATCAGGTACGAGCGCGCGTTGCCGTCCTGCTGGCCGACGTGGAGCCGGACATAGTCGCGTTCGGCATCGATCCGGTCGACATCGGCTGCGGCGATGCGCAGCAGTTCGGAGCGGTGCGGCACCCAGAACTCGCTGAGCCATGTCCCCTGCCCGGCGATCCGGCTGCCGCGCCGGGCCACGGCACGGGCGATCGCCCGGTCGAGCCGTTCGGGCGTCACCGGCTTGAGGACATAGTCGACCGCGTCGAGATCGAAGGCTTCGACCGCAAAGCTGTCGTGCGCGGTGACGAAGATCACCGCCGGGGCGCGGCGCAGCGCGCCAAGCGCGCGGACCACCGACAGCCCGTCGAGTTCGGGCATAGTCATGTCGAGCAGGACCAGGTCGGGCGTGAGCGCTTCGATCGCGGCCAGCGCGGCAGTGCCGTCCTGCGCGGTGCCGACCACCGCGACCGCGGGCAGATCGCGGCAGATGTGCAGCATCCGTTCGAGCGCGAGCGGCTCGTCATCGACCACCAGGGTGCGCAGGGGTGCCTGGTCAGCCATGGCGTTCCAGCGGCAGGCGGATGACCGCCTCCCAGCCGCCGCCGGGCCGCGGTGCGGACACCAGGCCGGCCTGATCGCCGTAGCGCGCCGCGAGCCGGTCGCGGACATTGGTCAGCCCGATACCGAAACCGCCGGCGCCGTGTCCCGTGCCGCCCGGACCGTCGTCGCCGACGGTAAGGACCAGGGTTTGCCCTTCGGCGCGCGCGGCGATGGCGATCGTGACCGCACGGGTCACCGGCGACACACCATAACGTACCGCATTCTCGACCAGCGGCTGCAGGATCATCCCCGGCACCCGCGCCTCGGCCAGATCGGCGGGGAGGTCGATCGCCACGCGCAGCCGCTCGGGAAAGCGCACCGCCTCGATCTGGAGATAGAGTTCCTGCTGGGCGACCTCCTGCTCCAGCGCCTGTTCGGCGCTGGGATCGCCCGCCAGGCTGCGGCGATAGAACCCCGACAGCGACTGGATCATCCGCTCGGCCGCATCGCTCTTGCCGGTCAGGACCAGCGCCGACAGCGAGTTGAGCGTGTTGAACAGGAAGTGCGGATTGACCTGATAGCGCAGCGAGCGCAGCTCGGCGGTCTTGGCGGCGCGGCGGTATTCGCCCTCGCGGCGTTCGGCGGCGCGGGCCTGTTCGGCATTGACCAGGGCAAAGTACAGCGCCGTCCAGGCCAGCAGCAGGAAGTAGCGGCCCAGGGCAACGTCGGTCAGCTGGCGCCAGCGAATATCCTTGCGGGTATCGGCATCGATGGTGATCGCCGATTCGGCCTGTTCCTGTTCGGCAATGGTCGGAATCGGCGGCGATGGACGCGGCAGCACCGGCGGCGGACTATCGCTTTGCGCGGCTGCGGCGCCGGCGTCTTCGCGGTCGATCGGATCGACCAGCAGGTTGCCGGCTTCGTCGCTGCGGATGCGCAGGCCCTCGCGCTCGCCGATGCGGGCGGTCGCCTGCTCCTCGATCGGGGCAAAGACCCACTGGTTGATCTGCGCCAGCAGCAATGAGGCGGGCAGCGCGATCAGCAGCACCGCGACCGATTTTTCCCACAGGGGCCGCGGATCGAGCAGGCGCAGCAACGGCCACAGCGCCGCGGTGACCACCATCGAGGCGAGGATCACCACCACCCGCCGCCACAGCAGCGCGTCGTAGAACTCCAGCCCGACCAGCCAGCCGCGCAGCGTGGCGATGACGAAATAGGCCAGCCACAGCGCCGCTATGGAAGCAATCACGGTGCGAAACGGCACCCGAGGCAAGGCGGTGGAGGAATCCATTCAGTCACGCGTTACCGCGCTCTGCGGCAACAAGGCCAGCAGGTTTGTCGAGCCGGCAAAGTCGTTGGTAGATACAACCAGGCGCAAGTCAGGCAATCCTGCGCATCGCCCCCGTCTCAAGCAAGAGCCGCAAGAGCGATCGGTACCCCGGCGCAGGAAGCGCCGCATTGCGATCGACAGCCTCTTCGATTGGCGCCCACGGATCGCGCACCGCCACATAGGGAAAGCCATCGGCAGTCGCGAAGACGCAGTCGCCGAGCGTAGCGCAGATATCGATCAGCGCGCGCAGCTCCATCCACAGGCAGCCGTCAACAGCTTTTGCCATCATGACTTCGCTGCCGAAACCGCCTTCCTGATAGATTGCCGATGCCATGGCTCCATGTTCGTAAACCGGGATCCAGCCCGGGGCGGAATAGTTCTCAGCCAGCCCGGTCAGATCCCAGTCGCCGAGTCCGTTCATCGCGCCAGCAGTCCCTCGCGCGCGATCTTGTCCTGCCACACCAGCGGGGCCAGCTTGTGGACGTTGTTGCCTTCGCTATCGACCGCCACGGTCACCGGCATATCCTCGACGGTGAACTCGTAGATTGCTTCCATGCCGAGGTCCTCGAAGGCTACGACCTTGGCCTCGCGGATCGCGCGGCTGACCAGATAAGCCGCGCCGCCGACCGCCATCAGGTAGGCAACCTTGTGTTTCGCGATGCAGTCGACCGCACCCTGGCCGCGTTCGGCCTTGCCGATCATGGTCAGCAGGCCGAGGTCGAGCATCATGTCGGTGAACTTGTCCATCCGCGTCGCGGTGGTCGGCCCGGCGGGACCGACGACTTCGCCCAGCACCGGATCGACCGGTCCGACGTAGTAGATTGCCCGGCCCTTGAAATCGACCGGCAGTGCCTCGCCCTTGGCAATCATGTCCTGGATCCGCTTGTGCGCGGCGTCGCGCCCGGTCAGCATCTTGCCATTCAGCAGCAGCCTGTCGCCGTGCTGCCAGCTCTGCACCTCTTCACGGGTCAAACTGTCGAGATCGACGCGCTTGGCGGCCTTGTCGGGCGCCCAGGTGACGTCGGGCCAGTCGTCGAGCTTGGGCCGCTCGAGGAAAGCCGGGCCCGAACCGTCGATGGTGACGTGGGCATGGCGCGTGGCCGAGCAGTTGGGGATCATCGCCACCGGCTTGCCCGCGGCGTGGCACGGCCATTCCTTGATCTTGATGTCGAGCACGGTGGTCAGCCCGCCCAGCCCCTGCGCGCCGATGCCCAGCGCGTTGACCTTGTCGTACAGCTCGATGCGCAGCGCCTCGGTATCGGTCTGGGCTCCGCGCGCCTTGAGTTCGTGCATGTCGATCTCTTCCATCAGCGATTCCTTGGCGAGCAGCATGGCCTTTTCCGCGGTGCCGCCGATGCCGATACCCAGCTGCCCCGGCGGGCACCACCCGGCGCCCATGGTCGGGAGCATTTCGAGCACCCAGTCGACGATCGAATCGCTGGGATTCATCATCTTGAACTTGGACTTGTTCTCGCTCCCCCCGCCCTTGGCCGCGACGTCGATCGAGACGGTGCGCCCCGGAACCAGTTCGACATTGAGCACACAGGGGGTGTTGTCGCGGGTGTTGCGGCGGGTGAAGGCGGGATCGGCGACGATCGAGGCGCGCAGCTTGTTGTCGGGGTGGAGATAGGCGCGGCGCACCCCTTCATCGACCACATCCTGCAGCGCGCGGTCCGATTCGAGCCGGCAGTCCTGGCCCCATTTGAGGAAGACGTTGACGATCCCGGTGTCCTGGCAAATCGGGCGGTGGCCTTCGGCGCACATCCGGCTGTTGGCCAGCACCTGGGCCATGGCATCCTTGGCCGCGGGGTTCGCCTCGCGCGCCCACGCCGCAGCCAGCGCGCGGATGTAATCCATCGGGTGGAAATAGCTGATGTACTGTAGCGCGTCGGCAACGGTTTCGATCAGGTCTTCCTCACGAATGGTCACCATCTCGGTCATCGCCCGGTTTTCCTCTTGAACTGGCAGCTTCGCCCCCATAGGCGCAGCACTGGCGTGTCGTCAAAGCTGCTTTGGCACTCGATGAACGCCTTGCGGGGCCATTGCCTTGCTGTTGTGCGTGTGTAATACAGTCCGTCCAGAAGGACCATTCATGAGCGTCGCCACCATCGACAGTTCCGCCGCCCGCAAGGCGATGATCGACAGCCAGCTGCGCCCCAGCGGGGTCAACGACGAATGGCTGCTGGCCGCGATGGGCAGCGTCCCGCGCGAAGACTTCGTCCCCGCGGGTGCCCGCGGCCATGCCTATATCGACCGCGCCGTGCCGCTGGGCGATGGCCACGCCCTGCCCGCCCCGCTGTTTCACGGCCGGATGCTGAGCGAGGCCGCGCCGCGCGGCGACGAGCGGATCCTGGTGGCCAGCTGCGGCAGCGATTACCTGCCCGCGCTGCTGCGCACGCTCGGCGCCGATGTGACCACGGTCAGCGCGGCGCAGGCCGCTGCCGGGATCAAGGGCAGCTTCGACCTGATCCTGATCGACGGCGCGATCGAGCACCTGCCCGATGCCCTGGCCGGCGCGCTGGACGAAGGCGGCCGGATCGTGACCGGCCTGGCCCAGCGCGGCGTCACCCGTCTTGCCTCCGGGCGCAAGATCGGCGGCGCGGTGGCGCTGGTCCCCTTGGCCGACATGGGCATACCGGTGCTGGCCGAATTCGCCGCCCCCAAGAGCTGGAGCTTCTGACGATGCGCCTTTCGCGCCTTACCCTGCTTGCGGGGATGGCCCTTGCTGCCACCCCGGCGCTGGCCGACGATCTGCGCGAGGCGCTGACCCTGGCCTATACCGGCAACCCCCAGCTCCAGGCCGCCCGCGCCCAGCAACGCGCGGTCGATGAAGGTGTGCCGATCGCACGCTCGGCCACGCTGCCGTCGGTCAGCGGCGGCGCTTCCTATACCGAGTTCCTCCACACCAGCGGGTCAAGCCCGCTGGCCCCGGATCGCAATCTGGCGTTGAGCGTCGATCTGGGCGTGCCGATCTATGCCGGCGGGGCGATCAAGAA
>JBJTLX010000339.1:0-8952 GCA_046063245.1 Novosphingobium sp.
GGCGTTCGCCGCGTCCTGGCCGAAGTGCCCGAGGCGCTGATCGCCTATTCGTGCGACAAGAACTTCGGGATGTACCGCGACCGCGTCGGCGCGATCTACGTCATGGCGCAAGATGGAGAGGTTTTGACCCGCGTGCTCTCGAACGGTCATGCCCTGGCCCGCGCGGCCTGGTCGATGCCGCCCGATCACGGCGGTGCGGCGGTGCGGTTGATCCTGGAAGATCCGGCGCTGACCGCGCTGTGGCTCGACGAGCTCGACACGATGCGCGCCCGGATGAACCAGGTCCGCGCCCGGCTGGCCGAGGCCGGCAGTGCCGGATCAGTCGACCTGACGCCGCTGGGCCATCAGGCCGGGCTGTTCTCGATCCTGCCGCTGACGGCCGAACAGATCCAGAAGCTGCGCAGCGATCACGGCATCTACATGGCCGGATCGGGGCGGATCAACGTGGCCGGGCTGACCATGTCAACATCGACAAGTTCATCGCCGATGTCGCGGCGGTCAGCGCCGCGATCGACGCCTGACCATGGACCGCCAGCCGGTCCTCGAAGGGGAGCGGTTGTTGCTCAGGCCGCTGCGGCCCGATGACTGGCAGGCGCTCTTTGCCGTCGCCAGCGATCCCGAGGTGTGGGCGCTGCATCCCGCCAATGACCGCTGGAAGGAAGAGGTTTTCCGCGTCTACTTCGCCGATGCCTTGGCGCAGGGCGGGGCGCTGGCGGTGATCGACAAGAACAGCGGGGCGATGATCGGCTCGTCGCGGATGCAGGCCCACGATCCGGCGGACGGCGGCTCGGTCGAGATCGGTTGGACCTTTCTGGCGCGCAGCCACTGGGGCGGCGCGTTCAACCGCGAGATGAAGCGGCTGATGCTCGCCCACGCGTTGCAACACGTCGGGCGGGTCGATTTCAGGGTGGGCGAAAACAACCTGCGTTCGCGCCGGGCGATGGAAAAGATCGGCGGCAGGCTGAGCGGACGCGACGGCGGCGTAATCCAGACTGCCAGCGGCCCGGCGCGGCACGTCGTTTACGAAATCACCCGCGACAGCTTCGCCAGCGGGCCGCTCAGCCTCTGAGCGATTGCATCCGCATCAGGTAGCGGGCCAGCACGTCGATCTCCAGGTTCACCGCATCGCCGGCCTTGAGTGCACCCAGCGTGGTGACCTCGGCCGTGTGGGGAATGATGTTGAGCGCGAAGTGGCAGGTGCCATCGGCCTGGTCGCTCACCTCGTTGACGGTCAGCGACACGCCGTTGACGGTGATCGATCCTTTGGCGGCGATATAGGGGGCCAGTTCGGCCGCGGCAGAAATGCCGATGCGGGTCGAATCGCCGACCGGGCACGTGCCGACCACGCTGCCGATCCCGTCGACGTGGCCAGTGACGATATGCCCGCCCAGCTCGTCGCCCAGCTTCATCGCCTGCTCAAGGTTGAGCCGTGCGCCTTGCTGCCACATTCCGGGCATGGTCCGGCTGACCGTTTCGCCCGAAATGTCGACCGCGAACCAGGCGTCGCCGGTGCTTCCGCCGCGCTCGACCACGGTCAGGCACACACCCGAACAGGCGATCGAGGCGCCGATGGCGATCCGGGCCGGGTCATAGGGGCAGGCGATGACCGCGCGCAGATCGCCCTTCTGCTGCGCTTCGCGGATCGTGCCGACGGCGGTGATAATTCCGGTAAACATCAGCTGCGCTCGTAGACGGCGAGGGTGTCGTTGCCAAGCTGGCGCGTGTCGTTGAGCCGCCAGGCCGGATCGGCGGCCAGCGCAGCCTCGGTCAGTTCGGGTAGGGCAGGGCCGATGCCGCCCACGGTCAGCGGCGCGCGGTAGAGCAGCAGGCGGTCGACCAGCCCGGCCTCGAGAAAGGCCCGCGCTGCCCCCGCGCCGCCTTCGACCATCAGGTATTGCGCGCTGTCGATGGCGGCTATCGCCTGGGGCGAGGGCAAGGCCTGCCAGCCTTCTGGCGCCATGCCCGTAGTCAGCAGCCAGCGCTGCGGGCTGCGCCCTTCGATACCGGGCAGACGCACATCGAGCCGCGGCGTATCGGCCGCGAAGGTGCCGCGCCCGACCACGATCGCATCCATCCGCGCGCGCATCGCGTGCACATGGTTGCGGGCCACTTCGCCGGTCAGCCACAGGCCCTTGCCGGGGCCGGGGGTCAGGTGCCCGTCCTGCGACAATGCGAGCTTGAGCGTGACGTGGGGACGGCCCTGTGTGCTGCGTGTCAGGTATCCGGCCAAGCTGGCCCGGCAATCGGGCGATTCGATCAGATCGACTGCGATCCCTGCGGCGCGAAGGCGGGCGATTCCCTGACCGGCGGTGCGTGGATCGGGATCGCTGCAGCCGATTACGACGCGGGCAATTCCACTGGTCGCGACCAGATCCGCACAGGCCGGGCCACGCGGGCTGAGATGGGCGCAAGGTTCAAGCGTTACATAGAGCGTTGCGCCAGCGGCCGACCCGGACAACGCGTCCAGCGCCACGGCTTCGGCATGGGGGCGCCCGCCGGGCTGGGTCCAGCCGCGCGCCAAGACCACGCCATCGCGGACGATCAGCGCGCCGACGGCGGGATTGGGCCGGGACAAGGGCACCCCGCGCGCGGCCAGCGCCGCTGCGGCAGTCAGCCAGCGCTGGTCTTCGTCAGCGGGCAACCGGCGGCTTTCCGGCCCGTTCGAGCACGGCCTCGGCCTTGGCCCTGGCGGCGGCAGCGGCCTTGGCCTTGTCGGCATCGGCCTCGGCCTTCAATTTGTCGACATCGACGCCCGAGGCCCGGCCCAGCGCCATCCACGCGTCCTGGCCGACCTGGTCGTATTCCTTCTGCAAGGCCTCGCGCTGTTCCTTGCGCTTCTGGTTCTCGGCGATGAAGGCCCTGGTTTCGGCGTCGCTGCGATGCTCGGGCCAGGCG
Organism: Novosphingobium sp.; assembly: GCA_046063245.1. Lineage (GTDB taxonomy): Bacteria > Pseudomonadota > Alphaproteobacteria > Sphingomonadales > Sphingomonadaceae > Novosphingobium. Next base: position 2,896 of record JBJTLX010000339.1, read on the forward strand.
GTGATATAGGTGATTTCGGGCAGGGCCCGCGCCTTCTTCCAGCTCTCCCCGGTCAGGAACGAAAACAGGAAGGTGGTGGTCGCCGCGGCCAGCAGCATGAAGCGCCAGCGGTTCGGCCCGGCCAGCCGATAGACCGTGCGAAAGTCCGAGATCGCCCCGGCGGGATTGACGTTGCGCAGAAAGTTCATGGCCCAAAGATAGGGCCAAGCGCGGCTTTTCGCCAGCGATCAGTTGCCAAGCCTAGCCCAGCGCGAGGTAAAGCGTGCGCCCCTCGCGCTTGAGCCAGCGGTTGGCGGCGCGCAGATCGCCCTCGAACAGCTCGCCCAGCAGAGCGTGAAAGGCCGGGCTGTGGTCGAAATGGACCAGGTGCGCGACCTCGTGCGCGACGACCGAGCGGCGGACGAAATCGGGGGCCATGACCAGCCGCCAGTTGACCCGGATCGTCCCGTCACGCGCGCAGCTGCCCCAGCGCCGCTGCGCGCTGCTCAGCATCAGCCGCGGCACCGGCTTGCCCGCCTTGAGGCAGTAGTGATCGAGGTCCGCGCTCAGCAGCGCCCGCGCCTCGGTCTGCAGCCAGCGCGACAGCCGCCCGGGCAGCGATTCGGTCGGGCCGCCGACCAGCAGCTGGCCATCGTCGATGATGATGCGCCGCGACCGCGCCGGATCGTGGACGATTTCCAGTGCATCGCCGCGCAGGCGCAGCGTGCCGCCGTCTGCGGGCGCGGCGGCTTGCGGCAAGGCATCGAGCTGCGCCCCCAGCCACGAAGCCTTGCTGCGGGCAAAGGCCAGCGCCTCGGCGGTGCGGGCCCACTGCGGCAGGGTCACGCGGATCTCGCTGCCGTCGGGGGCCAGCCGCATGGTCATCCGCCGCGCCTGGGCATTGCGGCGCACGACCAGCGGCACCAGGCGGCCGCCGATGTCCACCGCCAGATCGTCCTTGGGGCGCAGCAGCCAGTCAATCATCGGCCAGCTCCATCCCCGGCGGCAGGATGATGTGCTGCTCCAGCGGTCCGGCGACCAGCTCGCTGATCGCCCGCCCGCGCACCGAAATGCCGGCCTGATGCACCGCCTCGGGATCGCCGCAGACCAGGTAGTGCCAATCGGGCAGCGGCTGCGCCTCGGCGCGCAGGCGGTAGGCGCAGGTTTCGGGCAGCCAGTCGATCGTCAGCGCCAGCTTGGGGTTGAGCTTGAGGCAATCGGGCACGTGGCGCTTGCGGTTGGGATAGTCGCTGCACCGCGCGCTGCGAATGTCGAGCAGCTTGCACGCGACATTGGTGGGATAGATTGCCCCGGTGTCCTCGTCCTCGGCCTTGTGCAGGCAACAATTGCCGCAGCCGTCGCACAGCGCCTCCCACTCGTCGCGGGTCAGCCGTTCGATCGGCAGGGTCCAGAAGGCGTCGCGCAGTCCGCTCACTTGACCGATATAGCAAGGTCCGCGGCCACTGCCTCTGCATTCTTGTCGATCGGCAGCGTTTCGACCGGTTTTCCGTCCGGATCGAACAGATAGGCGGCGCGGCTGTGCTCCATCAGATAGCCGCCGGGCACCGTCTTGCCCTTGATCGCCAGTGCCTTGAAATTGCGGACCGCTTCGTCGACCTGGGCCTGGCTGCCGGTCAGGCCGATCAGCCGCGGGGAAAAGGCCGCGGCGAATTCGCCGACCTTGGCCGGGGTATCGCGCGCCGGATCGACCGAAATGAAGATCGGCTGGACTTTTGCCGCCTGGTCCGGGTGCGCCTTCGCGAAGCGCGCAAAGCCCTGCATCAGCACCCCGACATCCATCGGGCAGGCATCGGGGCAGAAGGTATAGCCGAAATAGACGATCCGCCATTTTCCGGCGAAATCGGCCCAGCGCACCGGCTTGCCGTCCTTGTCGGACAGGGAGAAGGCGCCGCCGATCGGGGTTCCGGTCAGGTCGACCCCCTGGATTTCCTGCGCGGGTTGGCCGGCGCCCGAACAGCCGGCAAGCAGGGCAAGCGCCGCAAGGATCGAAAATGTCGCTGGCTTGGTCATGGCGCGGCGGTTCATGCTCTGCTAAACCGCGCGGTGCAAGAAGCCATCGCCGCGCCTTGGTGCTTTCGTGCACCGGGGCGGTCGCAACAGGGAACCTTTGACGTGCCGTATCGTCGTTACTTTCGCAATGCCGCCGCGGCGCTGATCGCCGCCAGTATTGCCTGGCCGATGCCGGCCGCCGCGCAGTTTTCCGACAGCTTCAAGTTCCTTGAATCGGTCCGCAAGAAGGAAGGCCAGCAGGTCACCGACGCGCTCGACAAGGGCAATCCCAACCTGGTCAACACCCGCGATTTCACCACTGGTGAAACCGCGCTGCACATCGTCACCGGGCGCCGCGACGTGACCTGGATGCAGTTTCTGATCGCCAAGGGGGCCAACGTCAACGCCCGCGACGGCAAGGGGCAGACCCCGCTGGTGGTGGCCAGCAACTACAACTTCGTCGAGGGTGTCGAGCTGCTGGTGACTCACGGCGCGCGGGTCGACGAATCGAACAATGCCGGGGAAACCCCGCTGATCACCGCGGTGCACAACCGCAACGTGGCGCTGGTCCGCGTCCTGCTGAAAGCCGGGGCCAGCGCGAGCAGGGCCGACAATTCGGGCCGCACTGCGCTCGACTATGCCGCGATCGAGGGCAAGGGCGGGGTGATCTGGACCGAGCTTGAGGCCGCGCGCAAGGCCAAGACCGGCACCGGGACCAAGCCGACCTATGGCCCCAGCTTCTGAGGCCCGCATGACCGCCGCCCCCGCCTCGCTCGAAGACATGCGGCTGGCCCTGGCCCCGGCGCTGGCCGAGGCCGCGGTGTGGGACGGGTGGAGCGAGACCGCGGTGCGCGCCGCGGCGGCGGCGCAGGGTATGGATCCCGATGCCGCGGCCTTTGCCTTCAAGGACGGGGCGATGGCGATGATCGCGGCGTGGATCCACGGGATCGATGCCCGGATGGCCGCCGAACTTCCCCCTGAGCGGCTGGCGGCGATGAAGATTCGTGAGCGGATCCGCGTGCTGGTGCAGTTCCGGCTCGACGCGGCGACCCCGCACAAGGAGGCGCTGCGCCGCGCCTTGTCGATCATGGCCATGCCGCAGAACGCCGCCAAGGCGCTCAAGCTCGGCTGGGGCAGCGCCGATGCGATGTGGCGCCTCGCCGGGGACACCGCGACCGACTACAACCACTACACCAAGCGCATGACGCTGGGCTCGATCTATGCCGCGACGCTGGCCGTGTTCGCCAATGACGAGAGCGAGGACCACGCCGATACCCGCGCCTTCCTCGATCGGCGGATCGAGGACGTGATGCGCTTCGAAAAGGCCAAGGGCCGCCTGCTGCGCCCGCGCGAGGAAATGTTCAGCCCGGCGCGTCTGCTCGGCCGGCTACGCTATCCGGCGCGTTGATCGCGGTGCGCGGGGCGGTCCCGCAAAATTGACCCAGGTCAATTCTATTGCGAATGACTTGCAATAACCGTGCTGCTATGGCAGCGCGCTTGGCATGACCCTCGATCTCCTTCCGATTGGCCAGCGTGCGCGCATCGTCGCGGTCGACTGGCCTGCGCTGGTCGATGAAGAAGCGCATCGGCTGCAGGCGCTGGGCATCGATGTCGGTGCGCGGGTGGCGATTGCCCACCGCGGGGTCTTTGCCGGGAGCGATCCGATCGCGCTGATGATCGGACGGATGACCGTGGCGCTGCGCCGCGCCCATGCCCGGGCGATGACGGTCGAGGCGCTGTAATGCTGGCCCCCGCCCGCGCTGCGCTGGTCGGCAATCCCAATGCCGGGAAAAGCGCGTTGTTCAACGCGCTGACCGGGGCGCGGCAGAAGATCGCCAACTATCCCGGGGTCACGGTCGAGCGCAAGGCGGGGCGGCTGATCCTGCCCGGCGGCGCCCCGGTCGAACTGACCGACCTGCCCGGCTCCTATGGCCTGCACGCCACCAGCCCGGACGAGGAAGTGACCCGCAAGGTCATCATGGGCGAGTTTCCGGGCGAGCCCGCACCCGACGTGCTGGTGGTGGTGCTCGACGCCTCGAACCTCGAACAGCATCTGGTCTTTGCCCAGGAAGTGATCGCGCTGGGCAAGCCCTGCGTGGTCGCACTCAACATGGTCGATCTGGCCGAACGCGACGGTCTGGTCGTTTCGGCCGAGGCGCTGGAGGAGGCGCTGGGCGTGCCGGTGATCGCCACGGTCGCCGTGCGCCGCCGCGGGCTCGATGCTCTGGCCGAGGCGATCGCCGCAGCGCAAGGCCGCAAGGGCGGCGCGCCGCATCCGCCGGTGCCGCTGGTCGAACGCCGGGTTACCGCCCACGCCATCGCCGACGCGGCGATCGTTTCGGAAACCGCGCGGCACCGGCTCCACGCCCGGCTCGACCGGGTGCTGCTTAATCCCTGGCTGGGGCCGCTGATCCTGTTCGCGTTGCTGTTCGTGGTGTTCCAGGCGGTGTTCACCTGGGCGACGCCCTTCGCCGATGCGCTCGAGGCGCTGTTCGGCTGGCTGATCGCGCAGACCCGCGCGCTGTTGCCCGCCGGACTGCTGCGCGATCTGATCACCGACGGGATCCTCTCCGGGGTCGGCTCGGTGGTGGTGTTCCTGCCGCAGATCGTCATCCTGTTCTTTTTCATCCTGGCGATGGAGGCATCGGGCTACATGGCCCGCGCCGCCTTCCTGATGGACCGGCTGATGGCCGGGGTCGGGCTGTCCGGGCGCAGCTTCATCCCGCTGCTCTCCAGCTTTGCCTGCGCGATCCCCGGGATCATGGCGACCCGCAGCATCACCGACCCGCGCGACCGGCTGACCACGATCCTGATCGCCCCGCTGATGACCTGTTCGGCGCGGCTGCCGGTCTATGCGGTGATCATCGCCGCCTTCATTCCCAACCGTGCGGTATTCGGACCGGTCGGGCTGCAGGGGCTGGTGCTGCTCGGCCTCTATGTCATCGGCATCTTTGCAGCGATGGTGGTCGCGCTGGTGCTGCGCCGCTCGGTCACCAAGGGCGCGGCCAGCGGCTTCATCATGGAGCTGCCCAAATACCAGATGCCGCTGCTCAAGGACCTGGCGATCGGGCTGTGGCAGCGCGCGTGGATTTTCCTGCGCCGCGCCGGGACGATCATCTTCACCGTTACCGTGGTGCTGTGGCTCCTGCTCAACTTCCCGCGCGCCGGGGCGGGGGAGAACCAGGTCGACGCCTCGATCGCCGGGCATGTCGCCAACGGCCTGGCCGTGGTGGTCGAACCGATCGGCTTCAACCGCGATATCGCCCTGGCGCTGATCCCGGCGATGGCCGCGCGCGAGGTTGCGGTGAGCTCGCTGGCGACGTCTTATGCCGTCGGCGCGACCGACGAAAACCAGCAAGCGCAGCAGCTTGGCGCGCGACTCAAGGCCAGCTGGACCTTGCCCACCGCGCTCGCCTTCCTCGCCTGGTTCATCTTCGCCCCCCAGTGCATGAGCACCATCGCGGTGACCCGGCGCGAAACGAATGGGTGGAAATGGCCGGGCTTCATGTTGGCCTATCTGTTTGCGCTGGCCTATATCTTCGCGGGAATCACCTACTGGAGCGCCGTCGCTCTGGGGTTGTAGAACGAAGCGAGGAAATTGAATGGCAGGCAGCGTCAACAAGGTCATTCTGGTCGGCAATCTCGGCGCCGATCCGGAAGTGAAGTCGTTCCAGAACGGCGGCAAGGTCTGCAACCTGCGCATCGCCACTTCGGAAAGCTGGAAGGACCGCAACACCGGCGAAAAGCAGGAACGCACCGAATGGCATTCGGTCGCGATCTTTTCCGAAGGGCTGGCCGGGGTGGCCGAACGCTTCCTGCGCAAGGGCAGCAAGATCTATATCGAAGGCCAATTGCGCACCCGCAAGTGGCAGGACCAGTCCGGCAATGATCGCTATTCGACCGAAGTGGTGCTGCAAGGCCCCGGAGCAGTGCTGACCATGCTCGACGGCGCGCCCGGAGCCGGCGGCGGTGGCAGCGGCCAGCGTGGCGGCGGTGACTGGGGCGCCGGTGGCGGTTCGGGCGGTGGCGGCAGCTACGGCGGCGGGCAGAAGTCCGGCGGTTCCAGCT
>JBJTLX010000340.1:0-4254 GCA_046063245.1 Novosphingobium sp.
GCTGAGCGAGGAGGTGGTGACCGATTACCAGACCCAGCGGCTTTCGCTCAAAGCCCATCCGCTGGCTTTCCTGCGCGCCAGTCTGGGCGAACGCGGCTTTGTCCGGGCGAGCGAGCTGAGGGAACGCAAGTATCGCAGCCAGGTCCAGGTGGCCGGCGTGGTATTGATCCGCCAGCGCCCGGGCAGCGCCAAGGGGGTGTGCTTCATCACGCTGGAGGACGAAACCGGGGTGGTCAACCTGGTGATCTGGCCCGACCTGATGGAAAAGCAGCGCAAGGTGATCATGGCGGCGCGGCTGATCGAGGTGCGCGGGCGGGTCGAATACGATGACGAGGTGATCCATGTCATCGCCCAGCACCTGACCGACGCCACGGCGGCGCTGCACGCGCTGTCGGACGATCTGCTGCCGCAGCACGTGGATCGCGCCGACCACGTCCAGCGCCCGCTCCAGAGCAGCCGCGGCGGGCATCCGCGCGACACGCGGATCATCCCCAAGTCGCGCGACTTTCATTGATTGCGCGAGGACGCCGCCCTGCTAGCCTGCGCGAAACAGGGAGACCCGCCATGCTGCTTCGCGCCGCGCTGACCGTCATCGCCATCGGCCTCGCCGCGCCGCTTGCCGCCAAGCCCCTGCCGCTCCCCGCGGCAATCTACACCGACCCGGTGCACGACAAGGCCAACCCGGCGCGGATGGAGACCCTGCACGTGCCCAGCGGCGGGGTGGCGATCAACGGCGTGGCCTATCTCGCCGCGGGCAAGGGGCCGCATCCCACGCTGGTGATCTGCCACGGTTGGCCCGGGAACGAGAAGAACCTCGACCTGGCACAAGCGGTCAGACGCGCGGGATGGAACGCGGTGACGTTCAATTACCGCGGTTCATGGGGCAGCCCGGGCAGCTTCCGCTTTGCCCAGAACCCAGACGATGCCCAGGCGGTGATCGCATTCCTGCGCGATCCGGCCAACGCGGCGCAGCTGGGGATCGATCCGGTCAGGATCGCGATCATCGGCCACTCGATGGGCGGCTGGGTCAGCGCGACGGTCGGCGCGCGCGATCACCGCCTGCTTGGCGCAGGGATCATTTCCGCGGGGAACATGGGGATCCTCAAGGGGCTGCCGCGCGATGCGCTGGTCAAGGAATCGGCTGCGAACGCGGAAAGCCTGGCCGATACCTCGCCCGAACAGATGGCCGACGAGCTGATAGCGGCTCCCGACTGGTTCGATTTTCGCGGTGGTGCTGCGGCCCTGGCCGATCGCCCGTTCCTGGCGCTGACCTCGGACGACGGGCTGGCCGGTCATACCGACGATCTGGTCAAGGCGATCCGGCTGCGCGGGGGGCGGCGCGTGACCGCCTATCACGCTGCCACCGATCATGGCTGGTCGGACCGGCGCATCGACCTGCAGGCTCATGTCATTCGCTGGCTCGCCACCCTGACGTCGCCGCGAAAGTAGCGCTCAGACCGCTTCCAGCGCGTAGCCTGCCGAGCGCACCGTGCGCACCGGATCGGGCACGCCGGGCAGTTCGATCCCCTTGCGCAGGCGGCGGATGTGAACGTCGACGGTGCGCAGCTCGATGTCGCTGTCGGTGCCCCACACCGCGTCGAGCAGCTGGCCGCGGCTGAACACCCGGCCGGGATGCTCCATGAAGAACTTGAGCAGCCGGAACTCGGTCGGGCCGAGCGAGACGACCTGGCTCTTGCGGGTGACCTTGTGGGCCGTGGCATCGAGCGAGAGGTCGCCCACGGTCAGCACTTCGCCGGCCAGCGCCGGACGGATCCGGCGCATGATCGCGTTGACCCGGGCGATCAGCTCGCGCGGGCTGAACGGCTTGGTGACATAGTCGTCCGCACCGGTGTCGAGCCCGCGGATCTTGTCGTCCTCGGCTCCGCGCGCGGTCAGCATGACGATCGGGACATGTGCGGTCGCCTTGTCGCGGCGCAGGCGGCGGCACACCTCGATCCCGCTGGTCCCTTCGATCATCCAGTCGAGCACGACCAGATCGGGGGCCTCTTCGGCGGCGAACAGCAGCGCGTCATCGCCGTCGGGGGTGGCGGTTACTGCATAGCCTTCGGCGGTGAAGCGAAATTCGAGCAGCTCGGCCAGCGCCGGGTCATCCTCGACCAGCAACAAACGCGGTGCACCCATGTCAGGCGCCCGCCCGGTCTTCCCGGTCGGTCAGGTAGGAACCGGTTGCGGCGTAATAGACCATTTCGGCGACATTGGTGGCGTGATCGCCGATCCGCTCGATATTGCGGGCCACGAACAGCAACTGGGCAGCGCTTGAAATGGTCGCAGGATTTTCCATCATATGGCTGACCAGGTTACGAAAAATGCTTTCGTAAAAGGCATCGACCTTGTCGTCGCGGGCAACCACCTCGGCGGCCAGATCGGCATCGCGCGCAGCATAGGCGGTGAGCACGTCGTGGACCATTTCGCTGGCCAACTCGGCCATCGCGGGGATCAGGGTCAGCGGTTCGAACTGGCGGCGGCCCTGGATCTTGCCGGTGCTTTTGGCGATGTTCTTGGCATAGTCGCCGATGCGTTCCACGACGCCGGCGATCTTCAGTGCGGCGATCACCTCGCGCAGGTCGTCGGCCATTGGCGCGCGCAGGGCGATGATGCGCACCGCAAGGCGGTCGATCTCGGCCTCAAGCGAATCGATCCGCTTGTCACGCGCCACCACGCCTTCGGCCAGCTCGCGGTTGCCCTTAACCAGCGCCTGCATTGCTTCGCCGATCGAAACTTCGGCAAGGCCACCCATTTCCGCAATCAGGCCGCGAAGCCGGGTGATGTCCTCGTCGAAGGCCTTGACCGTATGTTCCTGTGCCATCTTACCCGTACCTTCCGGTGATGTAGTCTTTGGTCCGTTCTTCGCGCGGGTTGGTGAAGATATCGGACGTTTTCCCATATTCGACCATGCGGCCGAGGTGGAAAAAGGCGGTGCGCTGCGAAACGCGCGCGGCCTGCTGCATCGAATGGGTGACGATGACGATGGCATAGTTGCCGCGCAGTTCGTCGATCAGTTCCTCGATCCGCGCGGTGGCGATCGGATCGAGCGCCGAGCACGGTTCGTCCATCAGGATCACCTCGGGATCGACCGCGATGGCGCGGGCGATGCACAGGCGCTGTTGCTGGCCGCCCGACAGCGCGGTGCCGCTGTCGGTCAGGCGGTCCTTGACCTCGTCCCACAGTCCGGCGCGGCGCAGCGAGCGTTCGACGATCTCGTCGAGTTCGCCCTTGCTGGCGGCCAGGCCGTGGATGCGCGGACCATAGGCGACGTTCTCGAAGATCGACTTGGGGAACGGGTTGGGCTTCTGGAAGACCATCCCGACCCGCGCGCGCAGCTGCACCACGTCCATGCCCGAGGTGTAGATGTCGACCCCGTCGAGCGCGATGTCGCCTTCGACCCGGGCCCCGGCAATGGTATCGTTCATCCGGTTGAGCGTACGCAGGAACGTCGACTTGCCGCAGCCCGACGGGCCGATGAAAGCGGTGACGTATTTGGCGCTGATGTCGATCGAGACGTCGTCGATCGCACGCTTGTCACCGTAATAAACGGAAACGTTGTGCGCGGTGATCTTGGCGTCGACGGGATCAAGGTTGTCGTGCGTGGTCATTACCAACGTTTCTCAAAGCGGTTGCGAAGGTAGATGGCGAGGCCGTTCATCACCAGCAGGAAAACCAGCAAGACGATGATTGCGGCAGACGTGCGTTCGACAAAACCGCGATCGATTTCATCCGACCACAGGAAGATCTGCACCGGCAGGACCGTGGCCGGCGCGGTGAAGCCGTCGGGCGGGCTGGCGACAAAGGCGCGCATGCCGATCATCAGCAGCGGCGCGGTTTCGCCCAGCGCGCGGGCCATGCCGATGATTGTCCCGGTCAGGATGCCGGGTAGGGCCAGCGGCAGGACGTGGTGGAACACCGTCTGAACCCGGCTTGCCCCGATGGCCAGCGCGGCGTCGCGGATCGACGGCGGCACCGCCTTGATCGCGTTGCGCCCGGAAATGACGATCACCGGCATGGTCATCAGCGCCAGCGTCATCCCGCCGATCAGCGGCGCCGAACGGTAATTGGGGAAGATCGTCAGGAACACCGCGAGCCCGAGCAGGCCGAAGATGATCGAAGGCACCGCCGCCAGGTTGTTGATCGATACCTCGATCAAGTCGGTCCAGCGGTTCCTGGGGGCATATTCTTCAAGATAGACGGCCGACAGCACGCCGACCGGGAAGGCCAGCGCAAGCGTAACCAGCATGG
>JBJTLX010000028.1:0-6557 GCA_046063245.1 Novosphingobium sp.
CGGGGTGGTGCCGAGCAGCGGCGGCGAGGGCTGTGCCGCCTCGGCCCAGGCGGCGATGCCGGCGTTGTCGGTCAGGCTGGCGCCATCCTCCAGCACCAGCACCGGGACCGTGCAGGCCGGGTTGATCGCGCGGAACGCTTCGCCCAGCTGCTCGCCCTGGCCCAGGTCGATCTGGAAGACATCGTGGGCGATGCCCTTTTCCGCCAGCACGATGCGGGCGCGGCGCGGGCTGGGGGCGGTGGCGCAATCATAGAAGGTCGGCATCGGCTTCTCCCTTTTGCCGGAGGATAGCGCGGCGCGGGCCCCTGCGCAAAAGGGCTTTCCTTCGCTAGAAGCGATGATATACTGTTACACGAATCGCCGATGTGCGAGAGCGCCTCACTCACGAAGGCGCAGGCCGGCGGCGGTCCACCCACAGGAGGATGCCATGACCTATGCCAGTTCGATCGATACCAAGGGCCGCGTCGGAACCTTCGCCGCGGTCGCCGCGGTGCAGCTCGTCGTCGGCTATGCGCTGATTGCCGGGCTTGCCGCCAGGTTCATGCCCAAGGTGCCCGACAAGCGGACCGAGGCGACCAATTTCCGCCTGCCCCCGCCCCCGCCGCCCCCGGAGCAGCCCGCGCGGGCCGATCCCAAGCCGCTGACCAGGACCCCGCCGGTGCATGACACCCATCAGATCCTGCCGATGGACCCGCCGACCTTCACCACCGTGTCCGATCCGGTGTTCGAAGGCGGAACGCTGGGCGGGACCGGGCACGACATCGGCGAGGTACGCATTCCCCAGCCCGATCCGCCGCCGCTGCCCAGTCTGGTCCACGGCGCCAAGCCGCGCGGCAATCCGGGGCTGTGGGTGACGGCGGACGACTATCCCTCGGCCGACCTGCGCCAGGAGCATTCGGGCGTCACCCGCTTCCGGCTTGAGGTCGGGACCGACGGACGGGTCCGCGATTGCACCGTTACCGCGTCGAGCGGGCATCCGGGCCTCGACCAGGCGGCCTGCGCCAAGCTGACCGCCCGCGGCCGCTTCGACCCCGCAATCGACAGCACCGGCGCGCGCCTGCCGGGCAGCTATGCCAGTTCGGTGCGCTGGCAGATCCCGGAATGAGGGCCGCCTGACAGCCGTTAGCCGAACCGCCCCGCCCGGACCCGACCGGGCGGGGCAACCGCAAGCGCCGGCTATTTCTTCGCCGTCACATCGATCGCGATCGGCGCTTGTCCGGCCATCCGCCTGGCGACCAGCGCCTGGACCGCGGCGGCATCGACCGCTTCGATCTGGCTGACCCGGCCAAGGATGTCCTGCCGCCGCCGCGGATCGCGCAGCAGCAGCGACAGGCTGCCGATCCAGTAATCGTTGTTCTCGCCCAGCTTCTTGCGCGATTCGATCAGCGGCTGCTTGGCCCGCTGCAATTCGTCCGCGGTCACCGGCTTGGCCGCCAGATTGGCGACTTCCTTGCTGACCAGGTCGCGGAAGGTGGCGAAATTGGTCGGCGGGGTTTCGATCCACACGCCAAGATAGCCATAGCCGGCCAGCTGGCGCCCGGCCTCGACCTCGCTGACCGGGCTGTAGGTCAGCCCCAGCTTTTCGCGCACCGTGTCGACCAGCCGCTGGCCGAGCACGTTGGAGACGACCTGCGCGGTCGCCGCAGTTTTGGGATCGGCGAAATAGTCGGGCATCTGCCAATAGATCCCGGCCACGGCCTGGTCGTCGCGCCCGCCGTGACGCGCCGCGATCGGCGCACCGCCGCCCTTGGGCATGGTCACCCGCGGGAACGGCGGCTTGACCGCACTGCGCCTGGCCCCGGCGGCAAAGGTCGCCGCGGTTGCGGCAATCGCCTGGTCGACCGTGACATCGCCGACGATCGCGACGTCGGCCGCCCCGCCCAGCTGCGGCCGCAGTATCTGCGCGACATCGTCGCCGCTGGTCTTGGCGATATCGGCATCGCCGGGAATGTCGGCAAACCGGGCATCGCCCCCGACCATCGCCTTGCTGCGTTCACGGACATAGGCATAGACCACGTTGCCGGCCACCTGGTTGGCGATCATCGGCCCGGTGGCGGTGATCCGCTGGCCCATTTCTGGCCCGAAAGCGGGATCGCGAGCAAAGGCCGTGAGCAGTTGCAGCTGCGCGTCGAGGTCCGCCGGGCGGGTCGTCCCGCCCAGCTGCGTCGCGGTCTTGCCCGCCGTCACCGTGACGTTGACCGATTTGCCGCCGGCCTGGGCCCATTGCATGATCTGCGCCATCGATGCCTTGCCGGTCCCGCCGAAGGGTGCCTGGTTGACCGCCCACAGCGCATGCGCCAGCCCCGGCGGCACCACTGCCGCCCCGCCGCCCAGCGTCACCGCAACGCGGATCCGGTCCTTTTCGAATGGCGTCGGCTTGACGATCAGCCGCGTGCCGTTCCCGAACTGCACGGTGGTTGTGCCAAGCTGGCTGTCGCTGCTGCGCGACTTGACCGTGCCGGCCGCGCCGAACTGGGCATAGGGCCACACGAAAGCCTGCTCGACCCGCGCGGCGGGCAAGGCGCGGGTCAGCGCCGTCGACAGGCGCTCGGCCAGCGCGGCCTCACCAACCGCGCCGGCCTTGGCGGTGCGGAACAGGATCGGCCCCTCGCCCGCAAATGCCGCGCGATAGGCCTGGCTGACCGCTTCCGCGCTCGCCGCGGCCAGCACCGGCCGCGCCAGGTCAAGGTCCTGCTGCGGGCTGGTGAAGACCTGGGCCTGGTTGATGCTGTCGGCCAGCTGCCCGGCCAGCTGGACATTTTCGCGCGTCGCGGCGCCGGCGGCGGCGCTTTCCAACTGGGTCCGCACGACGCCCACGGCGCGGGCCAGATCGGCCGGCGAAATGCCGTCGCGCGCGATCAGGCGCTGCTCCTCGAGCACCGCGTCGAGCGCCTCGCCCCACTTTTCCGGCGGCGCGTTGATTTCGACATTGGTCAATGCCGCACTGTTGAACAGGTTGTCGATGACTTCGGCCGATCCGGCCACGAACGGGCTGCCCGCCTTGGCGGCGCGATCGGCGAGACGGTTGTTGAGCGCCGCCATGCCCAGCCAGCGCAGCACCTTGGCCCGCTCACCGGCGGCAGACGGCGCGCTGCGATCGACCGGGCGCAGCCAGCTGACGGTCACGGCATCGGCGGCCCCGGGGGCGATCAGTTCGGCTGCCTTGCGTTCGGGACGGGGCACGCCGTAAGTGACCTTGTCGGCCGGTGCACCGGCCGCCTGCCAATCGCCGAAGCGGGTCTTGATGTCGCGTTCAATGGTATCGACATCGATATTGCCGACAATCACCAGCGCGGCGTTCTCGGGACGGAAATTGGCATTGTAGATGCGCCGCAGCTGCTGGGCATTGGCCGCCTTGAGCACCTCGATCGTGCCGATCGGCAGCCGCCTGGCCGCGCGCGTGCCCTGCATGATGTGGCCGATCGTGGCATAGAGCCCGCGCATCTGGCCGGTATCGCGGACCCGTTCCTCGGACAGCAGCACCCCGCGTTCGGCATCGACCAGCTTGGGATCGAGGTTCAGGTTGCTGGCCGCTTCGCGCAGGATCTTGAGCCCGTCGTCGAGCGAGGAGGCATCGGCCTTGGGAAAATTGAACTCGAACTGCATCCGGTCCCACGAGGTGAAGGCGTTGGTATCGGGCCCGAAGGCCAGACCATGGCGCTGCAGCATCCGCACCACATCGCCATCGGGTACCGCCTTGCTGCCGCGAAAGGCCATGTGCTCGAGATAGTGGGTCAGGCCCAGTTCGTCGTCGCGCTCCTGGATCGAGCCCGATCCGGTCCACAGCCGCATCGCCACGCCGTCGGCCGGGGTCTTGTTCTGCAGGATCGCATAGCGCATCCCGTTCGCCAGCCGGCCGAAGCGCACCGCGCCGTCGGGCTTCAGGTCGGACGCCTCATGGGCCCAGGCAGTCGATCGTTCGACCGCGGCATCCTGGGCAAGTGCCGGAGCAGCGATGATTGCCAGCGCGGAAATACCCGCGCCGCAGATCCAGGCATTGTTACGCACGACCCAACTCCCCTTTAGATTGCCGGCGTCATGGACTTGATAAGCCAAGCGAAATCCATCGCCGTTCTACGAACCGTCTACTACCGCCGACCAAGGCACGGGTGCCTGCGCCGGGGCTGCCACCGGGTCGATGCCGCCTGGCCGTTGCAATTGCAGGGCCGAGGCGTCATGCTGATTCCATGGGGAGTTTCCACGGCATGGCGTTCGAAATCGCGGTCCCGATCGCTGACCAGACATGACCGACCAGGCAGAGCAGACCCCGGGCGCCGGCACGCCGCTGCGCGTCTTCCTCAGCTATTCACGCAAGGACCGGGCGCGGGCGATCAAGGTGGTCAGGGCGCTGGAAGCAAGCGGGCTGTCGGTGTGGTGGGACGGCGTGCTCGAAGTCGGCCAGGCCTTCGCCCATTCGACCGAAACCGCGCTGGAAACCGCCGATGCCGTGGTCGTGCTGTGGAGCCAGACCGCGGTCCAGTCGCACTGGGTGCGGGACGAGGCGACCCGCGGCCGCGATCGCGGCTGCATGGTCCCGGTCTCGCTCGACGGGGCGCAGCCGCCGCTGGGGTTTCGCCAGATCCAGTACATCAAGCTCGACAAATGGCGCGGCCGGGCCGCCGCGCACGAGTTCGTCGATCTGGTCCATGCGATCCACACCACCGCGGATTCGCCCAACAGCCAGCTCAACTTCGCTGCGGCCGGCCCGGCCCCCGCGCGCGGCCTGTCGCGGCGAGCCGCGCTGGCGCTTGGCGCGGGCGGCGCGGCGGCGCTGGGCGGACTGGCGCTGTGGCAAGGCGGCTGGCTGGCCGGCGCAGGCGCGCGCAACAGCGTGGCGGTGTTGCCGTTCCGCAATCTCAGCGGCGATCCGGCGCAGGCCTATTTTTCCGACGGCCTGTCGGAAGAACTGCGCACCACGCTGAGCCTTAACCGCGAGATCGAGGTCGCGGCCGGAACCTCGTCGAGCACGCTGAGCAAACAAGGCAAGGCGGTATCCGAAATCGCCGATGCGCTGAAGGTCGCCTATGTCCTCGACGGCAGCGTGCGCCGGGCGAGCGACCTGCTGCGGATCACCGCGCGGCTGATCGACGGCAGCACCGGGTTCGAAAAGTGGGCGCAGAGCTTCGACCGCAAGGCCGATGACGTGCTGGCGGTGCAAAGCGAGATCGCGACCTATGTCGCCGATGCCCTGGCCGCGCGGGTTACCGCGACCACCGGCAGCGGCCGGACCGGCAATGCCAAGGCTTTCGACGCCTATCTGCATGGCCGCGCGCTGATCAAGCAGGCGGCCAGCGAACAGACCGACCGCGCCGCGCTGGCCGCGTTCGAGCAGGCGGTTGCGCTCGATCCGAAGTTCGCCCTGGCCCACGCCTCGCGGGCGACGGCGCTGGCGCTGATCGCCTCGTCCTATGTCTCCGCCGCTGCGGCGAAGGCGCTGGTCGATCGCGCGCTCGACGCCGCGCGGCTCGCGGTCCGCCTGGCCCCCGACATGGCCGAAGGGCAGTTCGCGCTGGGCTACGTGCTGTCGGTGGTCAAACTCGACCAGCGCGGCGCGCAGGTGCCATACCGGCGCGCGGTCGAACTGGGTTTCGGCAATGCCGACATTCTGACCGCCTATGCCGATTTCGCGACCAATCTTGCCCGCTTCGACGAGGCCCGCAAGGCGATCGACCGCGCCTTGCGGCTCGATCCGCTCAACCCTTCGGTGCAGCGCAGTACCGCCCTTCTCGCCTTCTTCTCGCGCGATTATCCCGCCGCGCTGACCGCGCTCAGCGCCGCGCTGGCGATGAACGCGAAGGTCGGCGTGATCCACGGCTTCCTCGGCCACACCCTCTATCTGCAAGGCAAGACCGCCGAAGCGCTCGACCATTACCGCCAGGAACCCATCGCCCTGCTGCGGCTGGCCGGCCAGGCCATTGCCGAGTTCAAGCTGAACGGCGCAGCGGCGGGCGAGGCGCGGCTGGCCGAGCTGATCGCGCAGTTCGGCAGCAACAGCGCCTATCAGCAGATCCAGATCTTTTGCCAATGGGGCCGCCGCGATGCCGCGCTGGCCGCGCTCGACCAGGCGCTGGCGGTATCCGACGGCGGCCTGGCGCAGCTGCGGGTCGATCCGCTGCTCGACCCGATCCGCGCTGCCCCGGCCTTTGCCGCTGCGCTGCTGAAACTGGGATTTACCTGAAAACAAAGCGAAACGTGGATTCGACAAGTCCGGTTGGTTGAGGCACACTTTTTGCGTTCCGTGGCACTGGTGCGCGGGACGCCAAAGAAGGGGGATCCATGAAAAAGACTGCTCTCGTCGCCGCCCTTGCCCTTGCTTCGTTCAGCCTTGCCGGCTGCGAGAAGAAGGCCGACGAAGCCGCTGAAGCGGCTACCCAGGCCGCTGCCGAGGCAAGCGACGCTGCCGCCACGGCGAGCGACGCAGCCGCGACCGCGACTGATGCCGCCGCTGCCGCCAGCGATGCTGCTGCCGCAGCGCCCGCCGATGGCGCCACTGACGGCCAGGGCGGTGGGGTGACCCGCTAAACCTCCGCTTCCGGGCGTCGGGCTCGCAACGGTCG
>JBJTLX010000029.1:0-5790 GCA_046063245.1 Novosphingobium sp.
AAGTGGTTCGACATCCACTGCCCCTCGTGCCACTCGCGCGATTTGGTGCCATCGGCATCGACCCGCTCAATCTGCCCGGCATCGGTGACATAGCCGGTTTTGACCACCATCTCGTTATGATCGGCGGCGAACTTGAAGGCCTTGTCGAATTGCGCCTCGTAATGGCTGGCGGCGCCGCCGGTTTCGTGATGCCCGATCAGCCGCACGCCCTTGGACTTGGCATAGCGGGCCAGCTCGGCGGCGTCGAAATCCTCGGTCGGCCGGGCAAAGTCCATGTCATTGCCATTGCCGAACCAGTCACCGTCCCAGCCGACGTTCCAGCCTTCGACCAGGGTGTTGGGGATGCCGTTGGCGGCGGCGAAATCGATGTAGCGCTTGACGTTGGCGGTGGTCGCGCCGTGGCGCGGCCCGCGCGCCCAGGTCCATTCGCCTTTGATCATGTTCCACCACACGCCGTTGAACTTGCCCGGCTTGAACCAGCTGACATCGCCCAGCTTGTTGGGTTCGTTGAGATTGAGCATCAGGTGGCTCTGGTAGAGTCCGGCGGCGTTGTCGGCCAGGATCAGGGTGCGCCACGGGGTGGCCCAGGCACCGTTCTTCTCGACCTTGGGCTTGCCCGCCCCCGGGGTCAGCGCGGCGCGCAGCGTGTTGCCCTCGGTCCGGGCCACGGCCATGCCCGAATAGTCGACCAGCGCCGCCTCGTGCAGCGCCGCGTGCGTACCGTCGGCAAATTTGATCGTCACCGGCGTATCGGCAGTACCCACGGCGGACAGCGGCGTCTTGTTGTAAAGGTATTCCTCGCGGTTCCACAGGAACGCCGGCTTCCACCAGGCGGTGCCGTCGGTGGCGAAAGCAAATTCGGTCAGCTCGTCGGCGATCTTCGCGTGATGCAGGTTGGGCTGATCGGGAAATTCGTAGCGAAAGCCGACGCCGTCGTCATAGATCCGGAAGGTCACGGCAAAGACCCGGGCCAGCGCGCTGGTTTCCTTGAGCTGGACCTTGAGCTCGCGGTAGTGGTTGCGGATGGTCCGCCATTCGCCCCACGGCTGCTCCCAGGTCTGGTCGAAGTCGCGGGTCTGCTGGCCGGTGATGGCCAGATTGCGATCGATCTTCACTGCATCGGTAAACAGGAACCCCAGCCGCGACGGTGCCAGCACCGGCTTGCCCTTGCGCGTCACCGTATAGAACGGGCGGCCATCGCCATCGGTGGTCAGCGTCACCGCGATCGACCCATCGGGCGAGCTGGCGCTGGCGCTGGGCCGTTCCTGGGCATGGGCGGGTGCGGCAAAGCTGCTGGCCGCCAATGCGGTTGCGGCCCAGATTCCAAGCGCGCTGCGATAGGCCATGGGTGTCATTCCTCGATCAGGATTGCGCCGAAAGCCGGCAGGGCGGTGAGGTCGGCATTGCCGACCGCGATCAGTGCGCGGCCTGCGGGGCGGACGGCGTCGGGCCAGGCGGCGGCTTCGGCCGACAGGTTGAAAGCGCACAGCACGCTTTGCCCCTCGGCCTGGCGGCGGAACACCAGCCGCGCCGCATCGGCGTGGAGCAGGGCAAAATCGCCTTCGCGCAAGGCCGCATTCTGGCCGCGCAGAGCCAGCACAGTGCGGGTGAACTGGAGCAGCGAATCCGGATCGCGCTCCTGCCGGTCGGCCGCCTTGGCCATGTTGTCCTCGCCCAGCGGCAGCCACGGGGTATCGGCGCTGAACCCGCCGTGCTCGTCCTGCGCACTCCACGGCATCGGGGTGCGCGCCCCGTCGCGCGACAGGGTCAGCGGCCAGTTGGCGATCGCTTCGGGATCCTGCAATTGCTCGAACGGAATGTCGACCTGGGTCAGGCCCAGCTCTTCGCCCTGATAGAGGATGATATTGCCGCGCAGCGAGGCGAGCAGCAGCATCTTGAGCGGGGCGAAGGCTTCACGGTCTTGCGGCGCGCACCAGCGCGACAGCGCGCGCGGCGCATCGTGGTTCTCGAACGCCCAGCTCGGCCAGCCGGTGCCGTCAGCGGCGGGCCAATCGGCCTGGGCGGCGGCGACCAGGGCCGGGGTCAGCGCCTCGGCATAGAGGAAATCGAAGCCATAGGCGCTGTTCAGCCGGTGCGCGCCCTGGGTGTAGAGCTGCATTTCGCTGAGCGCTTCCTCGCCGCCGACCTCGGCCATGGTGAAGACCGCGTCATAGCGGTCGGTCAGTGCACGGATGCGTTCGATGAAGGCGGGAATATCGGCGTGGCTCTGGTTGTACTTGCGCAGCTGGAAATCGAATGGGCGGGTGCGCTGCGCGCCGGTATCGGGCGCGGGCGGATTGTCGGTCAGCAAGGGATCGTGCATCGCGAAGTTGAGCGCGTCGAGCCGGAAGCCGTCGACCCCGCGATCGAGCCAGAACTGCGCCACTCCCAGCAGGGCATCCTGCACCGCGGGCAAGTGGACGTTGAGCTGCGGCTGGCTGCTGAGGAAATTGTGCAGGTAATACTGTCCGCGCCGCGCGTCCCAGGTCCAGGCCGGCCCGCCGAATACCGATTGCCAGTTCGACGGGGGCGAGCCTTCGGGCTTGGCATCGGCCCAGACGTACCAGTCGGCCAGGGGATTGTCGCGGCTCTGCCGGCTCTGCGCGAACCAGGCGTGCTGGTCCGAGGTATGGGCATAGACCTGGTCGATCATCACCTTGAGGCCAAGTTGATGCGCGCGGGCGATCAGTGCGTCGAAATCGTCGAGCGTGCCGAAGATCGGATCGACCGCGCAATAGTCCGACACGTCATAGCCGAAGTCCTTCATCGGCGACTGGAAGAACGGCGACAGCCAGATCGCATCGACCCCCAGCGCGGCGATATGTTCCAGCCGCGAGGTAACGCCGGGCAGATCGCCGATCCCGTCGCCGTTGGTATCGCGGTAGCTGCGCGGATAGACCTGATAGATCACCGCGCCGCGCCACCACGGGCTGGCCAGTTGCGCGGCGTTAGCGAGCGAGATCGAAGACAGTCGGTTCATGGGCGGGTTCGAGCGATCATTCCTTGGCCGCGCAAACGGCGAAGCTGAGGGGGGGAAGGGTTACGGACACGCTGCCCGGGGCGTCGGCGACGAGCGGACACTGACCCGCCAGCGCGGTGAAGGCAAGGCTGGCGGGATCGACCGCAATCCTATTCGTCAGCGGCGCGGTTCCGGTGTTGTAGGCCAGCAGGACCTCGCGGCCCGACTTGGGATCGAAGCGCGACACGGCAAACAGGCCGGGCTTTTCCGACATGGCGCGGATCGTGGTCAGCCCGCCGGTCAGCGCCGGGGTTGCCCGGCGCACTGCGGAAAGCCGCGCGATCAGGCGGTAGAGCGGGTGGCCGGTATCGAAATTGGCCCGGGCGGTGGTCGAATCGGTGCCGATCAGGTCGTTGTCGTTGTATTCGGCGACCTTGGAGGCAAACATGTCCTCGCGCGCCAATTGATCGTTGCCGTCGGAGACGAAGCCCTGCTCGTCGCCCGAATAGATCACGGGCACCCCGCGCAGGGTCAGCATCATCGCGTGGCCCAGCTCGACCCGGGCGAGCAGCTCGTCCTGCGAAATGCCGGGGTTCATCTGCTTGATGAACATCGCGTTGCGGCCGAAATCGTGGTTGCCCAGGAAGGTCGGCAGCTGCAGCGCGGCCTTGGCCCCGCCGCGGTAGAGCACGTCGTCTTCGAACAGCCTTGCCAGCGTTTCGGTCCCGGTCTTGCCGGCGGTTGCCTGGACCACGGCCGAGGCGAAGGCCATGTCGAGCACCGCGGGCAGGTGCGCGATGTGGGTCCAGCGGGCCAGCAGCGCGGGATCGATGTCCTGGGTCGCAACCTCGCCGAAGATGTGGATATTGGGGATGCCCTTGGCCCTGGCGCGCTCCAGCATCGCGGGGACGAAGGCCCGCCACAGCTCCGGATTGACGTGCTTGGCGGTATCGATGCGGAACCCGTCGACGCCGTACTTGTCGATCCAGTCGCCGTAGATGTCGATCATCCCGGCAACCACCCGCGGGTTTTCGGTGGCGATGTCGTCAAGCCCGGAAAAATCGCCGTACAGCGCGCTTTCGCCCTTCCAGTTCGAATTGCCGCGATTGTGGTAGTAGATCGGATCGTTGAGCCAGGCCGGGGTCTTGGCCTGCGCCTCGCCCTTGGGCACAAAGGGGGTGTAGGCGAACGAAGGATCGGTCAGTTTTGCCCAGTTGGCGGCCGAGGGATCGCCGTCACCGGCAAAGCCCGGATTGATCGCCGCACCGCCCACCCCGCCGCGGCGCGAGAACGGATAGTCGGCCTTGCTGCGATAGGTGTAGTCGCCGCCTTCGCGGTACTGGATCACGTCGGCGGTGTGGTTGACGACGATGTCCATGTAGACCTTCATCCCCCGTGCATGGGCGGCATCGACGAAGGCCTTGAATTCGGCATTGGTCCCGAAATGCGGATCGACCGACGTGAAATCGGTGATCCAGTAGCCGTGGTATCCCGCGCTTTCCTGCCCCTTGGGGCCCTGCACCGGCTTGTTCTTGAACACCGGCGCGAACCACACCGTGGTCGCCCCCAGCCCCTGGATATAGTCGAGCCGCGCGGTCAGTCCCTTCAGATCGCCGCCGTGATAGAACCCCCTGGCCGCCGGGTCGAACCCGGTCTTGAGCCGATCGCCCTTGATCCCGCCGCGATCGTTCTTCGGATCGCCGTTCTCGAAGCGGTCGGGCAGGACGAAATAGACCACCTCCTGCTCGGGCGTGCGCGCGCGGAAGTCGCTTGCCGGCGGGGCGGGCTGGGCCGCAGCGGGCACGGCCACGCAAGCGGCAAGCAAGGCGGCAACAAGGGCTCTCATGCGCGGGTCCTGACGGGTTGGCCCAGCATCTGGGCAATGAAATCGCCGTGGCGCGGCAGCGCTTCGGCGCGGGTGCGATAGGATTTGGCCAGACTGCCCAGAAACGGGCCGATGTCCGCGCCCGGCACGTTGTCGGCCAGCGGCGACCAGCCGCGCGGGGTGACCCCTTGTCCGATCATCACCTGGCCCCAGCTATCATCGAGGAACAGCTCGTCCTCCTCGCGCACGAACAGCCCGCTGGCGCGGAACAGGTCGAGCTTTTCGGTCAGGGTATCGGGCACGGCGATGCTGCGGCAATGGTCCCAGAACGGCTCGCCATGCCGCTCGTTGGCGACATAGTGGAGGATCAGGAAATCGCGGATCCGTTCCCATTCGGTGGCCGACAGCCGGTTGAACTGGCTGTGCGCGGCGCCCAGATCGGCCAGGTCGCGCGGCAGCAGATTGAGCAGACGGCTGATCCCCGACTGGACCAGATGGATGCTGGTCGATTCGAGCGGTTCCATGAAGCCCGCCGCCAGCCCCAGCGCCAGGCAATTGTGCGACCACGGCTCGCGCCGGTGCCCGGTGGTGAAGCGGATCGGGCGCGGATCGGCGAGCGGCTTGCCCTCGACATTGGCGAGCAGCAGCGCCGCGGCCTCGTCCTCGCCCATGAAGGCCGAGCAGAAGACATGGCCGTTGCCGGTGCGGTGCTGCAGCGGAATGCGCCACTGCCACCCGGCGGGCCGCGCCAGCGACTGGGTATAGGGGCGGAACTGCGGCCCGGATTCGGTCGGCAGCGCCAGCGCGGTGTCGCAGGGCAGCCAGTGCGTCCAGTCGACAAAGGGGACTTGCAAGGCATCGCCCAGCAGCAGGCTGCGAAAGCCGGTGCAGTCGATGAAGAACCTGCCCGCCACGCGGCGTTCGCCTTCGAGCGTCAGCGCGGCGATGTCCCCGCTCTGTGCGTCACGATCAACGCCGACGATCCGGCCTTCGATGCGCTTGACCC
>JBJTLX010000030.1:0-3221 GCA_046063245.1 Novosphingobium sp.
TCGTCGATCTCGAGATCGTCGAGGAGCGCCATCACTTCGGTCGCCGCGGCAACCTTGGTGCGGGCGAGTTCGGGGATGCGCCGCAGGTCGAGGTGCGTGAGGCCGAGCAGGAACAGTTCGCGATATGCAACCCGTTCGAACAGCCCGCTGCCGATGCGGAAATCGAGCCGCTGCGAAAGCTGGTGCAGCGCCTTTTCGACCTGGTCCTGGTTCTTGCTGACCTCGCGCCGCTTGCGGTTCTGCAGCACCAGCCAGTCGAGCCCGGCCATCCCGGCATCGAGCCGCGCTTCGCGCAGTTCGGCCACCATCGTTGCGAAGCAGCCCGGACCCTGAAGCTTGCCCGAGACCGGGTGAAAGCGGCCGAGCAGGTCGAGATCGACGAAGCTCGCATTGACCGGGGAAACCAGCATGTCGGCCAGCGCGATGGCGCGGCGGGCCACCGGCGAATCGTGCCCGGCGGCGTCGATCACCACGTAATCGCAGTCCCACGCGGTGCGCGAAAGTTCCTGGCACAGCCCCGCGCCCGACTGGTTCTGCAGCACCACGTTGCGCGGTTGCGGCAGGCGGATACCCAGCCGCTTGGCCGTGCCGCCGCGGTTGGTGAAAGCGCGGGTCAAAGATTGCTGGCGGCGATCGAGATCGAGCGCGAGAACCTTGTGTCCGGTATCGGCCAGGGCCACCGCGAGGTGAAAAGCCACGGTCGACTTCCCGACCCCGCCTTTTTCATTGGCAACGGTGATGATCTTGGCGGGCGGGCGGGGCCGTCCGGCCACGTCGGCAACCACGACCCGCGGATGTTCGCCCTCCATGGCGACGTCGCGGCGGCAGGCAAATTCCCCGATCGGCGTTACGACATTCATGCGCCCGGTCCCCTTGCAGACCCGCCGCGGTTCCCCGCGCGCGAATCGTCCCTTGGAAACAAGGCTAGTCCGAAAAGGTCTGCGAACCGGTTAACGCGAAATTGACTATCCCGTTTACCTTATTCGCCAAGCCGTGCCGCGGCCAATTGCTTCAGATCGGCTTCGGGCCGTGCACCATAATGCGAAATGATTTCGGCCGCGCAGACCGCACCCAGGGTCAGGCATTCGGTCATGCTGCGGCCTTCGCCGAGAGCATGGAGGAACCCGGCGGCGAAGAGGTCGCCCGCGCCGGTGGTGTCGACAACGCGCTCGATCGGTTCGGCTGGGACCTCGAACAGCTCGCCCCCGGTCGCCGCCACAGCGCCTTCTGCGCCGCGGGTGACGACCAGCAGCGGGACCTTGGCCTTCAGCGCATCGATCCCGGCGTGGAAATCCTCATGCCCGGTCAGCGCTGCCAGTTCGACGTGGTTGGCGAACAGGATATCGATCTGGCCCGCTTCGATAAGCGCGCGGAAATCGTCACCGTGGCGCGAAATGACGAAGGCATCCGAAAGCGTGAAGGCAACCTTGCGGCCCGCATTGCGCGCCGCCGCAATCGCCCGCCGCATCGCCGCGCGCGGTTCCTCCGGATCCCACAGGTACCCTTCGAGGTAGAGGATCGCGGCATCGGCGATCGCCGCTTCGTCGAGCGCGGCGGCGGGGAGGAACTGCGAGGCACCGAGGAAGGTGTTCATCGTCCGCTGGCCATCGGGGGTGACGAAAATCAGGCAGCGCGCGGTCGGCGGTTCGCCCTCGCGCGCCGGGGTGGCAAAGCTGATCCCGCCGGCGCGGATATCGTGCGCGAAAACATCGCCCAGCTGGTCGTTCGCGACCTGGCCGATGAAGGCGCACTTGCTGCCGAGCGCGGCGAGCCCGGCCAGCGTGTTCGCCGCCGATCCGCCCGAGATCTCGCGCGCCGGGCCCATCGCGTCGTAGAGCTCGCGTGCACGCTCGGTATCGACCAGGGTCATCCCGCCGCGCACCAGGCCAAGCTCCTCGATCAGGCTGTCGGCGCAGGGCGCCATCACGTCGACGATGGCGTTGCCGATGGCGATCACATGGGTGCTGGGCTGGGACACGGGAACTCTTTCGCTGGATTGGAAATTTCGCGCCGCGCCTAGCCGCTTTCGCCGCACGAGGGAAGCGTTGACAGCTTTGCCAGGGTCCGCGATTCCCGGCGAATGCCAAGCGCATTTTCCCTCGCCGTGGCGCGATTGTTCGATCCGCGGCTGCTGCCGATCTGGCTGAAGAGCCTGGCGGCGACGCTGCTCGCCTGCGTGGTGCTTGGCGCGGCGGGCTGGTGGGCACTGAGCGCCGCGATCGAAAGCTATCTGGGGCAAAGCGAGCTGGGACCACTGGCCGCCGGGCTGGTCACGCTGCTCGCGCTGTGGCTGCTGTGGCGGGTGGTCGCGCTCGCGGTGCTGCAGTTCTTCGCCGACGAGGTGGTGACCGCGATCGAGGCGCGCGACTCTCCGGTGATGGCCGCCCGCGCGCGCAAGCTGGGCTGGCGCGAGGAACTGGCACGCGGACTGGGCGGAGCGCTGCGGGCGCTGCTGTTCAACCTGATCGCGCTGCCGTTCGCGCTGGTGCTGCTGATCATCGGGGTTGGCGCGCCGCTGGTGTTCATCGCGGTCAACGCGGTGCTGCTCGGGCGCGAGCTGCAGGACATGGTCTGGCTGCGGCATCGCCCCTCGCCCGATAGTCCCGCCCCGCTGAGCCGCTTCGAGCGGCTCGCGCTGGGCGGGGTAACCGCGCTTCTGCTCACCGTGCCCGTCGCGAATTTCGCCGCACCCTTCCTCGGCGCGGCTTGCGCGGTGCACCTGATTCATCGCAAGGGACGCGGCAATGTTGCGTAATCTGGTTATCGCGCTGGCGCTCACCCCGCTGCTCGCCGCTTGCGGGGGGACCACAAGCGGGGTCAAGACCGCGTCCTCCTCCCCGGTCAAGACGAAGCAGCCCGCCGCCGTTGCAGTCCGCGCCCCGGTGCGCACCGCGCCGCCGCGCGCCAAGATTTTCGCCGCGCCCGGCCTCGAAGGCGTGATCGGCGCAGACAGCGACGATCTCGCCCGCCAGTTCGGCCCCGCGCGGCTCGACGTGTGGGAAGGCGACGCACGCAAGCTGCAATTCACCGGCAGCGCCTGTGTGCTCGACGTCTATCTCTACCCGCCCTCCCCCGGTGCCCGGCCCGAGGCGACCTACGTCGACGCCCGCCGCGCCAGCGACGGCCAGGACGTCGACCGCGCGGCTTGTGTTTCCGCGCTCAAACGCCGCTGATTTCGTTTCAGCGAGGCTGAAACACCGCAAAACCGGCCGTCAGGCGGA
>JBJTLX010000031.1:0-5821 GCA_046063245.1 Novosphingobium sp.
GTTCCGGCTGCTGGTCATTCCGGCCTTGCTGGCGGCGGTGACGTTCGCGGTCATGCGGCGTGGCTACCGGTCAGATTGGGCAGCGGTCTGACACATTTGCGAATGTCCTTCAGCTTGGGCTAATCTTTGACGGTGCAGACAGCCCCGTCTCTGCCTGCCTGAAAGGTTCGCCCATGTCCCAAGCCGTCGCCACCCGCCGCTGGATCATCGGCGCTGCCCTGGGCGGGGTTGGCGCGCTGGCGCTGTCGCAACACCTGACTGCCGGACGGCCTTCCGCGCCCTTCACGCTGACCGATGCGCAATGGCGCGCGCGCTTGTCGCCCGCTGCCTACAAGGTGCTGCGCCAGGCCGACACCGAATATCCCGGGACCAGTCCCTTGCTGAAGGAACATCGCCCCGGCCGGTTCAACTGCGCCGGGTGCGACTGGCCGCTCTATGACGCGAAAACCAAGTACGAGAGCGGCACCGGCTGGCCCAGCTTCTGGCAGCCGCTGCCCCGCGCGATCGAAACCATGACCGATCTCGAAACCGGCTACCCCCGCACCGAAGTGCACTGCCACAATTGCGGCGGGCACCTGGGCCACGTGTTCAACGACGGGCCCAAGCCGACCGGCAAGCGCTATTGCATGAACGGGCTGGCGCTGGTCTTCCATCCGGCGGGGAGGGCGTGATGCGCGCTGCTCCCTGGATCGCCGCCGGGGCCGCCCTGGCGCTCGGCACCGCACTGCTGGCCGCGCGGTCCGCACCGCCGCCGATTGCCGCGGTGCGCATTGCCCCGCCCGCCGCTCCGGCCGAAAAAGGCCAGCAGGTCGCCGTGTTTGCCGGCGGCTGCTTCTGGGGCATGGAAGGCGTGTTCGAACATGTGAAGGGCGTGACCGGGGTGGTCAGCGGCTTTGCCGGCGGCAGCCGCGATACCGCGACCTATGACCAGGTCTCGACCGAGCGCACCGGCCATGCCGAGGCGATCCGGGTTACCTACGATCCGGCGCGGATCAGCTATGGCCAGCTGCTGCAGATCTACTTCTACGCCGCCCACGATCCGACCCAGGTCAACGGGCAATACCCCGATAGCGGACCCAGCTATCGCTCGGCGCTGTTCCCGCAGAACCCGGGGCAGCGCGCCATGGCCGTCGCCTATATCGCCGCGCTGAACAAGGCGCGCGCCTTTGGCAAGCCGCTGGCGACGAAGATCGAGACCGGGGCGTTCTATCCCGCCGAGCGCTATCACCAGGACTTCATGCGCCGCAATCCGAACCACCCCTATATCCAGGCCTGGGACGTGGCGCGGCTGGCCAAGCTGAAGGCGGCGTTCCCGGCGGTCTACGCCGCGACGTACTAAACCGTCTCGGCCAGCAAGGCCGCGGCCTTGGCGTTGTCCCATTCGCGCGGGCCGATATAGCGCCACACTTCGCGCCCTTGCGCGTCGTAATAGATCGATGTCGGCAGGATCGTGGTGTCGAAGAAGGTGGTCAGCTCGCCTTCGGGATCGAGCCACGGCTGCAGCCTCGGGGCCTTGGCCGCAAGGAACGGCGCGACCGTCTCCAGCTTGGCCATGTCCTGGCTGACCGTGACGATCTGCAGCGCGCCGCCGCGCTGCTGCGCCAGCCGGTTGAGCGCCGGCAGTTCGGCCACGCAGGGCGCGCACCATGTCGCCCACAGGTTGATCAGCACCGGTTTGCCCTTGAGGCTGGCGAGCTTGAGCTCCTTGCCGGCGGCGTCCTTGATCAGGAAATCGGGCATCGCGCTGCCGCGGTGGGCGCGGTTGACCACCCCGTCGAGCGCCGCTGCATCGGCACTTGCGGACGCTTGCGGTTGCGCCTCCCCCCCGCTTTGCCTATCGCACCCGGCGACGAGCAGGGCACAGCCAAGGATTGCAGCGGTGAGCGAGCGGGACGAGACCAAGGGCGGCTCCAATGCCCAAACGGGCAACAAGATGTGGGGCGGACGCTTTGCCGAGGGGCCCAGCGCGATCATGCGCGAGATAAACGCCTCGATCCCCTTCGACAAGGCGCTGTGGCGGCAGGACGTGCGCGCCAGTAAGGCCCACGTCGCGATGCTGGCGGCGCAGGGGATCGTTTCTGCCGAGGACGCGGCGGCGATCTCGGGCGGACTCGATCAGGTCGCGGCGGAATATGAGGCCAATGGTGTCCCCGAAAACTGGGACCTTGAAGACATCCACATGACCACCGAAAGCCGGCTGGCCGAACTGATCGGCCCGGCAGCAGGGCGGCTCCACACCGCGCGCAGCCGCAACGATCAGGTCGCGACCGATTTCAAGCTGTGGGTGCGCGAGGCGTGCTTGCAGGCCGATGCCGCGCTCGGCGCGCTGCAGGTCGCGCTGGTCACTCGCGCGGCGGACCATGCCGAGAGCATCATGCCCGGCTTCACGCACCTGCAGACCGCGCAGCCGGTGACCCTGGGCCACCACCTAATGGCCTATTACGAGATGATCGCCCGCGATCGCTCGCGCTTTGTCGACGCCCACCGCCGCGCCAGCCAGTGCCCGCTGGGCAGCGCCGCGCTGGCCGGAACCGGGTTCCCGATCGACCGCGACGCGACCGCGGCGGCGCTGGGCTTCGCCATGCCGACGAAGAACAGCCTCGATGCCGTATCCGACCGCGATTTCGCGCTCGACTATCTGATGGCCGCCACCCAGTGCGCGCTGCACCTGTCGCGGCTGGCCGAGGAAATGATCATCTGGGCGAGCCAGCCGTTTGGCTTCATCGTCCTGCCCGACAGCCTGTCGACCGGCAGCTCAATCATGCCGCAGAAGAAGAACCCCGACGCGGCCGAGCTGGTGCGCGGCCATTCGGGCCGCATCGCCGGGTGCCTGACCGGCTTGATGATGACGATGAAGGGCCTGCCGCTGGCCTATTCGAAGGACATGCAGGACGACAAGCCGCCGGTGTTCGAGGCCGCCGGGCTGCTCACCCTGTGCCTCGCCGCGATGACCGGGATGGTCGAGGGCGCGACCTTCCGGACCGAGCGGATGCGCAGCGCGGCCGAGCTGGGCTATGCCACCGCGACCGATCTGGCCGACTGGCTGGTGCGCCAGGCCGACATTCCCTTCCGTGAGGCGCACCACATCACCGGCGCGGCGGTCAAGCTGGCGGAGAGCCGGGGCGTGGCGCTCGATGCCTTGCCGCTGGCCGATCTGCAGGCGATCGACGCACGGATCGACAGCCGTGTTTTCGCCGCGCTGTCGGTCGATGCCTCGGTCGCCTCGCGCGCCAGCTATGGCGGAACCGCACCCGAACAGGTAAGGGCTCGAATCGCCGAGGCCCGCCGCGACCTTGGCCTGGAGTGATCGCTCGATGCGCCGTGCCATGACCCTTGCCCTGGCCCTTTCGCTTGCCGCTTGCGGGCAGAACGCGCCCTTGAAGCCGGCTGCGGGCAAGACCCTGCCGGTCGCGGCCTATGGCGCCGACGCCCAGGCCGATGCCGAAGCGCTGCTCAGGACCACCCCCCAGGCTGCGCCGGAGCGCAGTGTCGAACTGCGAAAACGGTCCGAGGACCGTGCCGAAGATCCGTTCGATCTGCCCCCTGCCGAAGACAAGTAAGAGCCTGAACCCATGAACCATTTTGAATACCGCGACGGCGTGCTTCACGCCGAGGACCTGCCGCTGAGCGCGATCGCCGATGCGGTCGGCACCCCGGTCTACGTCTATTCGCGCGCCACGCTGGAACGCCACGCCCGCGTTTTCCGCGATGCCCTGGCGATCCTGCCGCGGGTCCACATTGCCTTCGCGATCAAGGCCAATCCCAACCTGGCCGTGCTCAACGTGATGAGCCGCGAAGGATTGGGCGCCGACGTGGTTTCGGGCGGCGAGCTGGCGCGCGCGCTGGCGGCGGGGATGCCGGCGCAGGACATCGTCTTTTCGGGCGTGGGCAAGCAGCACCACGAGATGATCCTCGGCCTCGACGCCGGGATCGGCCAGTTCAACCTCGAGAGCGAGGAAGAGGGGGTCGAGCTTGCCGCGCTGGCGGCCGCGCGCGGGCTGACTGCCAACTGCGCGCTGCGGGTCAATCCCGATGTCGATGCGCGCACCCACGCCAAGATCTCGACCGGCAAGGCCGAGAACAAGTTCGGGGTGCCGATCGACCGCGGCTGCGCGATCTACGCGAATCTGGCCCGGCTGCCCGGGCTCAACATGCGCGGGGTTGCCGTCCATATCGGCAGCCAGCTGAGCGAACTGGAACCGTTCGAGGAAGCCTTTGCCAAGGTCGGCGCGCTGATCGCCGAGCTGCGCAGTGCCGGGCAGAGCGTGACCCATGCGGATCTCGGCGGCGGGCTGGGCGTGCCTTACCGCGCGGGCGAGGTGTTCCCGGCGCCAGAGGCCTATGCGGCGATGGTCGCGCGGGTCACCGCCGATTGGGACGTCACGCTGATGTTCGAACCCGGCCGGGTGATCTGCGGCAATGCCGGGGTGCTGCTGACCAGAGTGATCCGGGTCAAGCGCAGTTCCAACCAGACCCCGTTCCTGGTGGTCGACGCGGCGATGAACGATCTCGCCCGCCCGGCGATGTACGGCGCGTGGCACGATTTCGATGCGGTGGAACCCAGCGGCGAGCGGATGACCGCGCACATCGTCGGGCCGATCTGCGAAACCGGCGATACCTTTGCCATGGACCGCGAAATCGACGCGCTGGAAGCCGGTGACCTTGCCGTGTTCCGCACCGCCGGGGCCTACGGCGCGACGATGGCCAGTTCGTACAACAGCCGCGGTTTCGTGGCCGAGGTGATGGTCGATGGCGACAAGTGGGCGGTGGTGGCCGACCGCATCGTCCCCGAAGCGATCAGCGCCGCCGAACGCGTCCCCGATTTCCTGAAGGACTAGGCGCAATGTACAGCCTGCCCCTGTTCCATCGCATTACCGGCCAGCCGGTGATCGTGCTGGGCGAGGGGGAGATGGCCGCGGCCAAGGCGCGGCTGGTCGAGCGCGCCGGGGGCCGGGTGGTCGGTGCGGACGACAGCGCGGCGCGACTGGCTTTCATCGCGCTCGACGCGCCCGAAGAGGTTGCCGCGGCGCTCAAGGCACGCGGCGTGCTGGTCAACGTCGCTGACCGGCCCGAACTGTGCGACTTCACCCTGCCGTCGCTGCTCGATCGCGATCCGGTGCTGATCGCGGTGAGCACCGGCGGGGCCTCGGCCGGTCTGGCCAAGGTGCTGCGGCTGCGGCTGGAACAGCTGCTCCCTGCCTCGCTCGGCGCGCTGGCCTCGGGCTTGGCCGCAGCACGCGCGGCCATGCGTTCCCGCTGGCCCGACAGTGCCGAACGCCGCCATGCGCTCGATGCCGCGCTGGCGGTGGGCGGGCCGCTCGATCCGCTCGATGAAGCATCGCCGGGCCGGATTGCGCAATGGCTTGAACAAGGCACGACAAGTCATTCACAAATCGTCGAAATCGTCCTCGCCAGCGACGATCCCGATGACCTGACCCTGCGTCAGGCGCGCTGGCTGGGCAGTGCCGATGCGGTTCTGCACGATGCCGGGGTTGCCCCCGCCATCCTGGCCCGCAGCCGCGCCGATGCAGTGCGTTTGCCGATCGCTGCCGCGCCGCCCGCAGGCGCGCGGCTGACCGTCATTCTGCGGCGGGGCTGAGCAGGATCTTCATCTGCGCCAGCGCGATCGGCTGGGTCCGGTCGTCCTGCCAGCATTCGGCATTGACCAGCGCCACCCGCCGCCCGGCGCGGGTGACCGTGCCCATGGCATAGGTGCGCTGTGCCGTCCCGCCGCGCATGAATTCAACCGCCACGTTGACCGGCTTGAGCTTCATCGCCTCGCCCCGGCGCTCAAGCTCGGCGCGCAGCGCGGCAATCGCCG
>JBJTLX010000032.1:0-4439 GCA_046063245.1 Novosphingobium sp.
CAAGCCGGCTGGCGCGGTCGAGCACGGCCTGCTGGTCTCACCGCCAGGCCGATCGCGCAGACCGAGCCGCCGTGGACAATATCGAAGCTGTGCGCGAGCCCTTCAGGCTCGGAATTGACGACCAGGTTGATCGCGCCCTGACGCCAGCGAACCACCGACTTGGAGCGGTGGCGGCCCACCTCGGCAAAGCCAAGGGCAGCAAAATAGCGTGAAAATTCCTCTGCTTCGGCATGACTTGCGGCAAATTCGATGAACTCGACATGATCGGGTTCCAGCGGCAAGGCCAGGGTCGGCGGCGCGCCGTTTGCGCGCGCGGCCCGGTCTTCAAGCAGGCGCAGGCCGCGCTGGCCATCGCGGGCGATCTGCCCGGCAGAGCCGGCGCGGAACCGGTCGTTAAAGATCTCGAGGCTCCAGAAGCCCTGATAGCCAAGTTTCGCGATTCCCGCGGCATAGTCGGTCAGCGGAAAATCGCCCTGCCCCGGCATGCAGCGGAAGTGCCGGCTCCAGTTGAGCAGGTCCATGTCCAGCCGCGGCGCGTCGGCCAGCTGGACCAGGAACAGCTTGTCGGCGCGAACATCCCCGATGCTCGACGAGGGGATCTGGCGGGCGAGCGAGTGGAAGCTGTCGAGACACAGCCCCAAGGCGGGGTGATCGACATCGCGCACCAGCGACCAGGCATCGCGGTGATCGTTGACGTGCGGCGCCCAGGCAAGGGCCTCATAGGCGATGCGCTTGCCGTGACTGCCGGCGAGTTCGGCGATGCGTCCAAGATCGTCGAGCAGGCGGCTGCGTTCCCCGCTCGCATCGGGCGAGCAGTTGGAGCACAGCAGGATCAGGTCGGTGCCCAGGTCGTCCATGACCGCAAATTTGCGGCGCATCCGCTCAAGCGCGCGCAACGACAGCTCGGCCGGAAGGCCTTCATAGTCGCGGAACGGCTGGAGAATCGTGCAGGCCAGTCCCAGATCGACCATGATCCGGCCGATCTCGGCCGCCGATTGCGGAGCCGAAAGCAAGTCGTTCTCGAAGATCTCTGCGCCGTCGAAACCGCGGTCGGCGATGCTGCTCAGCTTTTCAACCAGCGTGCCGCTAAGCGACACCGTCGCAATCGACGTCTTCATTTCACCGCTCCCGAATGCCGTTCGGCGTCAAGTACGCCAAGCATACGGGCTAGCATGTCTTCGCGCTTCGGCGTTAGCCCGGTGATCAGCCGGAAGGCCTCCGCCGCCTGGCCGATGACCATCGATACGCCGTTGGCCGCGCGCTGGCCATTGGCGTGGGCCGCTGCCAGAAGTGCGGTTTCCAAGGGAAAATAGATGACGTCGGCCAGCCACTGGTCGCCTGCCATCAGCGCAGGATCGAACGGGGTTCCCGGCAAGCTGGCCATGCCGATCGGGGTTGCATTGACCACGCCGCCGGCACCGGCAAGCGCCGCTTCCACGCTTTGCGCGGCGGAAACCTGGCAGGCGGGAAAGGTGCCGCGAATGCGATCGGCTAGCTCCTGGGCGCGGTCCAGATCCGGGTCGAACAGCCGCAATTGCGCTACGCCCTTGCGGGCCAGGGCATAGGCCGTGGCGGACCCCGCGCCGCCGGCACCGACCTGCGCGACGACGTCGCCGTCCACCGGACCGATGTCACGGTCGATCATCCACGAGAAGCCCAGCCAGTCGGTGTTCTCTCCGCGCACCTTGCCGTCGCGGAAGACCAGCGTGTTGACCGCGCCCAATGCCTCGGCTTCGGCGCACAGGCTGTCGCACAGTGCTATAACGGCCTGCTTGAACGGAAAGGTGACATTGCAGCCCGAAAAGCCGATGCCGCGCAGGAACGAAACCACCCGGGGCAGGTCACCGTCGGCAAGACCGAGTGTGTCGAAGTCAACCAGCCGATAGGCCAGCGGCACGCCGAGCGCGGCTGCGGCACCCTCGTGGATGCTTGGCGAGCGGCTTTGCCCGATGCCCCTGCCCAGCAGGCCGACGACATGACTGGCGCGAACACTCATCGAAAAATCCGCCCCATCCCTGAAAAAAGAAGCGGGAGGAGCGTTTGCCGATCCTCCCGCAGTTTGGTGGAACTCAATCGGTCACATGCGCCGCGGAAAGCCGGTGCTTGACCCACAACGCCATCGGCACGGTGTAGAACAGGTGCGACAGCACACCTCCGATAACCACGACCGGATCGAGGTAGTTCGGATGATCATTACCTGCGATCGCGATCGCCAGGTGCATCACGATCCACAGCAGCGGCGCGAGCAGCAGTGCCGCCAGCGTCGCTTCCCAGCCGCGCCGGCGCAGCCACGGCCACACCGCTGCAAACAGCAAACCCCAGGCCAGCGCGAAGCTGAAATGGATCGCTATGCCCAGCGCGTAAGCCAGCGGCCCAAGTGCGTCCTGCGCCGCTTTGCCGAATACCAGTCCGGTGGCATTGCGCGGGATTCCTGCGAGCGGCATCAGGTGCTGCACCCCCACCCAGACCACGGCTTCGTAAATCCAGATCACAACCCCGCCGAGGAGCCCGCCGCCCAGCCCTGCGCCGATCGTTTGCCGATTGATCAGTGCCATGGCGGGCTCCCCGTGGGTTGCGCTTAGAACTTCACCGAGACCTGACCGCCGAAGTAGCGGTCGAAGTCGCGCGGCAGGGCCTGAGCGACCGCGCCGGCGCCGCCGACCGAACCGGAAATGCGGCGCAGGCTGGCGACATAGTGCTGGTCGAACAGGTTCTTGACGTAAAGTCCGACCTTGATGTGATCGCCCGGCAGGGTGAAGTTGACCGCGGCATTTGCGACACCGAACGGCTTGCGGATCCAGATCGAATTGGGGTTGGCGGCATCGGCCAGATTGGTGAACAGGGTCGATCCGGTGTGGGTGTAGTTGGCGTTGACGTTGACCCCGACATCGCCGGCATCGAAGTCATAGCTGGCGGCCAGCGTGTACTTCGATTCGGGCGCGTTGAGCGGGTTGCCGCCCTTGAGGTTGTTGGTCGGGCTGGTGAACAGGTCGCCGAACTTGTTGTCGGAGAACAGGAAGTTGCCCGACAGGCGCAGCCCGTCGACCGGACGCAGCACGACTTCGCCTTCGATCCCCTTGGTGAACAGCTTGCCCGCCGAACGCAGCACCGGCGCGCCCGAACCGTCGGTCCCCTGCGACGAGGTCTGATAGCCCGAGAAGGTCGTGGAGTAGCCGGTCAGGTTGACCGTCAGGCGGCGATCGAGGAACTGCGACTTGATCCCGACTTCCCAGCTGCTCGAGGTTTCCGGCGCGACCGGGGTGTTGTCATAGCCGGCCTGGGTGACGAAGATGTCGGCGTCGACCGCCGGCCCCTTGTAGCCGTGCGCCCACGAGACATAGGTCATGACGTCGGGGGTGATGTCGTACTTGGCGGTCAGGCGGCCGAGCACGTGGCTCTTGCCGAAAGTGCGGAACGAATTGAACTGCGGGGTACCGATGTTGGCGCCCGGCGCGGCCTGGCCGGCCGGGTTGGTGCCCGCGCTGCCGCCGATGTGATCGCCGTTGGGGCCGGTCACCTTTTGCAGGGCAAACTCGATTTCGTCGCGCACATAGCGCACGCCGCCGGTCAGGGTCAGCGCATCGGTCGGGTGGACGTTGATGTTGGCGAAGGCGGCATAGTTGATGTTGCGCACCCGCGCCTGCATGTCGGCCAGGACATAGGCGGTATCGCGGTTGACCACGAAGGTCGTCGGGGTCGGATAGCTGACATTGCCGGCGATGTTGGTGCGCACCCCGGCGATCGTCAGGTCACGCCCGGTCAGCGCGTTGTA
Source organism: Novosphingobium sp. (assembly GCA_046063245.1). Classification (GTDB taxonomy): domain Bacteria; phylum Pseudomonadota; class Alphaproteobacteria; order Sphingomonadales; family Sphingomonadaceae; genus Novosphingobium. The sequence continues at coordinate 3,773 of JBJTLX010000032.1, forward strand.
ATAGAACAGCCCGGCGATGTAGTCGAAGGTTCCCCCGGTGGGCGAGGCGAAGCGCACTTCCTGGGTAAAGGTCTTGTTGAACTCATAGCTGTTGCTCTCACCGCAGACCGGTTCGGTGGTGCTGCGCGAGGTCGTACGGCACGAGAAGCTGAGCGGATTGATCAGCAGGTTATCCATTAGGGTCAGTGCAGCAGCCGGCGTGATGCCCGGATTGGTCGCACGGAACAGCTGGGTGGGCGTAACGCCGGCAAACGGAGCATTGGTGCCGTCGCGGTCGCGGATCGCGAAGTCGTTGTAGACGCGGTAAGCGGTGATCGTGGTCAGGGTGTGATCGCCGATACCGAAATCACCAGTCAGCGAGACGCCGTGGTTCTTCTGATAGCCTTCCTGCACCGTGTCGAAGTTGACGAAGGTGTTGTCCGGGCCGACGGGCGTTCCGGTGAACGCTGCGGTCACGTTGCCCGACGCTGCGGCAATCCGGATCGGTTCACCGCAGCAGTCTGCAGTACGCTTGCTCCAGTCGCCGGCCAGGGTGATGGTCGATCCGTCGGTCGGCTCCCACAGAAGCTTGGCGCGAACGCCATAGGATTCGACGTTGTTGATCGTCTTGTTGGTCTTGATGTCGCGGACGATGCCGTCTTCCGAATGGTAGTAACCAAAAACGCGG
>JBJTLX010000002.1:0-20893 GCA_046063245.1 Novosphingobium sp.
CCCCCAAACTCCCGACGGTCATCATTATCGGCCGCCCCAATGTCGGCAAGTCCACGTTGTGGAACCGGCTGGTGGGCAAGAAACTGGCGCTGGTCGATGACCAGCCCGGGGTGACCCGCGACCGCCGCTTTGGCGATGCGCACCTGTTGGGGCTCGATTTCCAGATCGTCGATACCGCCGGGTGGGAGGACGAAGATCCTGGCAGCCTGCCCGGGCGCATGCGCCAGCAGACCGAAGCTTCGCTGGTCGGCGCCGATGTCGCGCTGTTCGTGATCGATTCGCGCGCAGGGCTAACCCCGCTCGATGAAGAGATCGGCCGTTACTTGCGCGAATCGAGCGTTCCGGTGGTGCTGATCGCCAACAAGGCTGAAGGCAAATCGGGCGATCACGGGGTTTACGAAAGCTTCTCGCTGGGGCTGGGCGAACCGATCCCGTTTTCCGCAGAGCATGGCACCGGCATGGCTGACCTGTTTGAAGCGCTGCTGCCGCTGCTCGAAGACAAGCAGCCCGAAGCGGAAGAGTTTGAACCGTTCGACGAAGAAGACGAAGAAGCGCTCAATGCGGCGCCGCTCAAGCTGGCGATCGTCGGGCGGCCCAATGCCGGCAAGTCGACCCTGATCAACGCCTTCCTGCAGGAAGACCGCCTGCTGACCGGGCCCGAAGCCGGCATTACCCGCGATTCGATCGCGGTCGACTGGCAGTGGACCGATCCCGACAGCGGCGAGGTGCGGCCGGTGCGGCTGATCGATACCGCCGGGATGCGCAAAAAGGCGCTGGTGATCGACAAGCTGGAGAAGATGGCTGTCGCCGACGCGCGCCACGCGATCGACTTTGCCGAAGTGGTCGTGCTGCTACTCGACGCGACCCGGGGCCTCGAACACCAGGATCTCAAGATCGCCAGCATGGTGCTGGAAGAGGGCCGGGCGCTGCTGGTCGCGATCAACAAGTGGGACGTGGCCGAAGACGCCTCGGGCCTGTTCAACGGCATCCGCGGTGCGCTCGACGAAGGGCTGGCCCAGGTCAAGGGGCTGCCGGTGCTGGCGGTTTCGGCGCGCACCGGCAAGGGGCTCGACACCCTGCTCAAGGCCGCGTTCGAGGTTCGCGCCGCGTGGTCGAAGCGGGTGCCCACAGGCCTGCTCAACCGCTGGTTCGACGAGGTGCTGGCCAAGAACCCGCCGCCCGCGCCGGGCGGCAAGCGGATCAAGCTGCGCTACATCACCCAGGCCAAGATCCGCCCGCCCGGCTTCGTCCTGTTCGGGACCCGGCTGGATGACCTGCCGATGAGCTATCAGCGCTATCTGGTCAACGGCATCCGCCGTGACCTCGGCTTTGACGCCGTACCGGTGCGGCTGACGCTGCGCAGCGCAAAGAACCCTTACCGGCGCTAGAAGGTCCTCTCCATTTTTGGCGAATGCCACAAATGGGGAGGTGGCATTTGCGCCAGCAAATGACGGAGGGGTCTCTGCCGTTGCGCCATTACCCCTCCGTCTCGGCTGCGCCGAGCCACCTCCCCATTTGCACTGCGTGAAAATGGAGAGGACCTGTTGCCGCGCTAGCTCCCCGCCGCCTCGCTCTGCAGCTGGACGTAGTTTTGCAGGCCCATCCGTTCGATCATCTCGAACTGCTTTTCGAGGAAGTCGACGTGCTCCTCCTCGTTGGAGAGGATTTCGGCGAAGAGGTCGCGGCTGACGAAATCGCGGACGGCTTCGCAATGCGCGACGGCTTCGCGCAGCAGGGGGATCGCCTCGTGCTCGGTCTTGAGATCGGCCTTGAGGATCTCCTCGACATTCTCGCCGACGTGCAGCCGCCCGATCGCCTGGAAATTAGGCAGGCCTTCGAGGAACAGGATGCGGTCCGCCAGCTTGTCGGCGTGCTTCATCTCGTCGATCGATTCGTGGCGCTCGTATTCGGCGAGCTTCCTGATCCCCCAGTTGTCGAGCAGCCGGTAATGCAGCCAGTACTGGTTGATCGCGGTCAGTTCGTTGAGCAGCGCCTTGTTGAGGAAATCGATGACCTGTGCGTCGCCTTGCATGACCGGCTCCTGTGGATTGGCAGGACCGTTATGCGCCTGGCCGGCACCGGCGGCAAGTCAGCCGGAGACGACCACCGGCAGCCGCGCCGCGGCGCGTTCGGCGATGATGATATCGGTCGCTTCGTCGAGGCAGCTGCCGCATTGCGGCACCTTGCCCAGCGCCGCGTAGACCGCATCGACATCGCCGGCGTGTGCCCGCGCGGCGGCGCGCAGGGTGCATTCGCGGATGGCATTGCAGACGCAGACATACATGGCGGAGCACTCGGGTTGCTTGCGCCATGATAATGCGAATCGGTCGCATTATCAACCGGGAGATTTCGAGCTGGTGTTAGCGCCGCAGCGGGAACATCCGGCCATAGGTCAGGCAGCGCCACAGCCATTCGAGCGGGCCATAGCGATAGCGCTCCAGCCAGGCCTTGGACCACAGCAGCATCAGGATCCACACGGCGACAACGAAGCCGAACAGTTCGGCCCGGCCGAACCGTCCGAACAGGCCCAGCCCCCAGCCGTTGAAGATCGGGACGAGCAGCAGCGAAGTGCCGAGGTAGTTCGAGAAGGCCATGCGCCCGGCGTAGACCAGCCGTCCGCCCAGCGCGGTCTGCGTGGCGCGCGGGGCCCACAGCGCGAAGAGCGCGGCCAGCCCCAGGATCACCGCCAGGCGGGGCAGCGGCGATGCGCCGATGAACACGAAGAAGGTCAGCCAATAGGGGAAGTCGGCCAGATAGGCCCAGAGCCCGAGGGCGAGCGTGATCGCGCTGCCTGCCAGGACCCCGATCCAGCCCCGGCGGCGCAGCACGGCCGGGTCGATCCCGCCATTGAACAGGCCGAGCTCGAACAGCGCCATGCCGATCAGAGCCAGCGGCATCGTTTCAACCTGGGCCAGGAAGATCGTCTGCCCGAAGCTGGGCCCGGCCTTTTCCAGCACCATGTGCCGCGCGATCTGGGTGAAGCTGCCGTCGCGGTAGAGGTGGATCAGTTCGGCGTTTTCCTTGACGGTCTTGGCCTCTGCCCCGGCCACCTCCTGGCGCTGCTCGGGCTTGAGCCGGGCAGCCATCGCCGGATTGGCCGCGGCGGCATAGGCCCCGCCGAGCTGCGCGCCGAAGGCCAGGCTGCCGACGATGAAGAGCGTCAGCCCGGTGATCAGCTTGGTCTTGGGCCGCCACTTGAGCGTGCCCAGCAACAGCAGGCCGCTGACCGCATAGAGCTGCAGGATGTCGCCGTGCCACAGCAGCAGAAAGTGGGCCAGGCCGAACAGGAACAGCCAGCCCAGCCGCCGTGCCTGCAGCCAGCGGGTCGCCCCGCGTGCCCAGGCGCGCTGCATGAACAGCATCATCCCGGCGCCGAACAGCAGGGTGAACAGCCCGCGCATCTTGCCGTCGACCAGGACGTATTGCACCAGCCAGAACAGCTTGTCCGCCGGGGTCGGCGGGTTGGCCAGGGCATAGGGCCAGATATAGGCCATCATCGTCTGCCCGAAGGCGGCGATATTGGCGAAGACGATGCCCAGCACGGCAATGCCGCGGATGAAATCGAGGGTGACGAGCCGCTCGGTCCGGTCGGTCGGCGCGCGCATGCCGTCGCCTGATCCCGCTTCGCCCATCGCCCCTTCTCCCTGCTGTCTTATCCTTGCAGTACAGTAAGGCGGAGCGCAAGCCGCAATCGCGGCGGCACTCAGTTGGTGGCGGCGACGCAGCTGGTTCCGGCGGCGGCCAGCTTGTCGCAGGCGGCCTTGGCGGCGGCCTGGCTGGCGAAGCCGCCGGCCAGCAGCTTGGTCACCGCGCCGGCCTTGACGTTGATCCGCGGATGGCCGGCCAGCTCGGGCCGACCTTTCAGCCGGGCCCACTGCGCATCGGCATTGGCGGCGACCCCGAAGGCACCAAGCTGGACCCGCCACGGCCCCCCGACTGTCGGCGCGGCACTGGCCGCAGCCGGCGCAGGCTTGGGCGGGGCAGGACGGGCGACGACGCTCGCCGGGGGCGGCGCGGGGCGCGGCGGCGGGGCCGCAACGGCCATCGCGGTCGGGCGCGGCGCAGCGACGGCGGGGCGGGCATAGTCGGCCCCGGCGCTTGCCGGACTGTCGCTCCCGGCGGTGGCGGCCGCGATGGTGACTGCATCGCCGGCCACCGCCACGGTCGGCGCACGCGGCACGCCGCCCACCGGCACGGCAGCGCCAAGATCGGCGGCGGCGAGCTGGCGCGCGCGGGTCGAATCGGCCTGGCTGCGCAGCTCGATCGCCATCTGCGCGGCCTGCTGGCGCTGGTCGAGCGGGATGAAGCCGTCCATCTGCTTGAGCGCGGCGGTCGCCGGGCCAACCCCCTGCTGCTGCGCCAGGCTGACCAGGGCATAGGCCCGGGTCCAGTCCTTGGCGACCAGCTGGCCGTTGAAGTGGGCGATCCCCAGCAGATACTGCGCGCGCGGATCGCCGCGCCCGGCGGCGGCGGCGATATAGGGCATGGCCCGCGCCTGATCGCCGCGCTGGAACATCAGCAGGCCATAGTTGTCTGCCGCCTGCGGGTGGCCCAGCCCGGCGGCACGGCCGTACATCTCTTCGGCCTTGGCCAGGTTCTGCGGCACGCCTTTGCCCAGGCGGAAGGCCTGGCCCAGGTTGTAGAGCGCGTCGGCGTCGCCTTTGACCGCTTCGAGCTGCCATTCGCGCACGGCACCGGCGAAATCGCCCTTGCTCCAGGCGTCGACCCCGGCCCTGGTATCGGCTGCGGCAGGTGCGGCGCAGCCGATAAGCGCGCCCAGCACGGCCAAACGATGAAAAGTCTTGCGGCCCATCGGCAAAAGTCCCGTTCTGTGGTGTGCGTTAACCGCCCCCGGATCTCGTGGCCCAAAGCGCGGCGTGCAGCATCGGGCATGCGGGTAAACTTGCATGGTGAAGATTGCCTTAGCAAAGGATTTGTCGTCCAAACCCTGCTTAGCCGCGCAATTCATCGCCCCCGCCATTAACTCAAAATTAGGAACGTTCTGCGATCCCCCAGTGCAAGTCCAATTGGGTTTGCTGCAATTTTAGGGGGATTTGGCTTTGCGCGTTTTGGCATTGGCATCGCAGAAGGGTGGTTCGGGCAAGACGACCTTGTCAGGGCACCTCGCCGTGCAAGCCCAGCGGGCTGGCGCTGGTCCGGTCGTCCTGATCGACATCGATCCGCAAGGCTCGCTGGCCGATTGGTGGAACGAGCGCGAGGATGAATTCCCCGCCTTCGCCCAGACGACCGTCGCCCGCCTTGCCGCCGATCTTGCCGTCCTGCGCCAGCAGGGCTTCAAGCTGGCGGTGATCGATACCCCGCCGGCGATCACCATGGCGATCCAGAGCGTCATCTCGGTGGCCGAACTGATCGTCGTGCCGACCCGCCCCAGCCCGCACGATCTGCGCGCCGTCGGTGCCACGGTCGACCTGTGCGAACGCGCCGGCAAGCCGCTGATCTTCGTGGTCAACGCCGCAACCCCCAAGGCCAAGATCACTTCGGAAGCCGCGGTTGCACTGTCGCAGCACGGCACCGTGGCCCCGATCACGCTGCACCACCGCACCGATTTCGCCGCCTCGATGATCGATGGCCGCACGGTGATGGAAGTCGATCCCAACGGACGCAGCGCCGCCGAGGTTACCGCGCTGTGGAACTACATTTCGGACCGGCTCGAAAAGAACTTCCGCCGCACCGTCTTTGCCGCGCCGACCAGCGTTTCGTCGATCCAGGGCGTGCACCGTCCGGCGGGCGGTTTCGGCCGCCGCGTTGCCGGTTCGTAACGGAGCACCCGGGGGCATGTCCGACAAACCCTTCGCCTCGCTCAGCCCCAGCCTGCTCGCCCGCAAGGGCGGGGCCAAGCCGGCCATGCGCCCGCAGCTCGGCCCCTTGCAGCACGATGCCCTGGCCCGCCAGGTCGACGATCTCGGCTGGAACGACATGGGCCACGACGATCACCTCGAAAGCGCCGAAGTCTACAGCATCGCGCCGAAAGTGCGCGAAGCCGCGCGCCGCGCCGCGGATCGCCGCTCGGCCCTGGCCGATGGCCGCCGTGCCGCCTTCACGCTGCGGGTCGATGCCGAACGCCACCTCAAGCTGCGCCTGGCCTGCACGGTCAAGGGGCGCAGCGCCCAGCAGTTGGTGACCGACGCCATCGACCGCCTGCTCGACGAATTGCCCGACGTGGCCGCGTTGGCCGCGCAGGTCACCGCCAAACCGCACAATTCCTGATTGCCTGAAGGGGACTACCCATGATCGACTATCGCATCAGCCGCAAAGCCAAGGTTCTGGGCCTCCCGCTCGGGGTCGCCGGTGTCGCCGCAGCCGCGCTGCTCGCCAGCGGGACGATGAGCGTCAGCGCCGTCGCCAAGTCGACCCCCGACGAAACCATGGCCGAAGCCGGCAAGATGCTGGCCAAGGGCAAGTACGACAAGGCGATCGAACTGGCCGAAGCCGCGGTTGCCGCCAACCCGCGCGAGGCGTCCTATCGCGCCGTGCTGGGGCAGGCCTATTTCAAGGCGGGCCGGTTCGAATCGGCCGCGACCACCTATAACGACGCGATGAAACTGGGCGACAACAGCGCCCGTTCGGCGCTGGGTCTGGCGCTGGCCAATGTCGCCGCGGGCCGCAACCGTGAAGCCGTGGCGATCCTCGACGACTGGCGCGACGCGATCCCCGGGACCGACCTTGGCCTGGCCCTGGCGCTGGCCGGCGAATCGAGCCGCGGCGTGGCGATCCTGGCGGATCAGCTGCGCGGCGGCGACAATTCGGCCAAGCTGCGCCAGAACCTCGCCTATGCCTATGCCCTTGACGGGCGCTGGCGCGAAGCGCGGGTCATGGCCGCACAGGACATTCCCGCCAACCAGCTCGACGCGCGGCTCAGCGAATGGGCCGCCACCGCCAAGCCCGAAGACGCCAAGGCTCGCGTCGCCGGCCTGATCCGCGCCCCGCTGCGCGACGATCCGGGCCAGCCGCGCATGCTCGCCCTGGGCGACAGCCCGGCGCAGGAACAGCTCGCCGCCGAAACCGGCGCGATCAAGGCGGTTGCCGCCAACACCGAACTGCCCGCGGTTGCTGCCGCGCCGGCCCCGGTCGCGCCGGTTCCGGCCGAAGCGGCCACTTCGCTGGCGCAGTACGCTCCGGTCGATGCGCCCGTCGCCGCCCCGGATCCGGCCGCCGAAGCCCCGGCCGCCCAGCCGCAGGCCTTCGCCGCCGCCTTCACGCCCAGCCCGGCTCCTGCAGCCGCGCCGGTCAAGGCCCGCCCGGTCCGCGTCGCCACCACGGTCAAGACGCTGCATCGCGCCGGCCTGCGTCCGCGCACCGCCGCGGTTTCGGCCAAGGGCAGCCACGCCGTGCAGCTCGGCAGCTTCTCCAGCCAGCAAGGCGCGCGCCGCGCCTGGGGCCTGTTCGCCGCCAAGAACCCCGAGCTGCGCCGGTTCCACATGCAGATCACCCAGGCGACGGTGCACGGCAAGCAGTTCTGGCGCGTTGCCGCCGCCGGGTTCGATTCGCGCGGCGCCTCGGGCCTGTGCTCGACCGTCAAGACACGCGGCGGGGTGTGCTTCGCCTATGCCACCAACCGCTTTGCCCCGACCGGCAAGAGCCTGAGCGCCCCGGCACTGGCCGTGGCCAAGGTGCCGACCCAGCGCCTCCGCGTTGCCGCCAGCGCGCCGGTCCGCGGCGCTGCCGGCCCCGCTTCGGCGCGCCGCTGAGACCAGATAACAAGCCGAAAAACTTCGGATCGCACCTGAACCCTCTCCCGCCTCCACGGGGGAGGGTTCTTGCTTTCAGGCGACCTCTACGCCGCCCTTGAACAGCGAGACGACCCGGCCCTGCACACCCTGTTTGTCGAACGGGGTATTGCCGGCGCTGGCCGCCATCCGGTTCGAATCGACGATCCATGGCCGGTCGGCGTCGATCAGCGCGAAATCGGCCTGATAGCCCGCCGTCAGCACCCCCGCATCGACCCCCAGCAGCCGCGCCGGATTGGCTGCAAGCAAGGCTAAGGCCCGGGCCAGATCGATCACCCCGTCGCGGACCAGCGCCAGGGTCAGCGGCAGCAGCGTCTCCGCCCCGGCCATGCCCGGTTCGGCGTCGGCAAAGGGCAGGCGCTTGTCCTCGGGCCCGCGCGGGTCGTGGCCCGATGCGATCACGTCGATCGTCCCGTCGGCAATCGCGGTGCGCACCGCGGCGCGGTCGGCCTCGCTGCGCAGCGGCGGGGAAAGGAGGGTGAAGGTGCGGAAATCGCCGATCGCCGTGTCCGACAGCATGAAGTGCGCCGGGGTGACCCCCGCGGTAACCCCGATCCCGCGGGCCTTGGCGGCGCGGACCAGATCGAGCCCGCGCGCGGTAGTGACCTGGCGGACATGGATCCGCGCGCCGGTCAGTTCGGCCAGCTGCAGGTCGCGGGCGATGGCCAGGGCCTCGGCCTCGGCCGGGGCGGCGGGCAGGCCCAGCCGGGTCGCCATTTCGCCAGAAGTGGCCACGGCAGGCCCGGTCAGTCCGGCGTCCTCGGCGTGGCAGACCACGGTCAGGTCCAGCATCGCGCAATAGGACAGCAGGCGGTGCATCGTCCCGCTGTCGGCGATCCAGCGCCGCCCGGTTGCCACGGCGCGGGCCCCGGCGGCGCGCATCAGCGCCAGCTCGGCCAGGTCCACGCCCTCCAGCCCCTTGGTCGCCGCGGCCAGCGGATGGACCCACAGCCCGGGCTTGCCCGACTGCGCAGCGAAACGCACCGCCGATGGCTTGTCCAGCACTGTCCCCTGATCGGGCATCAGCGCGGCGCGGGTGATCCCGCCGAAATGCAGCGCCGGCTTGTCGATCGCGAAAACGCCAAGGTCGACCAGGCCCGGGGCGATCAGCAGGCCATTGGCATCGATCACCCGGTCACCGTGGTGCGGCACAACATCGGCGCCCAGCGCGGCGATGCGGTCGCCCTCGCAGCGCAACGCGCCGGGCCGGGGTTCGCCTTGGGGCAGCACGAGCCGGCCGTTGACGATCGCGAGCGGTGCCAGCGGCCTCATGCCCAGCCCTCCACGCCGCGGCTTTTGCGGGTCAGCACGTCGAGGCAGGCCATGCGGATCGCCACCCCCATTTCGACCTGGGTGGTGATCGCCGAACGCCCGGCCAGATCGGCGACGTTGCTGTCGATCTCGATCCCGCGGTTCATCGGCCCGGGGTGCATGACCAGCGCATCGACACCGGCCAAGGCCAGCCGCTCCATCGTCAGCCCATAGAGGTGACGGTATTCGCGCGGGCTGGGGATGAACTGGCCGCTCATCCGTTCCTGCTGCAGGCGCAGCATCATCACCACGTCGGCACCCTTCAGCGCGGCGTCGAAATCGTGGAACGGGGTGACCTTCATCGCCGTGACGTCGGCGGGCATCAGCGCCGGCGGGGCGCAAACCCGGACATCGGCGCCCAGCGTGGTCAGGCAGTGGATGTTGGAGCGAGCGACACGGCTGTGCAGGATGTCGCCGCAGATCGTCACGGTCAGACCGCCGAAATCGCCCTGCGCGCCCTTGCCCTGCATGTATTTGCGGATCGTCAGCGCATCGAGCAGGCCCTGGGTGGGGTGTTCGTGCTGGCCGTCCCCGGCGTTGAGCACCGGGCAATCGACCTTGTCCGCGATCAGCCGCACCGCGCCCGAGCTGCCGTGGCGGATCACCATCGCGTCGGCGTGCATCGCGTTCAGCGTCATCGCGGTGTCGATCAGGGTTTCGCCCTTCTTCACGCTCGACTGACCGACAGCCATGTTGACCACGTCGGCACCGAGCCGCTTGCCGGCGATCTCGAAGCTCAGCAGCGTGCGGGTCGAGTTTTCGAAGAAGGCGTTGATGATCGTCAGCCCGGCGAGCCGATCCGCCCGTTTCTGCGGCTGACGGTTCAGTTCGACCCATTGTTCCGCCTCGTCGAGCAGGAACAGGATCTCCCACGGGGCCAGGCCGGCAAGCCCGGTCAGGCCGCGGTGCGGAAAGGCGGCGGAACCGGCTGGATAGCGGCCCGACGACGTTGGTTCTGCAGATGTCATTGAAGACAGTGCCTTAGCCATGCGCGTGCTCGGGCTCAAGTCGATTTACCGTTGGGCGGTGGACAACGCGCGTCCATCGACGGGCTATGGCCTTTGCCGAAGGCGATGCTAAGGCACAGTCAAAGCGCTTAGCCAAGGATTCCGCATGATTTTTGCCCGTAAGGTCTGGCACCTGCTCGTCGCGATCAAGGACGGACTGGTCCTGCTGTTCATGCTGCTGTTTTTCGTCGGGCTCTACGCCGTGCTAACCACTCGGCCCAGCGCCGGGGTGGTCCGCGACGGGGCCTTGCTGGTCAGGCTCGACGGGGCAGTGGTCGAAGAACCGGCCGCGGTCGATCCGTTCGAACTGCTGGTATCAGGGGCCGAACCGCAAAAGGAATACCGCGCCCGCGACGTTGCCCGCGCGGTGCGTGCCGCCGCCAGCGATGACCGGATCAAGACAGTAGTGCTCGATCTGTCGCAATTCGCCGGGGGCGGGCTGGTCCACATGGAGGAGATCGGCGCGGCGATGGACGCGGTCCGCGCCGCGAAGAAGCCGGTGCTGACCTATGCCGCGGGCTATATCGACGACGGGGTGCTGCTCGCCGCCCACGCCAGCGAGGCCTGGGTCGATCCGCTGGGCGGGGCCTTCGTGATGGGGCCGGGGGGCAAGACGCTGTACTATGGCCCGCTGCTCGAACGGCTCAAGATCAACACCCACGTGTTCAAGGTCGGGACCTACAAGGATTTCGTCGAACCCTATGTCCGCGACCGTGCCTCGGCCCCCTCGCTCGAGGCGCGCCGCGCGATTTACGGGGCCTTGTGGGACAACTGGAAGGCCAATGTCGCCAAGGCCCGGCCCAAGGCCGATATTGCCAGGGTGACCGGCGATCCGGTCGCCTGGCTCAAGGCAACGGGCGGCGATGCGGCGCAGGCCTCGCTCGCCGCAGGGCTGGTCGACCGTATCGGCGACAAGATCGCCTTTGGCGAACGCGTCAAGGAAATCGCCGGCGCGGATCCGGCTTCGACCCGGCCCGGCGCCTATGCCCACACCGCGCTGCCGGCGATGCTGGCAGCCCATCCCGAAGCGGACGAGGGCAAGGCCGTTGTAGTGGTCACCGTCGCCGGCGAAATCGTCGACGGCAAGGCCGGTCCGGGCAGCGCCGGGGGCGAGCGGATCGCCCGGCTGATCGACAAGGCCAATGCCGACGATGCCCCTGCACTCGTGCTGCGGGTCGATTCGCCCGGCGGCTCGGTCATGGCCTCGGAGCAGATCCGCAGTGCTATCGAACGGTTCAAGGCAAAGAAGCGCCCGGTGGTGGTGTCGATGGCTAACCTTGCCGCCAGCGGCGGTTATTGGGTGTCGACCCCGGCGCAGCGGATCTTTGCCGAACCCGGGACGATCACCGGCTCGATCGGAATTTTCGCACTGATCCCCAGCTTCGAACGCACGCTGGCGCAGTACGGGGTCAAGGGCGACGGGGTGCAGACCACGCCGCTGTCGGGCCAGCCCGACGTGCTCAGCGGCCTGACCCCCGAGGTCGAGGCAATGCTCCAGGCCAGTATCGAGAACGGCTATGCCCGCTTCATCGGCCTGGTCGCCAAATCGCGCGGCAAGACCCCCGAACAGGTCGATGCGATCGCCCAGGGCCGGGTCTGGGACGGCGGCACGGCGCGGCAGAACGGGCTGGTCGACCAGTTCGGCGGGCTGGACGATGCGGTCGCCTATGCCGCGCAGGCAGCCAAGCTGGGCAACGAATGGCACCCTGAATTCTATGGCCGCAACGACAATCGCTATGCCAGCCTGATCGAGCGGATTTCCGGCGGCGAGGATGAGGCGGGCGACGGCGCGCCGGCCAGCGATCTGGCCGGGCTGGTTGCGGCTGGCCAGCAGCGCCAGCTGGCGCAGGGGGTGGAAAGCGTGCGGCGGATGCTGGGCACGCGCGGCGCCCAGGCCTATTGCCTCGATTGTCCGGTGGCGCCGATGAGCCGGCCCCTGGCGCGCAGCGAACTGGGCTGGCTGGCGCGGATCGCCGCTGCAATCGGGCTCTAGAACTCGTCCGGACTGCGTCCCGGCTCGTTGACGTCGGGTGCCGGCTCGGGGGTTTCGACCGGCTGGCCCGGCGGGGCTTCGGGGACCGGGCGCTGATCGGGCCGTTCGGGCGGGCTTTGCGGCTGGATCGTGTCGGGTGCAGGGTCGGGTTGGGTGGCCATTGGTGCGTTCCTCTTGCCTTACCAACAGATGGGCGCGCGATCGGTTCCGCGCAAGGCTGTGCGGCCTTGCCCTTTCGGCTCTTGGTCACTAAGGGCCACGCCTTGATTCAAGGCTTCGTCGGCGCGCGGGCGTGGCGGAATTGGTAGACGCGCTGGTTTTAGGTACCAGTATCGCAAGATGTGGGGGTTCGAGTCCCTTCGCCCGCACCAGTTCTCCCGTCCGGGAATCGGCGAAGAAATTGCAGTTCGAGAAGGCTTCCATTGTCATGCAGATTGTCGAGACCACCAACGAAGGTTTGAAGCGCGCCTATGCGGTGACGATTACGGCCAAGGATATTGCCGCGAAGATCGATGGCGAGGTCACCAAGATCGCGCCGCAGGTGCGCATGCCCGGCTTCCGTCCGGGCAAGGTTCCGGCCAACCTGGTCAAGAAGATGCATGGCCCGGCGCTCCACCAGGAAGCGCTCAACACCTCGGTCCGCGAAGCGATCGACGAAGTCGTCGCCAGCAACAAGCTGCGCCCGGCGATGCAGCCGCAGATCGACCTCGCCCCCGGCTACGAAGAAGGCAAGGATGCCGCGCTGACGGTCAGCCTGGAAGTGCTGCCGATCATCGCCACCCCCAGCCTCGACGGGCTCAAGCTCGACAAGCTGGTGGTCCCGGTCAGCGACGGCGAAGTCGACGAGCAGCTGGCCAAGCTGGCCGCCGGCGCCAAGAACTTCGTCGATGCCAAGAAGGGCAAGAAGTCCGAAAACGGCGATCAGCTGATCATCGATTTCCTCGGCAAGGTTGACGGCGTGCCCTTCGAAGGCGGCGCGGCGCAGGACACCGCGCTCGAACTCGGCTCGGGCCGCTTCATCCCCGGCTTCGAAGAGCAGCTGGTCGGGGTCAAGGAAGGCGACGAGAAGGTCATCACCGTAACCTTCCCGGACGACTATCCGGCCGAAAACCTCAAGGGCGCCAGCGCCACCTTCGACATCACCGTCAAGGCGGTGAAGGTGCAGGGCGAAACCAAGATCGACGACGATTTCGCCAAGGGCCTCGGCCTGACCGATCTCGAGCAGCTCAAGGGTCTGCTCCGCGGCCAGCTCGAGCAGGAAACCGCCGGGCTGACCCGCACCCAGATGAAGCGCGCGCTGCTCGATCAGCTGGCCGCCGGGCATGACTTCGACGTGCCGCCGAGCATGGTCGAGGCCGAGTTCGCGCAGATCTGGCAGCAGCTGACCCAGGAAGCCCAGGGCGAGGAAGACCCCGAAGCCGCGCTGAAGGAAATCGAGGCCGAGAAGGAAGACTATCGCACGATCGCCGTGCGCCGCGTCCGCCTCGGCCTGCTGCTCTCGGAAATCGGCCAGGCCAACAATGTCGAGGTCTCGAACCAGGAAATGCAGATGCTGATGGCACAGGCCGCGCAGCAGTACCGCCCCGAAGACCGCGAGCGGTTCTACGAATATGTCCAGCAGGATCCGATGGCCGCGGCCCAGCTGCGCGCGCCGCTGTATGAGGACAAGGTCGTCGACTTCCTGTTCGACAAGGCCGAAGTGACCGAAAAGACCGTGACCAAGGACGAGCTCCAGGCCGCGATCGAGGCTGAGGAAGCCGCGCCCGCCAAGGACGCCAAGCCGGCCAAGAAGCCCGCAGCAAAGAAGGAAGCGGCCCCCAAGGCCGAGCCTGCCGCCAAGAAGGACGCCAAGCCCAAGGCCGACAAGGCCGAGGCTGACGCCGCGCCCAAGAAGGCCCCGGCCAAGAAGGCCGCTGCCAAGTCGTAAGGACTTCAGGCGTTACGAAATCACGGCCCGCCCGGCTTGTCCGCGGCGGGCCGTTTTCGTCATTCGCCCCAGCGCTTGAAGCTCGGCGCGTGTAGCGTGGCGGTGCGCGCGCGTTCATATGCGGCACCGGCATCAAGCACCGCCTTGTCCTGCCAGGCGCCGCCGATGATCGACAGGCCCAGCGGCAGCCCCTCGACGTCGCCCATCGGCACCGACAAGTGCGGGTATCCGGCGATGGCCGGCAGGCTGCCTGCGCCGATGTCGAGGTAGTGATCGCCCGCGATCAGGTCGATCGGCCAGGCCGGCGGCCCGGTCGGGGCGATCAGGAACGACACCGTGTTGGCGGCCAGCAGCTTGTCGATGCCCTCCTTGCCGGCCAGCCGCAGCGAATTGTCGCGCGCCTTCTGATAGGCCGCCGCGTCATCCAGCTTGACCGCCTTCTCGAAGGTTTCCTGCCCGAACCAGCGCAGTTCCTCCGCCGCGTTGGCCCGGTTGAAGGCGATGGCATCGGCCAGGCTGCGGATCGGCGGATCGCCGGGCAATGCGGCCAGATAGGCCCCAAGGTCATGCTTGAGCTCGTAATAGAGCACCGTGCCTTCATCGTTGAACATCGCCGGATCGGGATCGTAATCGATCTCGACCAGCACCGCCCCGGCGCGCCTGAGGTCGGCGAGGGCCTGTTCGAACAGGCGGGTTACCCCGGCGTGATTGCCGACCTGCTTGCGCAGCACGCCGATGCGGACCCCGGCCAGGCTCGCGCTGTCCAGCCCGGCGGTGAAGTCGGTCTGGTGCAGCGCGGCGCGTTCGGTCGCCTTGTCGGCGGGATCGGGCCCGGCGATGGCGTTCAGGATCAGCGCTGCATCCCTGACCGACGTGGTCATCGGCCCCGGGGTATCCTGGCTGTGGCTGATCGGGACGATGTAGGTGCGGCTGACCAGTCCCACCGTCGGCTTGAACCCGACGATGCCGTTGACGCTGGCCGGGCAGGTGATCGACCCGTCGGTCTCGGTCCCGAGCGCTGCCCAGGCCATGCCCGCGGCGATCGCCGCGCCGCTGCCCGACGAGGAACCGCAGGGGCTGCGGTCAGTGGCATGGGGTTTCTTCGTCTGCCCGCCGGTCGCGCTCCACCCGGACGAGGAATTGTTCGAACGGATGTTGGCCCATTCGCTGAGGTTGGTCTTGCCCAGCACGACCACGCCGGCGGCGCGCAATTTCGCCACCAGCGGCGCATCGCGGCCGGTAACATTGTCCTTCAGCGCCAGGCTGCCCGCAGTCGTCGCCATCGCATCGGCGGTTTCGATGTTGTCCTTGATCAGCATCGCCTTGCCCGCCAGCGGCCCGCCTTTGGCCTGGGCATCGGGCACGCTGCGTAGTGCCGCGGGATTGATCGTCATCACCGCATTGAGTTTGGGACCGTTGTCATCGAGCGCGTCGATCCGCGCGAGGTACTGCGCCACCTGCCCCGCCGGTTCGGCGGTTCGCGTTTGCGGAACGACCGGGATGGAGGCGCAGCCAGCGGTCAGCAAGGCAGCGGCGGCGAGGGGGGCGAGCTGTTTCATGAGCGCAAGTGTTAGCGCGCCTGCAGCCCTGCGCAAGCGCCACCGGGCAATCGATTTTGGATTGCACCATTTCATTTTTTCGTCAAAGTCTTGGGGTACGCAAACGACGAAGCAACGGGAGTGGACTATGCCGCCGATCGATGGAACCTCTGGCCCCGACATCCTTAACGGCACCAGCGGCGACGACGTCATCAACGGTCTGGGCGGTAACGACACGATCGACGGCGGCGACGGCAACGATACGATTTTCGGCGGCGCGGGCGTGGACAACATGTCGGGCGGCAACGGCGACGATACCTTTGTCGAGGATACGTTCTCCAGCGCGGGCGAGACGTTCAACGGCGGGGCCGGCACCGATACGATCGAGCTGCGCGTGCTGGCCGGTGTGCCGACGCCGTTTCCGTCGGCCGTTGGCCTGCTTTCACCGCACGGCTTTACCAGCGCGACGCTGACCTCGATCGAACGCCTCGTCTATGCCTCGACCGCGGGCAATACGGTCCAGGGCGTGCTCAATTATTCGACCTGGTCGGCCAGCGGCCTGACCCAGATCGTCGGCGGCGCCGGGCGCGACCTGCTATCCCTGACGGTGGGCACTGCCGCGGGCACCTATACCATGCCCAGCCTGCCGCTCAGCGGGTGGGACTCCGTGCCGCTCAATGCATGGGAGGGCGGCGACTTTGTCAGCCTCGCTTCCGCGGCGCCTGCAGGCACCAGTGTCACGCTGAACGCGCTTTCGGGGGCGACGTTCCTGCAGATCCTGTCAGGCGGTGCCGGCGACGATATCCTGAACGGCTCGGGCAATGCCGACATGTTCGAGGCCAGCCGTGGCGCGGACCAGGTCAATGCGGGCGGCGGCAATGATCTGATCGTCATCGCCAATGTCGCGCCGGTGGGACCGACCGGTTGGGGTCCGCCTTCAACCTTTACCGGCGCGGGCGGTACGTGGAACGGCGGCAGCGGTACCGACGCGATCAGCATCGGCGGCGACGTCAGCCTGCAGGCCACGCTGACCAGCATCGAAGGGGTCATCCTTCAGGCCGAATACGGCCCGGTGACGCCGACTGCGCCGCGCCAGTATGCCGCGGTCCTGCGGCTCGATCAGGCGCATCTCGCCATGCTTCCGGCGGCGACGTTCTGGGGCGGGACCGGCTCGGTCGAGGTCACCTTGGATTTCGGCGGCAGCTTCAACGGATCGCAGTACACCTTCCTTGCCGGGGCGGACGTCAATTTCCGCATCACCACGGCGGACGGCAACGGCGTTTCGGTGGTCGGCACGTCGCGCGGCGATTACATCTCGCTTGGCGCGGGCACCCAGACGGTGACCGGCGGCGGCGGCAACGATACCTTTTCCGTGGCCGGCGGCATCGTGACCATCACCGACTTTACCCGGGGTCAGGATCTGTTCGACCTCGGCGGCAGCGGCCTCATTTCGATGGCGCGGGTTCAGGATTTCCTGGTCCAACAGGCCGGTGGCGCTGCCTTTGTCGCCGACACCGGCGGCGAACACATCGAAGTGCGCATGAACGGGGTGCAGGCCAGTGCATTGACCTCCACCGATTTCATCCTGAGCACGGATAACTTCACCCAGGTCGATGCCGGCACCGCGTTTGCGGACATCCAGTTCGGCCGCGGCGCGGACGACCAGCTTCACGGCGCCGACGGCGCGGACCGGATCTACAGCGGCGGCGGGGCCGACCAGCTGTTCGGCGATGCCGGCAACGACATCATCATCCTCGACGGCGCGATCAATCCCACTGGCTTTTTCGGCGCGCCGATCATCGACGGTGGGACGGGGCAGGACACGCTTGTCCTGCGCAGCTTCGGCGGCAGCGCATTCAGCTCGCACAACCTGTATTTTGCCTCGACGGTTGCGGGGATCGAGACACTCCAGTTCGATTCCAAGATCGGCCAGACCGTGACCGGGGTCATGGTGCTGCAGCAATACGCCGCTTCGGGCATCACCGCGGTGGTTGGCGGCGCGGGAACCGACCAGCTTGCCCTTGTTGCCATCGCCTCGGGCGCGGTCATGCCCAATGTCGCGGTCAGCAACTGGACCAACGGTCCCGGCGGCGATGTCGTGGCGCTGGTGGTTGCCAACACCGACACGGTGGGCATGACCCTTACCGCGCTGGAAGGGGCAAGTTTCAATCAGGCGCTGATCGGGGCGGCCGGCGCCGATACGCTCAATGGGTCCTCGGCGGCCGATGTGCTGATCGGCAACGCCGGCGACGATGTGCTCGATGGCCGGCTTGGGGCCGATACCATGACCGGCGGACTGGGCAACGACACCTATTACGTCGACCAGCAGGCCGATCTGGCATTCGAGAATGCGGCCGGCGGGATCGACACCGTCGTCGCATCCAACGATTTCTACCTCTATGGCAATATCGAAAATCTGATGCTCACCAGTGGATCGAACGGCTGGTACGGCGTTGGTAACGAGCTCGCCAATACGATCACCGGGAATGCTGGCGGCAACCTGCTGATCGGTGGACTGGGCGATGATTCGATCAGCGGCGGGGCCGGAAACGATTTGCTGTTCGGCGAAGACGGCGCCGATACGCTTGGCGGTGACGCCGGGATCGACTATCTGGTCGGCGGTGCGGGGGGCGATACGCTGAACGGCGGGGCCGATGCCGACGCGCTCTACGGCGGCGACGGCAACGATGCGATCACTGGCGGCAGCGATTTCGTGACCGACATCATGGTCGGCGGACTGGGCAACGACACGCTCTTCGCCAACTCGGGCCTTGGCGATTACGACATCCTCAACGGGGCCGAGGGCGACGACACCTATTACGTCGATACGCCGGACGACATCATCTTCGAGGGCCTTGGCGAGGGCACCGATACCGTCATCGCCGACATCGCCGGTGCGGGCTACTATCTGTGGGCCAATGTCGAGAACTGCATCCTTGCCGGCACCACCCCGTTCGCCGCGGGCAACGATCTTAACAACGTGCTGACCGGCAGTGCCTCGAGCAACTGGCTGCTGGGCAACGACGGCAACGATACGCTGAACGGCAAGGGCGGCAACGACGTGCTGTTCGGGGATCGTCCCGGCGGGACCGCGGGCACCGATACCTTCGTGTTCGATGCCGCATCGGGCCAGGACGTGATCGGCGATTTCCACCACGCCGAGGACAAGATCCAGCTCAACGGGATCTATGCGGATTTTGCCCAGGCGCAGACCCACTTCGTTCAGAGCGGCAGCGACGGGGCGATCGACCTGGGCGGCGGCAACTTCGTCGTGCTGATCGGCGTCACGATGGCGACCCTGACCGCCGGGGATTTCCAGTTCGGCTAGGCAAAATGGGGCGCGGCTGCGGCGTTTGTCCGCTGGCGCCCCAACAACCTTAGGCCTTTACACCAGGCAGCGCAGGCGACACATTCGGCCGATTGAAGGAACCCGCTCGATCGGGTTCACGATTCGGTTTGCGAAGGGTCGATTGCCCTTTGCCGGCCTGGCCTCCACCGCGGTTCGCACCAGAGATGTCGTCATGCCGAGGCACCCCCCGCCCGGCCGGCGAAAGAGCTGCGTCTGCGGGGGACAACCGGGAGCATTCAACATGCCTACTCAAGTCGACAGAACCCTCGCCATCACGATCTTCCCGACCCTGGTCTGGCACCCCGATGGCAGCATCGGCGCGACCTTCGCATACCAGCAGACCGGTTCGGTGCCGAACATGCCCAACCGGGTCGATCCGGTGACCGGCAACATCCGGCTGAACAACATGCCGTCGAACGCCAACTACAACGACAATGTCGACATCACCATCACGATGGACGATTCGCGGTCATTCCTGGCCGATGGCACGACCCACGTTCCGCTGCGCTTTGCCAATGCCGGCGAAGGCAATCCGCCCAACGACGTCGGGTTCTGCTGGTTCATCAACAACGTGCCGCCGGGCGGGACCAAGGATACCACCGAGATCCACATCCAGGGGATGAGCACCTCGCGGCTCAACGACAAGCAGGTCTTCATCAACGACGATACCGCCGATGGCGACATCGTCTACACGTTCTGCATGGGCATGGTGCTCGCACCTCCCGCGCCCAACGGCTATTACATCACGATCGATCCGATCGTTAGCGGCAAAGGCGTTGGCGGCCATCCGATATAGCTGTTTTCAAAACGATTTCTCGCGAAGATAGGCAGGGCTGCGATCGCCCTGCCTGTCCAGCAATGCCCGAGCGGCCGCAGCTTCCGCCTTGCGACCGAGCCGCTTGAACAGCATGAATTGCACGCGCATCAGACCAATCGGGCGCACTTTCGGCTCGGCACCAAGGTCTGAAAGCGTAGCCAGCCAAATTGCCGAAGCCTCTTGCCTGCGCCCAAGCCGCGCAAGCGCATCGCCCGTACCGACCTTTATGTACCATTCGAAAATCGACTTGTTCGCGGCCTTTGCCCCCGTATCGGAATCGGATCGACGCGCTGCCGCACTGAAGATCGACAGTGCTTCTTCCGGCTTGCCCCGCGCAAGCGCAAGCCGGCCCCTTTGCCAATCCTTCCAGGACGTCAATTTGACAGACCAGATCGAGTTGGTCTTGTCCGCGGCAACAAGCCGATCGATCGAAGCGGATGCCGCCGCGGTCATCTTCGCGCTCTGGTCGATCCGGCCTGCGAAATAGAGGTTGTCCGACATGTCCAGCATGGCTCTGGTTTCGGTTTCCTGCCATTCCGTATTGGCTGGTTCGATCGCTCTCAATTGCTTCATTATTGCCAGCGAGTTTTCTTCGGCAGCAATCGCCGCAGGCAGGTTACCCTTGATCTGCGTGATTTCCGAAATGTGCTGCCACGCCACTGCCAAGCGCGTTTTTGCAAGGTTGTTTGCCGGGTCGGATTTGAGGATGTCCTGGTAGATGGAGATCTCTTGTCGGTGCAACTGCTCAGCCTCATCGAACCGATTGAGGGCATCGCGTGCCTTGCCTAGCCAGTTGACAGCACCACCAACTTCCAGTTGCCGCCCTGGATCATGCTTCTGCCCGGCAGCTACGGCTTCGACCAATCTCACGCCCGCCGCAAATAAGGGCTCCGCCTCAGCATACCGTCCCTGATCGTAATACAGCACGCCCAGATTGGTATCTGCGTAAGACAATTCCATCTGCCATTCGGGCTTCTTCGGATTTAACGCTATCAAGCGGTCGGCCAAGCGTTTGTATTCTCCCCAGTTGGTTTCCGCCTCGCCGTACTCACCCCGCTCATAAGCAATGTAGCCCACCCAGAACACGCTTTGCGCGTGGTCGAAGATGCGCTGCGGGTTGTCCGGATCGCGCGCGAGCTGTTCGGCGGTGGTCGCGGCCGCCTGGCGGAACGCCTCGAGCCCGGCGACGCTATCACCGCGGAT
>JBJTLX010000003.1:0-17791 GCA_046063245.1 Novosphingobium sp.
GGATGATCAGGCGCTTGCCGTCGGGAAAGGTGACCTCGTCGACCTGCGGCTTGATCTCGACCCACTTCATGTTGGCCAGCGCGCCGATCTGGATCTCGCTGTCGAAGTGGCCGATGTTGCAGACGATGGCGCGGTCCTTCATCTGGCGCATATGGTCTATGGTGATGACATCCTTGTTGCCAGTTGCCGTCACGAAAATGTCGGCCCTTTGTGCCGCATCCTCCATAGTGGTGACCTCATAGCTTTCCATCGCGGCTTGCAGCGCGCAAATTGGATCGATCTCGGCCACAAGCACGCGGCAGCCGGCATTGCGCAGGCTCGCGGCCGAGCCTTTGCCGACATCGCCGAACCCCGCGACGCAGGCAACCTTGCCGGCCAGCATCACGTCGGTGGCGCGGCGGATCGCGTCAACCAGCGATTCCTTGCAGCCATAGAGGTTGTCGAACTTCGACTTGGTGACGCTGTCGTTCACGTTGATAGCGGGGAACGGCAGCTTGCCGTCCTTGGCGATCTGGTAAAGGCGGTGGACGCCGGTGGTGGTCTCTTCCGAGACGCCCTTGATGTGCGCAACCGACATGGTCAGATAGCCGGGCTTGGCCTTGATGAAGGCTTTCAGCGCGCGCTGGAACTCGATTTCCTCGGCATTGGTCGGCTCGGGCATGGTGTCCCCGGCTTCGAGCCGCGCGCCCCACAGCGCGAACATGGTGGCATCGCCGCCGTCGTCGAGGATCATGTTGGCGGTCTGGTCGCCCCAGTCGAAAATGCGGCCGACATAGTCCCAATAGTCGGCCAGGCTTTCGCCCTTGATCGCGAAGACCGGGATCCCGGCAGCAGCGATCGCGGCGGCGGCGTGGTCCTGGGTCGAAAAGATGTTGCAGGTCGCCCAGCGTACTTCGGCGCCCAGCGCGGTCAACGTCTCGATCAGCACCGCGGTCTGGATCGTCATGTGCAGCGATCCGGTGATCCGCGCGCCCTTGAGCGGCTGGCTGGCGCCGAATTCCCGGCGCAGCGCCATCAGCCCGGGCATCTCTGTTTCGGCGATGCGGATTTCCGCGCGGCCATAGTCGGCGAGGCCGAGATCGGCGATGACGTAATCCTTGACGGCAATATCCGCTGCGCTGGCCACGGGGCAAACTCCTTGCAAACGATCCGATGAAGGCGCGCGCCGGACAAGCGAAAGGCGGCGCCACTGCTGACGCCGCCCTTACCTGCTCATGCCTCGCGAGGCAAATATAAAGATTTCTTTATATCACCCCCGGAGAGGCGCGGGCGCGACCCCTCGACCCGCACGCTCCCCGGTTGCCCCCAGGCAGGGTATTGCGCAACAGGCCCGTCAGCGGCGCGCCCAGTTGTAGCCGCTGCCGCCGGCGCTATCGCCCAGAAGCTGGTCAGCGGCTTCGACCAGCGGCCCGCTGCCCTTGGCCGCGGCCAGGTTGCTGGCGACCTTCTTGAGCTGGTCGCAGCCCAGCCACGGGTGGCCGTTGCCGTAATCGTTGGCCATGGTCACACTGAGCTTGTCGAGCGCGCGATTGGCCCCGGCCGCGCCGTAACGCTTGGCCAGATCGGCCTTCATCGCGCGGCTCGCGGCGTTGAGTTCGGCGATGTGATTGGTGGTGAAGCGGCCGTAATCGGCCTGGAAATTGGACGGACCGGTGCGGCACCGCAGCCCGGTGACCATCAGCATGATGTCCAGCCGGCGCAGCTTTTCGGCCTGGCTCATCCCGCCAGCCTGGGCCGGAACGGTGAATAGCAGCGACGCTGCGGCAAGTCCTGCCGCGACCCCCTTGACGTTCATTGTGCAGTCTCCCCGCGAGTCCCTCTCGCAGCTACACTGTCGCGGATTCGCTTTACTTAAAGTTAAATCGGCCCGGTAAAGGGGAATTAACCACCCTTGCGCGGCTTGCCCTGTGCGGCCCCCGCCCTATATCCTGCGGGCAATTCGCAAACGCGCGCAACGCGCTCATCCAAGGAGACGGACTATGACGATTTCGGTAGGAGACAAGCTGCCCGACGTGACGCTGGTCAAGGCGACCGACCAGGGCCCCGAAGCCGTGCAGAGCGCCGACTACTTCAAGGGCAAGCGCGTCGCGCTGTTCTCGGTCCCGGGCGCCTTCACCCCGACCTGCTCGGCCAAGCACCTGCCCGGCTTCGTCGATCACGCCGCCGATCTCAAGGCCAAGGGGATCGACGAAATCGTCGGCACCGCGGTCAACGATCCGTTCGTGATGGGCGCGTGGAACAAGGCCTCCGGCTCAGAGGCGATCACCATGCTGGCCGACGGCAACGGTGATTTCGCACAGGCTGTCGGCCTGACCATGGACGGCAGCGCCTTTGGCCTCGGCACGCGCGGACAGCGCTTCTCGATGGTGGTCAACGACGGCGTGATCGAACAGCTCAACGTCGAAGCGCCGGGCGAGTTCAAGGTGAGCAGCGCCGAGCACATGCTCGATCAGCTCTGATCCGATGATGTGGGGGCAGCTGGCGATCAAGGCGGCGCTTTCGGGCGTCGTGGTTGCCGCTGCCTCCGAACTGGCGCGGCGCAACCCCGGCTGGGGCGGCCTTGTCGCCAGCCTGCCGCTGACCACCTTGCTGGCCCTGGTCTGGCTGTGGCGCGATGCCCCCGATCCGGCGCGCGCGGCCGATTTCATGACCGGCACGGCGCTCTATGTGATCGCCGCGCTTCCTTCGTTTGCGATCATCGCGGTGCTGCTGCGGCGTGAAGCCGGCTTGCCGCTTGCCCTGCTGGCGGGCAGCGCAACGGCTATTGCGGGCTACCTTGTGCTGATGTGGCTGGGCCGCCGTTTCGGGCTGCCGGTTTAGAGCCTGTCCTGTTTAGGTTGATACGCCGTGACGGAGCCGATTTTGGCCGAGTGCCAGGATCGAGGAGGGAGCCATGCCATCGCATAGTGACCGGCGAGAGACGCCGCAATCGGCAAAAAGGGGCCCGCCGCTGCGCCGAAGGCGCAGTTTATCCTGAGCGCGGCTGCTAAGCCGCAAGCCGAAGTGCGGTTGCCGCAGGAAGCCCCTCGGACTGCGTCGCGTCGCTGGTACGGGCCACCAGCCCGCACTGCGCGCCGCTCCTTGCCGAGACGCTTCCTGCGGCAATCCCGGCGTATCAACCTAGACAGGACAGGCTCTAGTAACCCATCAGGCTGAGCACTTCCTTGCGGCTGCGGTTGTCGTCAAGGAAGCAACCCATCATCCGGCTGGTCACCATCCCCACGCCCGGGGTCTTGACCCCGCGCCCGGTCATGCAGCCGTGCTGCGCCTCGATCACCACGGCAACCCCCTGCGGCTGCAGGTTGTCCCAGATGCATTTGGCGACCTCGGCGGTCAGCCGCTCCTGGATCTGCAAGCGCTGGGCAAAGCAGTGGAGCACGCGCGCCAGTTTCGAGATCCCGACCAACTTGTGCCGCGGCATATAGACGATTGCCGCCTGGCCGGTGATCGGCGCCATGTGATGTTCGCAGTGCGACTGAAAGGGAATGTCCTTGAGCAGGACCAGTTCGTCATAGCCGCCGACTTCCTCGAACTGGCGCGCCAGATGATGCGCCGGATCTTCGCCATAGCCCAGGCAGTATTCCTTCCACGCCCGCGCGACGCGCGCCGGGGTGTCGAGCAGGCCTTCGCGCTGCGGATCGTCGCCCGACCAGCGGATCAGGGTGCGGATCGCATCCTGCACATCCTCGGGCACCGGCAGCTTGGCCATCGGACCGGCATCGCCGCCGTCGTTGTCACAGCTCATCGTCATCGCTCCTTCAGCGCGGCCGCCGCAGCCAGCCGCCGCGGCGGAACAGGCCGCGGCGCCTGGACAGGGGTTCGAACATTTCCTCGGGCCGCTCGGGATCGAGCAGCGCGTTGTCGGCAACCGACTTCTCCGTATCGGTCAGTTCGCGCAAGACAAAAGGTTTCAGCCGCTTGCCCGTGCCCGGGGCACCGGCGATCAGCTCGATCATCGACTGCCCCTCGTCCAGCGCCGCGTTGACGGCATCCAGCGGCAGGCCGGTATGTTCGGCCAGCAGCCGCGCCCGGATGCTGCGGATCGCCGGCCCGACATGGCCATTGCCGGGCCGCGCGGCATCGATGAACACGTCGCATTCGCTGTCGAGCCCGAGCGAGCGGTTGTTCATGTTGGCCGAGCCGATCCGGATAATCTCGTCATCGACGATCATCATCTTGGAATGGACGTAGATCGCCGTCCCCCCGGCGGTAAAGGGAATGTAGATCCGGAAGCGGTTGCCCGGATCGTGATTGCCGACGGCATGGCACAGCTGGATCCGCGCCCCGTCCATCGCCGCCTGTTCCAGCCAGCCATCCGCGGTTTCGGGATTGATCAGGATGATCTCCGGCGGTTCGGGCGCAGCCAGCCGCGCGGCAATCGCCTCGGCGATCACGCGCGAGGCAAAGTACTGGCTCTCGGCATAGATGAAGCGCTTCGCCCGGCCGATGTGCGCAACGAACAGCGCCTCGATCTCGCGGACCTCGGCGGTATCGCGATAGGCGGCGCGGGTCCGGGCAATGCCGATCTCGACATCGTGGAACTCGGCCTCGAGCTTGGCCGGCCAGGCCGTTTGCTCCTGCGGCTGGCACGGCGGCAGCGGCGCGCCGCCCGCGACGTTCCCGCGATTGCGGCCCAGTGCGGCCAGCGCCGCTGCCGCCTCGCCCTCGATCAGCATCGTCAGATCGTGCCAGGGACCATAAAGCTTGGTCCCATCGGGCCGCCGCCGCCGCGGATCGTTGTCGATGTGTTCGGGCGTGTCCCAGCGGTCGGAGGTCATATCGATCCCGCCGCACGCGGCAAAGCTGTCGTCGATCACCGCGATCTTTTTATGGTGGCTGCACCCCAGCGGATGCGCCGCATCGAACTTGAAGTCGATCGACGGGTTCATGTACCAGCGGACCAGATCGAGGATCATCGAGCCGCGGAAGACGAATTTCAGCGCGCCGAAGTTCCATTTGAGCACCCGCACCTGCAAACCCGGCCGGCGGCGGCACAGCCAGACGATGAACGCGCCGAGCCGGGCCGGTTGGCGCCGACGGCTCGGCCCATTCCACCAGCGCCGTCCCGGCCCCAGCCGCGCCCGGGTATCGAAATCCCAGCCGATCAGGTGAATCCGCTGCCGCGCGCCAAGCATCGCCTGCTGCATCCAGGCAAAATAGGCCGCGGCATCGATGACGACGTGCGCCCGGCTGGCCCTGGCAAAGCGCCAGGCCGACGGGCTAGCCGAGCGGTCGTCGAAGTCCTCGGTCTGCATCCGCGCCACCCTGCCCGCAAACGGGCCATGCCCGCAAGCCCCGCGGATAACGCCGCGGGCGAAACGCTTGCCGTCTGATCGTGTTCATGGGGTCTGCGGGGGCAAGCGCAGCGGCTTTGCATCCACCAAAACACCAAAGGCCACCCTTGCGGATGGCCTTTGGTGTTTTGGCGCGCCCGGAACGATTGCCCTCGCCCTGCGGGCTCGGTCGTCTTCGCTTCGCTTCGACTCCGAAGGTTCACTTCGTTCCGTGACCCATCACATACCAAGAAAGCCACCCTTGCGGATGGCTTTCTTGGTATGTGGCGCGCCCGGAACGATTCGAACGTCCGACCCTCAGATTCGTAGTCTGATGCTCTATCCAGCTGAGCTACGGGCGCGTTGGAAGGGCGCACATAGGGGCCTCTCCCAGGCTTGGCAAGCGGCTAATTGCACCTTTTCAGCGCACGCTGCAACGCACCCGCAAGCGGCACGTCGAGCGGCGGCATGGCCAGCGCGTCCAGGCTTTCCGCGGCAAACCAGCCGATCTCGCTGGCTTCGAGCGGGCGCGGCTCACCGAGCCACCGGGTGCAGATGTAAAGCAGGACGACATGCGGCTGATCGGGCCGGGCGGCGAAGCTGAGCGGTTCGAGCGCTGCGGCGACCAGCGCGATTCCCAATTCCTCCTCGATCTCGCGCAGCAGCGCGCCAACCAGCGTTTCAGCCGCCTCGACCTTGCCGCCGGGAAACTCCCACAGCCCGCCGTGCGCCTTGCCCGGCGGACGCCGCTGCATCAGCACTTCGCCCCGCCCGTTGATCAGGGCCACCGCCACGACGGGCACCAATGTCGGAATATTTTGCACTTTGCGTTCCCGAATAAACTTTTTGGTAAGGCTGGGCTGGCATTTCTTCGTCGAGACACGCTGATGCGGTGGGAGACGAAGATGTTCAAGACCATCCTACGGAAGCTGGCCGGGGACGAACAGGGGGCCACGGCGATCGAATACGGACTGCTGGTCGCGATGATCGCGATCGCCGCGGTTGCCGCCATGAGTAAGCTGGGCGGATCGTCGAAGGGCGGTCTGCAGGCCACTGCCGATACCATTTCCAACGCGATCGCGGGCTGACGCAAACCGCGCGTCGTTAAGTTTTTCGCAAGAGGTACTGCGTAACCCGGTGTCGTCCTTTCCGGGGTTCAAAGTTGAAGGGGCGGTAAGTGAAACTGCTTAAAGCTGGAGACCTAACATGAAGTTCATCAACAAGCTGATCCGTGACGAAGCCGGCGCGACCGCCATCGAATATGGCCTGATCGCCGCCCTCATCGCCGTTGCTGCGATCGTTGCCATGCAGAACATGGGCAAGAACCTGCAGAACACCTTCAACACTGCGTCGAGCAAGCTGGACTGCGCCAAGACCACGTCTTGCTAAGCACGTCCAAAGCCTGAGCGCTTTGTACAGATCGGGGCGGCGGAGCAATCCGCCGCCCCTTTTCGTTGCGCCAAAGGACCGTCCGATCGGCCCGTTCCGGCCCTGCGGCAGAAATTCATAATTTCTTGATTTTTCATCGGAAATTAACCCCGATTCGCGAATGTCATTAACAGCTTGGCAAGACTTGCTGGGTATTCCGGTCGTGTCCTCTCCTGGGGTTTAGATGGAGATCGGGCGGGTAAGTGAAACTGCTTAAAACTGGAGACCAACCATGAAGTTCATCAACAAGCTGATCCGTGACGAAGCCGGTGCGACCGCGATCGAATACGGCCTGATCGCCGCCCTCATCGCCGTTGCCGCGATCGTTGCCATGCAGAACATGGGCAAGAACCTGCAGAACACCTTCAACACTGCTTCGACCAAGTTGGACTGCGCCAAGACCACGTCTTGCTAAGTCGGCTCGAAGCCTGAAGGTTTCGAACAAAAAGAAGAGGCGGCGGAGCGATCCGCCGCCTCTTTCTTTGCGCCCGCCGTGCACGCGGGCCCGGCTCAATAGGTGACGAGCTTGATCTTTTGCCCGGCGGTGATCCGGCTTGACGCGGTCAGACCGTTGAGCACCAGGAAGCGGTCGAGCTGGGCATCGCTGTAAGCCATGCGCTGGGCCAGCGAATTGACTGTGTCGCTGGACTTGGCCGAGATCACCAGCAGCTTGCGCGGCTTCACCGCCGCCGCCTCGGTCGCCGAAATCCGCCGCATCGATCCGTACATCGAATCGAACACGTTGGCCCCGCCCGCCTGGGCGATGGTCAGGAAGTGATAGGCGTGAGTCGCGTCGAACTGATAGGCGAAGACCGTCACGTCGACCTGGCTGCCGCCATTGTCGACCCGCGCCGTGGCATAGGCCGCCGGGATGCCGTTGATCGTGGTCTTGCTGATCGTGCCGGGGTCGATCTTGGGCTGATTGGCCTCGCTCAGCCCGGCAAAGGCGGCGCGGACATAGGCGTCGAGATCGCCGTTGTAGGCCGCGCTGGTGAACTGGCCCTTGCCCGACTGGCCCGAGATGTTCACCGCCTGGGTGCCGTTGATCATGAAGAAGCCGTTGGGCGCCTCGAACCCCAGCCGCAGATCGGGGTGGGTGAACTTGCGCCCTTCGACCACGCCCTGCTTGGGATCGTCGCCATAGGTCAGCCCGCTGATCCGCGTCAGGAAGGTGTCGCGATTGGTGATGCCCTTGGTCGCTGTCCCGGCATAGGCCAGCGCGGCGCGGACGCGCGAGGCCGGATCGGGGTGAGTCGATGCCCAGGCCGGAACCTGGTTGGTCGTCCCCATCAGCCGCGCGTCGAGCGCGTTCTGGTTGGCCAGGCTGGTCAGCACGGTCGACATCGCGCGCGGATCGTACCCGGCGCGCTTGAGATAGGTGATACCGAGCTGGTCGGCCTCGGTCTCCTGCCCGCGCGAATACTTCAGCGTCAGCAGCTGCGAGCCTTGCTGAAAGCCCTTCTGCAACAGCTGGCCGACCTGGCTGTTGCCCAGCAGCACGCCCGAAAGCACCGTGCCGAGCACGCCGATGATGGTGTTCTTGGTCGCCGCGCTCTGCCGCTTGGCGGCG
The DNA here is from genome assembly GCA_046063245.1 of Novosphingobium sp. GTDB lineage: Bacteria > Pseudomonadota > Alphaproteobacteria > Sphingomonadales > Sphingomonadaceae > Novosphingobium. Next base: position 8,272 of record JBJTLX010000003.1, read on the forward strand.
TGGCGGGCGGCGACGTGGCCGACTTCGTGCCCCAGAACCCCGGCCAGTTCGGCCTCGTTGTTCATCAACGCGACCAGCTGGCGGGTGGTGTAGACATAGCCCCCCGGAATCGCGAATGCGTTGTTGACCGGGCTGTTGAGCAGGGTGACGGTAAAGTCGCTGCGCGCGCCCGACAGACCCGACTGCACGGCAATGTTCTTGCCGATCGTTTCGACATAGGCGGCCTGCGGACCGGTTTCGGCCCCGCCAAACTCGGCCAGGAGCTGCGGGTGGGCCTTGGCCCCGGCCGCCTTGTCCGACGCGCTGATCGTCTGCACCGCGCCGCCGGTGGCGCTCGCCGCGGTCTGGGCAATGGCGGCCGCGGGCAGTGCCACCAGCGCTACGCCGCTGATGCAATCGACAAAAATCCGGGTGAACCGTTTCATACATTCCTCCTCGCGCTCGGCGGCGATGCTAACCCGATCCGAACGAGGTGGAAACCGATAAGTTACCGTGTGTTAACCACACATGACGGCCAAAACGCGTCAATCGCGCCCGATTTTGAGGAACCGTTCTTCGCGCATCAGGCGCAAATCGGCGGGGCTGCGCTTGCCCAGCGCGTCAAGCTCCTCGCCGATTGCCTTGCCCACGGATAGCGCGGCGGCTTCGGGGTTGCGGTGCGCGCCGCCGACCGGTTCCTTGACGATCCGGTCGATCACGCCAAGCGCGAGCAGATCCTGCGCGGTGGTCTTCATCGCCTCGGCCATCTCCTGCGCCTTGTCGGCGGTGCGCCACAGGATCGAAGCGCCGGCCTCGGGCGAGATCACCGAATAGACCGCGTGCTCAAGCATCAGCACGCGCTCGGCGCTGGCCAGGGCGACCGCGCCGCCCGAACCGCCCTCGCCCACGATCACCGCGACCATCGGCACCGGCAGCCCCAGGCACGCCTCGGTCGAGCGGGCGATCGCCTCGGCCTGGCCGCGCTCCTCGGCCTCGACCCCGGGGAACGCGCCCGAGGTATCGACCAGCGTCACCACCGGCAGGCCGAAGCGTCCGGCCAGGTCCATCAGGCGGATCGCCTTGCGGTACCCTTCGGGTTTGCCCATGCCGAAGTTGTGCTTGATCCGGGTTTGGGTGTCGTGGCCCTTTTCGTGGCCGATCAGCATGACCCGGCGGCCATTGCCATCCGGCCCGAGGCGCGCGAAGCCGCCGATGATCGCCTGATCGTCGCCGAAATAGCGATCCCCGCCCAGCGGCATGAAATCGGTGAAGGTGGTGGCGACGAAATCGACGAAGTGCGGCCGCATCGGGTGGCGCGCAACCTGGGTTTTCTGCCACGGGGTCAGCGCGGCATAGGTGCTGGCCAGCAGGTCCGCGCTCTTGGCTTCGAGCCGGCGGATCTCGGTGGAAATGTCGACGTCGCCGGTGCTGGCGGTCTGGCGCAGCTCGGCAATGCGGGCTTCGAGCGCGGCGACAGGTTTTTCAAACTCGAGGTAGGAAATCATCGTCCTGCGCTAGCCCTGCTTGGGCCGTACCGCAAGAGGATGCCGGGCATTGACCAGCGCGACCAGCCGGGCACTGTCGACGTGGGTATAGATCTGCGTCGTCGCGATATCGGCATGGCCAAGCAGGGTCTGCAGCACCCTGAGGTCCGCCCCGCCTTCGAGCAGGTGCGTGGCAAAGGCGTGACGCAGGACGTGCGGGCTGACCTTTTCGGGATCGAGCCCGGCGCGGCCCGCCAGGTCGCGCAGCAGCTGGAACAGGCGGACCCGGGACAGGTGGCCCTGCGCCCCGCGCGACGGGAACAGCATCCTGCCGCCGGGCCCGCGCACCGCCAGCCAGCGCGACAGCGCGCCGCGCGCCCGGCCGCTGACCGGGACCATGCGCTGCTGCCCGCCCTTGCCGGTTACGGTGAGGAACGGCGCATCGCGCGGCACCGCGTTCAGCGGCAGCGAGACCAGCTCGGTCGCGCGCAGCCCCGAGCCATAGAGCAGTTCGAGCAGAGCCAGCATCCGGATCGCTTCGGCCTGTCCATCCTGCGCCGCGTCCTCGGCCTGGCCGAACAGCGCCGCAATCTCGGCGTGCGACAACAGCCGCGGCAGGGGCCGCCGGCTGCGCGGGCGTGGCAGCGCGGGCGAGGGATCGTCCTTGCGCCAGCCCTCATCGACCAGAAAGCCGAAGAATTGGCGCAGGGCCGAACATTTGCGCGCGACGCTCGACGGTGCCAGCGCGGCCCAGGCGGCACCGAGCGAAGCCACCGCGGCATTGTCCACGCGCAGCAGATCGCCCAGCGCGGCCTCTGCGGCGTCAAGGTCGCGGCGATAGGCGCTCAGCGTATTGCCGGCCGCGCCGCGTTCGGCGGCGAGCATTGCCAGAAAGGCGTCGATCGCGGCCGACAGCCGCTCAGCCCCGCGCGACCGCTTCGGCCGCGATCATCCGGGCCTCGGTCTTCAGGCCGACCCGGCTGAGCGCGCTGACGATGTGGAACAGGTTGACGCTGGTCATCTTGTCCCAGCCATCGCCCTGCATCCCGACCCCCGCCAGGAACGCGACCAGCGCCTGATTGTCGACCGCGGCGGCCTGATCGATCAGGGTGGTCCAGCGGGTCTGGCGGCCGGGGTCGATCCCCAGCTTGGCGGCAAAATCGCGCGATGCCGCGCTATCGACCCGGCCCAGACCGGCGAGACCCGCGATCAGGAAACGCGATTTGCGGTGCGCGTCGCTGCTGTCGTTGTCATAGAAATCGTCCAGCGCGCCGCTTTCGACCGCGCCCTGCCCATCGGGCGCGATCAGCACCAGCTGCGCCCAGGCCAGCCCGCCCTTGGCCGCCTGCGGCAACCAGCGCAGTGCGTTGCGGTCGAGCCCGGCGGCCAGCATCGATGCGACCAGATCGCCCGATTCCTGCGCGAAGGCACCGTCCACCGGCATCCGCGCGGCGGCATAGGACGTTAGCACCTGGCGCGAATAGCGCGCCTGCGGATTGCTCCCGCCGTCCCACAGCGCACGGATTGCGGTCATTCGCTCCTGCGGTGTCGCGCCGGTATAGGCGCTGCGCAGGGTATCGGCGCGGTCGGCCCAATCTCCGGTAATGTCGTCCTGGGCATAGATCTGGCTGTAGAGATCGACCATTGCCGCGCCTGACAGCACGCCCGTCCCCGCCGCCTGATCGGCGGCCGCTGCGCGGCTGGACAGCGGCAGCATCGGCGCGGTCGCCGCGGTCAGGGTGTATCGCGACCCGGCGTCGCGCATCAGGCTGGCCGGCGGTTCCAGCCCGACCGCGATGGTCAGGGCATAACGCCACGGCGTCATCCCGTCGACATTGTCCCACTCGATCTTGACCGCCTGGCGCGAGCGTCCCGCGGCACCGGCGTATTTGCGGGCCAGCAGCATGTCGATCCGCGGCCATACCCCGCCGCGTTCAAGCTGGCCGAGCTGCGCCATGCCCGATGCGCCGTCGCCCTGGAACGAGGCGCAGATCGAGCGCAGGACGCGCCAGTCGGCATCCTTGCGCACCCCGCCATGGACCGCGATCACCGGGCACATTCCGGTGATGTCGGCGGTGGCGGCATAGGCGTCCATCGCTGCCTGGGTCATCGCCGGCGTGTAATTGCCGGCGTCGACATCCTGGACCATGGCCCGCGCCGCCTCGCCCTCGCCCATGCGGACCAGCAAGGCGGCCCGTGATGCGGCAAAATCGGCCGGGTTCATCCCCGCCGGCGCGTCGAGCCGCGAGGCCAGCGCACGGCGCAGCAGGATGTGGCCCCAGCGCGAAACCATCGCGCCCTTGTTGCCGTCGAGCGCCGCACGGACCAGCGCCGCGGGCTGCCGCACCAGCGCGGCAGCAGGCAGGCCGCCCTCGCCGCTCGACAAGATCCCGACCCGGCTCATCGAGCGCCGCGCCGCGCCGGGCATGTCGAACTTGGGCTTCAGGCCCAGCAGCTCGTCAAGCTGGTCGGGCGACATCGCTTCGAGTTCGCGCAGCGTCGGGATCCTTGCGCCCGAGGGCAAGGTCAGAGCGCGCGGCGCAGCGGGGCCCGCATTGCCGCCCCCCGCCGGGATCGGCTGGACCACCGGCGACGATGTGGCGCTGGGCGCGGGATTGTCCGCCCTGGGCGCTGGCTTGGGCTTTTCAAAACCCGGCGGCAGCAGCGATTCGGGCGAATCCTGCGCCACCGCCCAGACCGATGTCAGCGCCAGCGCGGTCCCTGCGATCAGCAACGCTGCGCGCTTCATTGGTTTGCTCCGGGCAGGACGGCCGGCGCAGTCAGCGGGCGCACCGGCTCGTTTCCGGCGTCGCGCCAGGCCAGCACCAGCACGGCCAGAACCGCCAGACCGAGCAATACCAGACCCACGACCCATTCCCTGCGCAACTTCAACGCCACCGGCGACCTCTCATCCCTGACACTTGCACGGTGGGTTAGCCTATCTATAGGCGAGACCGCAATGCAGCTCGATCAATCCACGCTCTCGCACGCCGAAATCGAGGCACTGGCGCGTCGGCTCGACCGTCCGGTCGTGCTGGTCGGGATGATGGGCGTGGGCAAATCGAGTGTCGGGCGCAAGCTGGCCAGCCTGCTCCACCTGCCGTTCATCGATGCCGACGAGGAAATCGAGCGCGCCGCGCAGATGTCGATTGCCGAAATCTTCGAACAGTTCGGCGAGGACTATTTCCGCAGCGGCGAGCGCCGGGTCATCGCCCGGCTGATCGACGGCGCCGATCACCGCTGCATCATCGCCACCGGCGGGGGCGCCTTCGTCAACGCCGAGACGCGCCGGCTGATCCTCGACCGCGCCATCGCGGTCTGGCTGGACAGCGACGTCGACACCCTGATGGAACGGGTCGGCCGCAAGGACAGCCGTCCGCTGCTGCGCCAGGGCGATCCGCGCGAGATCCTGACCCGCCTGCGCAACGATCGCGCACCGTTCTATGGCGAGGCGCCGATCCATGTCAAAAGCACGCCCGGCCCGCATTCGCGCACGGTCGCCAAGGTTCTGAAGGGTATCGACGCATGGCAGTAATCCCCGTCGCGATCGCCGGTGCCCCCTATGAGGTGCGGGTCGGCACCGGGCTGCTCGCCACCCTGGTCGAACAGTGCCGCGGCAAGCTGCGCAAGCGCCGGGTGCCGATCGTCACCGACGCCCATGTCCACGCCGCGTGGGGCGCGGTGATTGAAAACGCACTGCATGAAGGCGGGCACGAGGCGGTGTGGCGGATCCTTCCCCCCGGCGAGGCGACCAAGAGCTGGGACCAGCTGGCCGCGACGGTCGACTGGCTGCTGGCCGAGGAAGTCGAACGCGGCGATCACGTGCTGGCGCTGGGCGGCGGGGTGATCGGCGATCTCACCGGCTTCGCTGCGGCCGTGCTCAAGCGCGGCTGCCACTTCATCCAGCTGCCGACCTCATTGCTGGCCCAGGTCGATTCGAGCGTCGGCGGCAAGACCGCGATCAACACCGCGGCGGGCAAGAACCTGGTTGGCGCGTTCCATCAGCCGGCGCTGGTGCTGGCCGACCTCGCCGTGCTCGACACCCTGCCGCGGCGCGAGCTGCTGGCGGGATATGCCGAGGTGGTGAAGTACGGCCTGCTCGGCGATGCCGATTTCTTTGCCTGGTGCGATGCCAATGCCGCAGCGATGCTGGCGGGCGATCCGACGCGGCGCGAATATGCCGTGGCGCACTCGGTCGCCGCCAAGGCCCGGATCGTGGCCGAGGACGAGCGCGAGACCACCGGTGCGCGCGCCCTGCTCAACCTGGGCCATACCTTCGGTCACGCGCTGGAGGCGCAGACCGGCTTTTCCGAGGCGCTGCTCCACGGCGAGGCGGTGGCGCTGGGCATGGTTCTGGCGGCGCGCTATTCGGCGCGGCGCGGACTGATGCCGCGGGCCAGTGCCGAGCATCTGGCAGGCCATCTGGGCACACTCGGCATGGCGGCGGATATTTCCGCCCTGGGCCTGAACTGCAACGGCGCCGCGCTGGTCGCCCACATGCTCCAAGACAAGAAGATGGACGCGGGCACCCTGCCCTTCGTCCTGCTGCGCGGGATCGGCCAGGCCTTTTTGGCGCGGGACGTTGCGCTGGACGATGTCGCGGCCTTCCTCGACGCCGAACTGGCGGCAGCGGCGTGAGCGCAGACGCCGCCGCTGCAACGGCAGCCGCGAGCGGACCCGACGACCGCGCCTTTCTCGGTCACCCCAAGGGCCTCGGCTTTCTCGCCATTGTCGAGGGCTGCGAGCGGTTCTCGTACTATTCGATGCAGACCCTGCTGGTGCTGTACATGGTCAAGTACCTGCTGAAACCCGAACATGTCGGCGGGGTGATCGGGCTCGATTGGCTGCGCTCGTGGCACTACGTCGGGCTGGAGCGCCAGCCGCTGTCCTCGGCGATCTTCGGCGATTACACCAGTCTGGTCTACCTCACCCCGATCCTCGGCGGACTGATCGCCGATCGCTGGACCGGGCGCCGCACCGCCTTGATCCTCGGCGCGGTGATCATGTCGCTGGGGCATTTCCTGATGGCGATCGAGGGCGCGTTCCTGTTCGCGCTGCTGTCGCTGCTGGTCGGGGTCGGATTGTTCAAGGGCAACATCGCCGGCCAGGTCGGCGAACTCTATGAAGCCGGCGACCTGCGCCGCGCCACCGCGTTCCAGATCTTCTACATGGCGATCAGCGGCAGCGTGATAGTGGCGCCGCTGATCGCAGGGACGCTGGGTGAGCGGGTCGGCTGGCACTATGGCTTCGGCGCGGCGGGGATAGTTATGGTCCTGGGGCTGCTGCTTTACCTCAAGGCCGGGCCGTGGCTGCCGGCCGAGCGCAAGGTGCAGACCGGCGCACCCCGGCCCAAGCTGCAAAACGGCGAGGCCTGGCGCATCTTCGCGCTGCTGGTGCTGGTCCCGATCCTGGGCCTGGCGCACCTGATCAATCAGCAGCTGTTCAATGTCTTTCTGGTCTGGGGCGACGAACGCTTCGACATGCACCTGTTCAGCTATGTCATGCCGACCAGCTGGCTGATCAGTTTCGACGCGGCGATCGCCTTTGCGATCATGGGCGGCATGGTTGCGTTCTGGAGATGGTACGGCAAGCGCCGCCGCGAGCCGGACGAGCTGGGCAAGATGATCATCGGCAGCGTGTTCACGGTCGGCGGCGGGTTGCTGCTCGCCTTCGTCGCGGCGCATCAGGGCGGCGGCAAGATCCCGCTCTATTGGCCATTGGCCTTCATCGTCATCAACGAGATCGGCTTTGCAAACATCTCGCCGGTATCGCTGGCGCTGTTTTCGCGCCTCGCCCCCGCGGCAATCGGCGGAACGGTGATCGGGGTCTTCTATCTCAACTTCTTCATCGCCAACAAGGTCACCGGGATCGTCGGCGGGTGGTACGAAACGATGCCGACCGCCACTTTCTGGCTGGTCCACGTCGCCGCCTCGGCCGCGGCGCTGCTGGCCTTCGTGCTGTTCAAGCTGTTCCTGGCCCACCGCCTCGACGGCGCAGAGCCTGCCGCGGTCTAGCCGAACAACGCGATCGACTGCATGCCGACCGCGACCGCCTCGCCGCGGGTGTTCCAGATCGCCATGTCCTGGCTCGAGCAGCCCTTTTCGGCATAATTGCCCTTGGCGCGAAGCAGGAACCATCCGTCGTCGGTCTCTGGCTGCGGAGTCAGCAGGTTGACCAGCCAGGTCATCGAGCTCAGCGGCACCGGTCCGGTCAGCGGCATCACGCCGGGAGGCAGGGCATCGGCCAGCAGGATCAGCGCGACCATCGGATCGAGGCCCTCGGCATCGCGCAGCCGTTCCCACCAGCAGATCACCGGCTCTCTCCCCTCGCTTTGCGGCAAGGCAAACCGCCGCTCGAAATTGGGGGCAAAGCTGGGTCCGGCGCGCAGCGGCAGCGGCACGGCCTGATCGAGCGGGATCAGGTCATGCGGCAGCGGGACATCATGAAGGTGCAGCGGGCTCTGCTCCACCGCGCCCATGAAGACGAAGGTCGCGGTCAGGCCGACACCCGCCTCGGACACGACCTGGGCGCTGACCCAGCTGGCATTGCGCCCGCGCCGCAGCATCCGCGCGCTGACCGAGACCTCGCCCGCCAGCGGTCCGACGAAGCTGACCTGGGCCGAACGCAACGGCGGCAGATCACTCGCCAGGCGCTGCGCCGCATGGAGCGCCAGCGCCGCCGAAAACCCGCCATAAGCGGTGCGTCCCTGCATCCAGTCCTCGGGAATGGCGGCGGCAAAGCCGTCGGCGGTCGGGCGAAGGGCGGCAAGGGTGCGGGGCAAGCTCATGCACCTTGCCATTGACGTAAACGGAAAGCAGGTCAACACTCAGGTCATGACGCAATTCATCGACCTGTCGATCCCGATCACCACCAAGGTCGTGTCCGACCCGCCGGTGATGCTGCCCCAGATCAGCTATACCGACCATTCGGAAAGCTGGCAGCAGATCGCGCTGTTCTTCCCCGGGCTGACCAAGCAGGACCTGCCTGACGGCGAAGGCTGGGCGGTGGAGACGCTGACGCTGTCGACCCACAACGGCACCCATATGGATGCGCCGTGGCACTATCACTCGACCACTGACGACGGCGCGCGGCGCGCCCCGACCATCGACGAAGCCCCGCTCGACCGATTCTTCCGTCCCGGCGTGAAGCTCGATTTCAGCCACTTGCCGCACGGCACCGTGGTCAGCGCGGCGCAGGTCGAGGCGGAGCTGGCGCGGATCGGCTATGCGCTCCAGCCGCTCGACATCGTGCTGATCCAGTCGGGCGCGATTTACGGCACCGACAATTTCACCGATCAGGGCGTGGGCCTGGGGGCCGAGGCGACACTGTGGCTGACCGAGCGCGGGGTCGAGGTGGTCGGCACCGACGCCTGGTCATGGGACGCCCCGTTCAGCCACACCGCGAGGCGCTGGGCCGAAAGCCGCGACCCGGCGATCATCTGGGAAGGCCACAAGGCCGGGCGGATCCGGCCCTATTACCAGATCGAGAAGCTGACCAACCTGGCCGCGCTGCCGCCTTTTGGCTTTACGTTCAGCTGCTTCCCGGTGAAGATCGAGGGCGCCAGCGCCGGCTGGATCCGCGCGGTGGCGCTGGTCGGCTAAAACAGCCGCGATCCATTAGGCACCGGGCGGTCAGGCGCGAACAGGATCACCGCGCCGGCATCGTCGCCAAAGCCCAGGGTCAGCACTTCGGACATGAACTTGCCGATCTGGCGCGGCGGGAAATTGACCACCGCGGCAACCTGGCGGCCGGGCAGGTCCTCCAGGGCATAGCGGTCGGTGATCTGCGCGCTCGATTTCTTTACCCCGATCGCCGGGCCGAAATCGATCAGCAGCTTGTACGCCGGCTTGCGCGCTTCGGGGAACGGTTCGGCGGAAAGGATCGTGCCGATGCGGATATCGACGCTGAGAAACTGGTCGAAGGTGATTTCGTCACCGCGCGGGGCGTCGGGGGCGTGGTTGAGGTGCATGGGACAAGTCCTGTCAGGGATAGAGATCGATAGCCTCGAACCCCGCCAGCACCGCACCGCGCAGCAAGGTGCGATGGCAGCAGCCGGG